>SMDP01000313.1 GCA_012911965.1 Geitlerinema sp. P-1104
GACCTGGATATTATCGTCGAACTCATTGGCGGGGTTGAACCCGCGCGATCGCTCATCCTCAAAGCGATCGCCCACGGAAAGCATATCGTCACCGCCAACAAAGCCGTCATTTCCCGTCATGGCGATGAAATCTTCGACGCCGCCAACGCTAAAGGCGTGTACGTGATGCTCGAAGCCGCTGTCGGTGGTGGCATTCCCGTGATTCAACCCCTCAAACAAGCCTTGGGGGTCAATCGCATCAAACGAGTCACCGGGATTGTCAACGGAACCACCAACTATATCCTCACCCGCATGAAAAATGAGGGAGCGGACTTTGCGGACGTTCTCGCCGATGCCCAACGCCTCGGCTATGCGGAGGCTGACCCCACCGCTGATGTAGATGGCCTCGATGCGGCTGATAAAATTGCCATCTTGGCCTCGTTAGCCTTTGGCGGCCGCATTCGCCTGGAGGATGTCCATTGCGAGGGAATTCGTCACATTAGTTCCACGGAAATCGACTACGCCGAAAAACTGGGTTTTATTATTAAACTCTTGGCGATCGCCCAAGAAGACATCCCTGAAAACAGCCAGGAGGGAACCCCTCAAAAACTCTCCCTAAAAGTCCATCCCACCCTACTCCCCAAATCTCACCCCCTGGCCAGCGTCGATGGGGTCTTCAATGCTATCTTGGTGGAAGGGGAACCCCTCGGACAAGTCATGTTCTTTGGTCCCGGGGCCGGGGCCGGGGCCACCGCCAGTGCGGTAGTCTCCGATATCCTTAATATCGCCGCCATCCTCAAAACCGAAACCGAGCCAATCCCCCATCCTCTCCTCAGTTGCACTCACCAACATTTCTGTGCGATCGCCCCCATGGAAGACTCGGTGACGCGCTTCTATGTTCGCGTCAAAACCCAAGATTCCTCTGGGGTGATTGGCCAACTCGGAACCTGTTTTGGTGACCATGACGTAAGCCTAGAATCCATCGTCCAAATTGGTCTACAAGATGGACTCGCTGAAATTGTCCTCGTCACCCATCATGTCCGCGAAGGTGATTTCCGCACTGCCCTAGATAGTATCTCCAAACTAGCTGCCGTAGCTGAGATTCCCAGCGTTATCCGCGTTTGGTAATTCTTTGTATAAGAAAGGCGGACCCGAAGGCCCGCCAACTAGGTGTTGAGAGAAAAGCTGATAGTTAGGGCAGCTTAAGCCACCCTAACTACCAAGATTTAAAAACTAAAGGTAGTCCGAATTGTGCCCACCCATTGAGCTTCATTGTTGCTGTTATGCTCTGGATTGGTAATCACGAAGAATCCAGGGGTAATGGCAATGTTATCGTTGAGGCGATAGCGATAGAAGGCCTCAATGTGCAGGGAGGTATCCGTGTCTTCTTGTCCCAATAGAGCCGGATCAGAGCGTTGCACTCGCGTTGCTTGTGGGGGAACCCCCACAACCAAACCCGCCAGATTACCGGGACCTCCCAAATCTGGTGCGGTTAGGGCCAGAGCATAGTTAATCACTTCCGCGCGATCGCCCGACTCAAAGCCATTACCATTATTCTGAGCATTGGCCCAAGTGAACCCAAACCATCCGGATAAATCAATAGCCCCAAGTCCTAAACGGAACTGACTCCCCAGGGTATCCGAGCCAACGGCAACATCACTGCCAAAGGGATTTGTAGCACGACGGCTCCCCGTGCTACCGGAGAGGTTCACCTGTCCGCCGGGGAAGTGGTGACGGTCGTAAAAGACACCCAGGTTAAAATTGTTTGAAGGAGAGAAGGTTAGGTTCGCAAAGACCCCTTGCTCACCATTGAACAAACCATTTTTAGGGGTTGGGTTATTCGCATTTCCCGCGAGATACCCTACATCTAAACCAAAATCTCCGAAACTCGCATTTAGACCGACCCCAGCACCGCTGCTCAAACGGAAAACAGGGTTATAGCGGCCAAAGCGAGAGATAGCTCCTAAACCGCCGCTAGCTTGAGGCGATAGTGCGTTAGAGATGTTTTCTGCACTGAGACCAGTTCCTGAGAGATAACCTCGGATGTTATCAGTGATGGGGAAACGATAGGCCAGACGAGCTAGCTCAACACCATCAGTGGTACCAGCAAATCCGAGACGAGTCATATTTGTCCCGGTGTTCCCAGTCCCAAAGTTGACTAGGTTGCGGTCTTGCAAACGGATACGCAGGCGATCGCGTCCCGTAAAGCTCGCATCAAAATTGAGCCGGGCCCGATAGCCGAACTGAGTTTGAGTGGGGTCACCGCTGGAGTCTCCCACTGCTGCACCAAAGGTATCCGAGAGGGCAAAAATAGCTTCCCCATTCAATTTCGTCGTCGTGGAGAACTGATTGGCTTCAAGTTCAGCGGTGCGGGCCTCCAAGCCATCCACCCGGCCTCGCAGGGTAGCTAACTCGGCGGCAAACTCTTCTTGTAAGCGACGAATAGTGGCCAAATCACTGGGATCGAGAGTATCGCCACCGCCAACAATGGCCACAATCTGATCTAAACAAGCATTGAGACCAGCGGCAAACTCGAACCGGGTCATGAAGTTGTTACCCCGGAAGGTTCCGTCAGGATAGCCAGCGATACAACCGTAGCGTTCAACCAAAGACTGTAACGCCTGAAACGCCCAGTCAGTGGGCTGCACATCCGACAATTGCGAAACAGATGTGACCTGATCCAAGGATCTCGACGAGTCTGGCAAGTTTAACTCATCAACGGACAGTTCCTGACTGTAGGCAACGTTAGACAGGGTCAGGAGACTTAAAAGACTGGCGCTTCCCGTAAGGGCGCTCCACCACAAATTAGACACGATGATTAGGTTCCTCGTTCACGATACTCACACGGACTCAAACTGCCATCCTTTCAACCACTAGCGGCGAGCTTGATTTAGATAATGATTCTCATTATTATCTAAGAGGCTCACTTTGTAAAGACGCTGGACTTTTAGTCCCCGTTGTTGAAAATAGATAGCAATAGCAATCATCAGACAGATACAAATTTTTGTCAACTAATTTTGAAAAATTACTTAGAGTCCTGACTCACCCATCAGGTTGAGATATTTCTGATGGATGAGTGGCAACTGCTTAAAAGCTTGTTGTATAAAGGTCTTAGCTATTTGCTTTTACCCAAACTTGATGAGTTAGATAAATATGGGTGTATAGCATAGGCTATGACTATTGTCAATAAGCTGTCAGTAATTTCATTAGTGTTACTAGATAGCTGCTAAACAACCTAGGACAAGCCGTCTTAGTAATGCAAATCTCTTTGATTAAAGAAACGAACCGAAAAAGGCGGGAGACAGTCCCGCCTAAACTGAGTGCGCGATCGCCCCTCGCGGGGTGATAACTAGAAACTAAAGGTAGTGCGGATTGTGCCCACCCACTGAGCATCATTGTTGCTGTTGTGTTCCGGGTTGGTAATCACGAAGAACCCAGGGGTAATGGCGATATTGTCATTGAGGCGGTAGCGATAGAACGCTTCAATATGGAGTGAGGTATCTGTATCCTCTTGTCCCAGCAGAGCGGGATCTGAGCGTTGAATGCGGGTGGCTTGAGGGGGAACCCCCACAACCAAGCCAGCCAGATTACCCGCACCGCCCAAGTCGGGTGCAGTCAGTGCCAGAGCATAGTTGATGACATCGGCTTTATCACCCTCCTCAAAGCCACT
>SMDP01000314.1 GCA_012911965.1 Geitlerinema sp. P-1104
GCGACGTTGGAATCCTGGGTGATTATCCCTCGTCCCCATGAGAACATTGTGGCAGTTCTCCCCATTGATTATGGCCCCGATGTCGAAGAGTTCCGGGATGCTGTGAATGGGGGACGCTTACCCCGTTCTCTGTCGAGTGGTTCCTAACTCCAAAGTAGGAGAGTCGGACGGCCCGGTGTTCTTGCTAACGCCGGGTTTTCAGTTTTGAGTGATGGCCGAGGGCAATTCTTGATTGTCCCGTATCGATATTTTTAACCGTACTGTTATGGATACTGTTGCCTTAGAGTTGCAATCATCGGTGTTGGTGGTTGAACCCGATACAACCTTAGCTCAACGGATTGCCTTGGATTTACAGGAAGGGGGCTATGAGGTGGCGATCGCCCATGAAGCCAATCATGGCTTACACCAGGTTGAGGAAATGCAACCGGGGTTAATTGCCATCAACCGCATTCTCCCCGGCAATTCTGGCTTGTGGCTGTGTAAACATCTGCGTAGCATCGGCAATCGCGCCGTGGTGATGATGATGTTAGCCAGTGATACCCTAGAGGACCGGGTGGCCTGTCTCGAAGCTGGGGCAGATGATTATGTGATTAAGCCCTACCGTTCCTATGAATTTCTCAAGATGGTAGCGTTTTATCTCAAGCCGGAACACCCTGATACCAATCAGTTACGTTTTGCAGATCTCCTGTTAGACTTACCCACCCGCCAAGCCTTTCGCGGCGGACGCACGGGCAATGGCAACGGGGAACGGGCGATCGATTTGACGATGAAGGAGTTTGAACTCCTCAAGTATCTGATGGAACATCCCCGAGAAGTGCTAACCCGTGAACAAATCCTGGAAAATGTCTGGGGGTATGAGTTTATGGGGGAGTCTAATGTGATTGAAGTCTATATCCGCTATTTACGCCTGAAAATCGAAAATGAAGGGGATAAGCGATTGATTCAGACGGTGCGGGGTGTGGGCTATGTGTTGCGGGATGGTTAGAAGAAGGCAATAGGCAATAGGCAATAGGCAATAGGGGTAGGGTGTGTTCCGGCTGGCAAGGGGTTGACCTTGGGCGTTCGATTTGAACTTGCCGGAACGCACCGCTCGCTGGGGGAACACACCCCGGCCCCTCCCGTGGAGGGACCCACCCCGCCCTGACGGGCACCCCTCCCAAGAGGGGAGAGGGGTTAGCTGGCTAGTTCTTTGACTTTGGCGACGATACCGTCAGAGTCAATGCCTTGGTGGGGGAATTGTTCCCAGAGACCGCCACAGCCTTCTTCGTGAGTTCCGAGGAAAGCGAATTTGGGCGAGAAGCCCCGTTCTAATAACCAACTGCCGAAGCGGCTGCCTAAACCGGTGCGGCGGTTGAAGGCTTCTACCACTAAGACCATGGGAGAATTGCCCAACTTGGTCATCATCTCTTCATCCACAACATTGAGGGTGGGTTTGTTGATTAAGCCCACATCAATCCCCTCTTGCTTGAGGCGTTCGACTGCATCGAGGGCGCGATAGAGTCCTTCCCCAAAGCTGACCACATAGCCAGCGGTTCCTTCGCGGATGACTTCATCTTTGCCGGGGGTGAACTCGTAGTTCCCACCGAACAAGTCATTGCCGTCACTGTCGAGGATGTTGGGAACTTTCGAGCGGGTGGAGAAGATAAAGCGTAAGCCGGGGTCGCCGAAGACTTTGTTCACCACTGCTGTCATTTGTGCAGCATCGGCGGGGAAGTAGAGGCGGGTTTCATAGCCGTCATCTAAGCCATTGTCGGCGAACATATTGTTCAAGCCGAAGTGGCAGGTGTTGTCGGCCATGTCGTCAATCCCGGAGTGGGAGAAGTGACACAGCACGTTGGAGTAGTTCAACCGGGCCATGGTGATTTCCGAGATGCACATCTCTAGGAAGGCACTAAAGGTCCCGAAAATTCCCTGTTTGCCGGTTTCCATGCCGAAGCCGGCGGCGGCGGAGAAGTTGCTGCGCTCCATAATCCCGCCACTGACGTAGATTTCGGGGGCAGCTTCGCGGATGTGGGCTAAGCCACAGGAGCCTTCGAGGTCGCTGTCAACGCAGAGAACACTCTTTTTACGGGTGTCGGCATCCATTCCTGAGAGTATTTTGGCGACGGTTTGACCGAAGACGTTACGGTTGGAGCCAAGTTTGTCCCCTGAACCGAGATAGGTGTTGGGGTTTTTGGGTTTCTCAATCCCTTCGAGGAAGCTAACGGCCGCATCTTGACCGCGAGCTTTGAGGTAGGTGAGGGCAGCATCAACGGGGATCACGTCGTGGCCATGGGTGGAGCCTTCGATGCCTTCGATGCCGACAGCCATTTTGCGGGTATTGACCACGGCCACAGGACCGGTGGCCGTGATAGCTTGGCACATCCGACCGTAGAGGTCGTCGATATCTTCACCGTCTCCTTCGAGGACGGTTAAGCCATGACCTTTGAGGGTTTGGGCCACGCTGAAACCGGGGAGGTAGTCGGAGGGATGACCGGCGATGGTCACGTCGTTATCATCGACAAAGAGTTTGACGTTGAGGTTTTGGGCGACGGCAAAGCGGGCGGCTTCGGCGTCGTTACCTTCTTGTTGGGAGCCGTCAGATCCGAGGCAGCAGACAACTTTGGGCGAGTTGGCGATCGCCACCCCATTCACATAAGACCACATATGGCCCAGACGACCGGAACTGAACTTAACACCAGGGGTCAGCCCGAGTTCGGGGTGGCCGGGGAGTTTGGCGTGAGCTTCCCGATAGCGTACGAGTTGTTCGGCGGGTAGGTCACCATAGAGGGCCGCCATGAGATATTGGGTGGCCACCCGGTGTCCGGCTTCGTCGAAGAAGATGGGCACAAATCCTTCGGGGCTACCTCGGAAAAAGGCATCGAGGATGGCTACTTCTGGTGCCGTGTCGTAGGGGCCGCCGGTATGACCACCGACACCGCGAGCGGCACCGGTGGCGGTGAAGAAGATAATGGCATCCCGCATCAGTTGGATGTTGGCTTTCAGGGTTGCCCGTTGCTCGTCAGTTAAGGTTTTAACCTTGGGGTCGAGTTTTAGGGGTTTGTATGCACCCAAGTCAATGGGAAATTTGGTTTGTGTAGCAGTCATAGGGTAGTTATCCTGTTGAGCAAACTTGATTAATTGGCGACCCGTGCCGTGACGGGGGCTTCGGATTCGTTGGGAAGCGGGGCCCGAGTCAAACCTGAACGCCGGACAAGAAACGGTTGTGGATCGATCGCCTCGTTGTCCTCAAAAATAGAATAGTGCAAATGGGGAGCAGTGGAACGTCCGGTATTACCGACTAAGCCCACGAGATCTCCACGCTCGACCTCTTCTCCCCATTCTACGGAAATTTCGGAGAGGTGAGCATATAAACTGACATAGCCGTTGCCATGATTGACTTCGACATATTTGCCATACCCCCCACCCCAACCGGCATGGGTGACGGTTCCTGAGGCGGTGGCGATGACGGGATCTCCGGGATCTCCGGCGAAGTCAATGCCGTTATGAAATTCTTTGCCGAAGCCGAAGGGGTTTTGCCGTTTGCCGAAGTACGAGGTGATTTGGGTCGAGACTTTAAGGGGTAGGCCCTGGGGAATGGCTTTTTCTTGTTCTAAGACATTTTCTAAGGCCGGCTGGACGCGATCGCTGAGGTC
>SMDP01000315.1 GCA_012911965.1 Geitlerinema sp. P-1104
CTCCATCTCTGGGGATGGGATAAGGGATGGCTGAGGCAGATGTCGTTGCGAGGCTGCCCCCTCGGGCCGTCCTGAATCACTCGTGGGGACGTGATTGGGGAAGGATGAGGCTGTAGTCGTGTTTTGTTGGAGGTTTGTTCCCGGTTTATACAAAAAAGGGTCAGCACAATGCTGACCCCCAAGAAAATTGGATTAGATTAGCCTATTGGCAAAAAGTTAGCCTGTACTTAGAACAGTGCGATATCTGCCCCAGCCTGCAAGTTCACATCCGCAATCTGGAAGATGTCATTAAAGACATTAGCGTTGGTTGGCACATCAGAGTTTTCACCCAGGACTGCAATGAGATCGGCGAAATCGTAGTCCTCCCGTGTAAGGTAGAGCCCACGGGTCGTGGTGTCAAACAGGACAAGGTTGTCGTTAGTCCCGGCCCCGGCGATACTACCTAGAACACCAAAGTCATCTCCGCCGTTTGTTCCTACCACAAAAGAAGCGAAGAACGCCCCATCGTTATAAACGTTGCCGTCCGGATTGGCACTGAAGGTCGTACCACCACCAGCTTGGATACGGCCAAACAGGAACGGCTCCCCGTTACCCAGCCCAGGATTACTAGCGAATGTACGAACGGGAGTTGCAGTTCCAAGACCTAGGTTAAAGTCATTTTCAAACGCCACAAAACCGGGCTTATTGAGGAAGATGCGGTCTCCATCTTTTCCGGGCTGAATCCTGAAGCCCGTCAGCGTGTCAACGTTGAATGCGGAGGAAACAAAACTGGTCCCACTGCTGACGTTACCACCGAAAACTGCCTTGTTGTCAGTCCCAACAGAGATGACATAGTCCGTCATCCCATCGGCCACAGTAACACCGCTACCGACTGTAGCATTGGTGAATGAGTCTTGTATAGAACCAGTCTCCTGATTGCTCATGAAAATGAAGGAGTTATTACCTCCATTGCCCTGCAATAAGTCTCCGTCACCAAGATTCAGACCGTTGACTGCCAAGACATCACCAGTCAAGCCCGTCTTAGCGCCGATACCAAGACCTGAGGAGCCTCCATAAAGGACATCCTTACCAGGACCCGCTTTGAGGACATCCTTGCCAAAAGGACTACCTTGGAGAATATTACGATCTCCACCAACTCCTTCCAGGACTAGCTCGGCCGTGTCAGTCCCAGCAGCAAATACCGTTTTGGGTTTCCCGGGTTCGTCGATATAACTGACTCCAAGCCTGTTATTACCTTTACCACCTGTGATAATGATAACTCCCTCATTCGGAGCACCGTCGGGAGCAGAACCTACTGCCTTAAGAATGACTTCCTCATCACCCGCACCGGTAAAGATTTGCGCACCACCAAAGGCAGTGTCAATGTTGAAGACGTTTTTACCCAGTCCGCCGCCTTTAGCAACACCAAACAAGGAGTCAACAACAAGGGTGTCAGCACCTTCGCCACCATCCATTAGACCACCGGCCTGGACGACTTGAGCGTAGAGGGAGTCATCACCCTCTCCACCAAGGATTGCGCCGCCTTCAGTCACACCGTCGGAGCCATTAACGCTGATGACATCATTACCCGCGCCACCAGAAACGGAGCCGCTGACAGAACCGCTGATATTGATGACGTCATCACCCGCACCGGCATCGACCAAACCAGACACGTTACCAAATTTCAGTTGGTCATCGCCGCCGCCAGTTTTAGTGACGCCACTGGCATTGTCAACCTTGAGAAGCTGCGTCTTATCACTTTCCGTAGTAATAATCCCACCGGTTCCCAGGCTCAGATTATTGGTTTGGTCGCCCGTGACAAAGAAGTTGGCTGCACCACCGATAAAGTCGTTTCCGGTGACGGTGACCGCAGGATCTTTATCTGCCTCGATACCGAAGTAGGTGTTAATCCCTACGGTATCTTGAACAATGGTCTGACCTTTGGAGAAGATGTAGGTGTTATCCCCAGCTGGACCACCGTTGAGGGTATCGCCAGCGCCACTGCTACCGGCATCAATGGTGTCGTTGCCGGCACCACCCATGAGCATGTTGTTGGTGGAACCTAGGTTTTCCAAGTCAACGGCGATGGCTTGGATGAAGTTGTTGCCAGAGTTAGTCCCGGTGGCATTGTCATTGCCACCACGGAGGGTGTTACCGCTGCCTCGGACTTTGATGATGTTGTTGCCAAAGCCCTTGGTGACAAAGTCGTTGTCACCCCAGAAGACGGAGTTGGAGACACCACTGCCACCTTCTTGGTTAAAGAGGATGGTGTCGTCGCCGCGTCCACCAAAGATTGCTAGTTCACTGTAGGAAGCGCCACTACCACCGACGAGGTAGTCATTGCCGCGACCGCCGAACATGGAGACGCTGGCGGTGACGTTGACGCCGAGGGCGAGGGTATCGTTACCGGCATTGCCGAAGAGTTGGTGTCCTTTGCCACCTTCGACGAATAGGTAGTTATCGCCCTCGTCGCCGTCGGACCCGCCGAAGCTGCCGTCGGGGTTCACGTCTGCCACGAGGATGGCGTTATCGACGGAGGCGTTGGTCACTTTGAGGGTGTCGTTGCCGACTCCACCAAAGAGTAAGGGTGCATCGGCTTCTCCTTCGACGAGGAGGGTGTCATCGCCTTGTCCACCGAAGAGGGTATCGGGATTATCGTTGGCTCTGGAGATGAGGCGGTCAGCGCCTTTGTTGCCGAATAGGTAGCTACGACCTCCGGGACCACTTTGGATGGTGTCGTCGCCGTCGTTACCGGCCATGGTGTCGCCACCGGCTTCGCCGACGAGGCTGTCGTTGCCGCCGCCGCCTTTGAGAATGTTTTTGCCGCCAAGGGACAGAAGGATGTTTTTGCCTTCTTCTGCGGTGGCTTCGCCGAAGCTGCGACCGCCGAAGATGGTGGTGTTGCTATCTTTGGCGATGATGAAGTCGTTGCCGAGGTCACCGTAGATAATGGCTTGTCCGTTGTCGTTGACGATGGTGTCGTTACCTTTACCACCGAAGACTCGGTCGCCGATGCCTCGGCTGCGGATGTAGTCGTCGCCGCCGTTCCCAAAGAGGGTGCTGCCGGGTTCGGTGGCGTTTAGGGCGCCGATGATGGTGTCGTCGCCGTCTTCGCCGATGACTCGTTGGACTTCGGTGCTGGTGAATTCTTCACCATCATCACCTAGGAAGACTGTGTTATCTGTGGTTTCCACCGGTTCTTCGGTGGTCTCCATCATCATTTCGTCGTTATTTTCGATATTAGTCACTGACTGCTCCTCTTCTTCGCGTGTGGGTTTGCGTATTGTACCTTTACGGGCAGGTACAGGTTTGGTCTCAGTTTGGCTGTACGCATAACAGTCGCCAATTTACCGCATAAATGTCGGTCTTGTCTAGTTGTTTGTGCGGCTGTTGTTTTATTAGTCTCTGTTGGGGGGGGGATTGTTCCCGGGAGGGGGGAACAGGGAATAGGTGGTGGGTTGGGTGGGGTGGCTGGGGTTGAGAAACCGGGTGTCTTGGAGACACTCGGTTTCTGGGTGGGGGGTTGGGTGGGGTGGCTGGGGTTTTTTGGGAGGGTTGGGTGGGGTGGATGGGGTTGAGAAACCGGGTGTCTTGGAGACACTCGGTTTCTGGGTGGTGGGTTGGGTGGGGTGGCTGGGGGGGTTGT
>SMDP01000316.1 GCA_012911965.1 Geitlerinema sp. P-1104
CTCAGCTACCGGGAATTTGAGCGACGTTACGCGGCGATGCCTCCTCATCAGAAAGCCGAATTAGTTGAAGGAGTTGTGTATATGGCCTCGCCGCTACGGTTTACGACTCATGCCGAACCCCATGGTCGTCTCATTACCTGGTTAGGAGTGTATCAGTCCGCCACTCCCAACGCAGCAATGGGCATTGAACCCACGGTTCGCCTCGATGCTGACAATGAGTTTCAACCCGATGGCGTGTTGTTGATTCCCGGTGGGGGTTCTCAACTGAGTCAAGAGGGCTATATTCAAGGTTCCCCGGAACTGGTGGTTGAAGTTGCCGCCAGTAGTGCGGCGATCGATTTGGGGGACAAAAAACGGGTGTATCGACGTAATGGGGTTCAGGAATATCTGGTTTGGCAAATCTTTGATGAAAAACTGGATTGGTTTTATCTGGAGGAGGGGGTTTATCAGTCTCTGACTCCTGATGAGGCGGGGATTCTCCGTAGTCGTGTTTTTCCGGGGTTATGGCTGAATCGGCCGCAACTGTTGCGAAATAATCTGGCGGCTGTGCTTAATACGCTACAACTGGGGCTGCAATCTTCGGAACATGAGGCGTTTGTGCAATAAAAGCAGAACTCATTATTTAGTTGTCTAATTTTTCTTGATAAATCTCTTCATCTTCCGGCAATACAAAGGTTCCCACCCGCCAATCATAAAAATCTGGACATCGCCAAATAAAATAGCGAATTACGAAGGGAGGAACAATCAACACCACGGCAGTTCGTAAATTGTCTCGCCAACATTTGCGAACTTGATTCAGATGACTGAGAATTGCTGGAATATCCTGAGTCTGGCAAGGGAAGGTCAAGAACTTAGCGGTAGAGAACGAGCAAGGCACTGGGGGCAACGTTTTGGGTGGAGGCAGCCATTTTTTTATCGACCGCGAGGTAGTAAGAGGCGCGGAGTTCTGGTACTCCCATCTCTCTGGGGTGGCGTTTTTGGTGAAATTAAGATGCAGTCTGGGATATAATCGAGATGGGACTTCTTGGTTTTGCGACTGAGATGCCGGAAGCGGATGGCTTGGCGCACACGATCAAGAAGTTTGGGCGATTGAGGCACTGATGAGTGGTCATAAGGAGAAAATTATCATGCAGATCACGATTGAACCTGTGCATACCTGAATGGCGACTTAGTGGCTTAATCACTCCCGGTATACCCAATTCATACTGAGTAAATATACTCATCGCGCCTAACTGAGATGCACCCTAGAGATTAGGCTATACGCCAGGATTCGGGAGCTTGATAGCCCCGACTCTTTAGAGCGGGGTGGAAAAGCGACTCGGGGACTTTAGTCCCCTTGCCATCATAAGCTAAGTATGCCAGGATATGGATAAGCGTTAATTAGGTCGAATCATGCTTGTATTTGAGTTTAAGGCATATGGGAGGCCAAGCCAGTTTGCAGCCATTGATGAGGGAATCAGAGTTGTCCAATTTATCCGCAATAAATGTATTCGGCTGTGGATGGAGCACCCAAAAACTGGGAAGTACGACCTCAGCAAATATAGTGCTGTGCTGGCTAAAGGGTTTTCCTTCGCCGAGAAACTCAATGCTATGTCTAGGCAAGCATCAGCAGACCGAGCGTGGGCGGCTATTTCTCGCTTCTACGACAACTGTAAAAAGAAAGTTCCTGGCAAAAAAGGTTATCCACAATTCCAAAAGAGCAATCGCTCAATTGAGTACAAGACTCAAAGCTGGAAGATAGCCGACAGCCGCAAGTCAATCACCTTTACTGACAAGCTAGGTATTGGCAAGCTCAAGCTAAAAGGAACTCGTGACCTCAACGTCTACCCCAAGGAGGACATTAAGCGAGTCAGGTTAATTAAAAGGGCTGACGGGTATTATGTGCAGTTCTGTATTAAAGCTGATCGACGTGAAAACATTGAACCGACTCACCGGACAATTGGACTAGATGTAGGGATTGAAAGCTTTTATACTGACTCACAAGGGAGCCAAGCTGACAACCCCCGGTTTTACCGGGTAGGGGAGGCTAAGCTAAAACAACTCCAAAGAAAAATTAGCCGCAAGGTAAAGGGGTCTAAGAATAGAGCCAAAGCCAGGGCTTTATTGGGAAAAGCTCACCTCAAGATAAGTAGGCAGCGTAAAGACCATGCCATCAAGTTGGCGCGGTGCGTAATCACATCTAACGATGTTGTCGTCTATGAAGACTTGAGAGTGAGAAACTTAGTCAGAAACCACTGTCTAGCCAAGTCAATCAATGACGCTGGATGGTATCAATTTAGAGTTTGGCTAGAATATTTTGCCAGGGTGTTTGGACGGGTCACAATTGCGGTGAACCCTGCTTACACGTCTCAGCAATGCTCCAGTTGTGGCACTATCGTTAAGAAATCTTTATCCACAAGGACACACGTTTGTCAGTGTGGATGCAAGTTAGATCGAGACCACAACGCAGCTATGAACATCCTTAACTCAGGATTGGGTACGACGGGGCACGTCGAAACCTCTGTATTTAATGCAGGCAACGCTTCTGGAGAATTAACCTCTATCTTGGCTGGCGAAAGCCTGTCAGGGTAAGTTGGCTCGCTGAAGGAAGAATCTCCGTCGCTTTAGTGCGGAGAGTGTCAATGAAAGTAGTCCGTAGCCTCTAGAAAATAATGCTCCAAGAACTCGAAGCCGTATTTGACGGGACAGCTCTTCAACTACAAGTACCCTTAAACCTAGCCGCAGGTACGAGGGTACGTATTATTGTTGAAAGTGTTCTACCCAATGACGTAAAACCACCTAAGACGTTTCTTAAAACTGCTCAATCTTTACAATTACAGGGTGAACCTGATTGGTCAGATAAAATTGATCAATATTTATACGGGGAAACTCTTTCTGATAATGACTGAAGTATTTTTAGATACTTCTTTTGCGATCGCGTTATCCTCCGTCACCGATAAAAATCATGCACGGGCTGTTGAGATTGCTAATCAGATTGAGAGTAACAGCACTCGTTTGGTGACAACTCAGGCGATTTTGCTAGAAATAGGTAATGCGCTTTCTAAGCAAAGATACAGAGCGGCGGCAATCCAACTTTTAGAATCTCTCGAAACTGATCCCAGCGTTGAAGTCGTTTTATTAACCGATAGCCTATACAGATTAGCATTCAATTTGTTTAAGCAACGAGGAGACAAAGAATGGGGGTTGGTGGACTGTATATCATTCATCGTGATGCAAGATCGAGGAATCATTGACGCACTGACTGCCGATACCCATTTTCAGCAGGCGGGATTTAGAGCATTGTTAAAGGACTAATCACTTTACACGATCCCTAACAAGCCGTTATGCCGCTTTAGTTACGGTCGGTAGCAGATGTTGAAATGCCTGCCGTAGCAGAGATCGAAATGCGCTAGTATCGGGTGCATCTCAGTTAGGAGACTGAGTAAATATACTCAGGATAAATGTACCGGGAGTGATTAAGCCACCAAGTCCCCATTCAGGTACGCACAGCGATGCCTCAACACCTTCGGCACATTCTCCCCTCGCCATTGTGCCCCCGGCAATTTCACCCTGAGTCCAATTTGTTTGACCAAGGACTCGACCCGACCCGAACCAATCGAATGTCC
>SMDP01000317.1 GCA_012911965.1 Geitlerinema sp. P-1104
TGATGTCATCTACGGTGGTTCGGTCAACTTCCAGGAAGCCGGTAGTGTCTATAATGGCTTCCAAATTCAGGGAGCGAAAGCCTCTCAGGTTGCCCTAGATTTCTCAGGCATCAGCAATGGTGACTTGATTGACTTGGGTAAAGGGGGCAACAACCGCGTTCTCTTCCGTTCTGCTTTTGAAACCGGCTTCACGTTGCAGAAGTCTTTCCGTTCCTTCTACTCCAACGACTTCCTGAGCCTCGGGACTAATGCAACCTCAGATATCAGTGTTGGAACTGGGTTGACGACCAGCAACCTGCTTGTTGGTAGCAATGGTCAGTTTATCGGTGCCAATGGAACCAGTGCTGACGGTGCGCCCAGCGGGACTACCTTCACCAAAGGGGTCTTCTCAGGGGCTGTGGGGATTGATACCCTCAACAACTTCCAGGTGGGCCGGGACAAAATTGTCCTCGACAGCAGTGAGTTCAGTGTTACCTCTGAGTCTGTTAAGCTGTTCCGTGGTCGCGGTGCCCTCTATGGTGTGATTGCCAATGGTTCGGGTGCTGGTCTGGACTACAGTGAGTTTGACAATGTTCTTAATGGTTCGGGCTACTTCTATGAGTCCTTTGTTCGAGGTGTTGGCTCGAATGATACCTTTGATGAAAACGAGATTGATTTCAGTGAAGACGGTCAGCTCTTCTTCGATCTCGAAGCACAAGGACTCTACCTTGGATATGAAGGTCATGCGAAACTCATCGCTCGTTTACCCGGTGTAAACTTAACGGGTGAAGTTGGCAGCGTGGCTAATGACTTCGTCACCACTGAAGCCATTAGCAATGACCCAGTGACCTTGTTCTAATTAGGGATATCCCGTGCATCTGCGAGTTACAGCCCCCACCTTCACGTTATCTCCATAACCCTGGAGACATTCTGAACTGGGGGCTGTCCTCTATATGATAAATCGCCAGTCTTGATGTTGTTGAATTTTTGAAACCGTTGTCATGCTCAATCCAATCGACAATCCACGGATGCAGGAGATATTAGATGATTCCCATCATCTGGAGATGTATCGCCGGGGAAAACCGATTGAGTTGGATGATGTCAAACGTCTGACGATGGGACGGGACGCCTATCAGTATTACTTCCAAGTTCCCATTGAGAAATGTATTTGGGGCTATGGTTGGTCTTATGGGAAAGGGGAAAATCCCCTGAATGCCTTTTTTCAGTGTGAAGCCAGTTTAGACCAATTTTATACTCACTTTCGTCCCGAGACCTGCTTGCAAGCCTTAATCTTAGATAATACAGCTCAGGGTTGGGATTCCTTAGAAACGCCTTGGCGCGTGGACATTGAATCGAAACCATTTTCTGGGGAAAATAAGTTAGGCCCAGAACATGGCAGACCCCATTGTGGCCCGGTGAGTTTGGAACGGCTCAACTTAGAGAAGTTTCGGTTGCGAGAGGTACTGCAATCGATTCGTAATATGGGCTATATGACCAGTTATTATGCGTCACCCGACCAACATATTTTTGGTTATTTCTTGGTCAATGACCAGGATTTTCGCTTTTTGGTCGTGAATGGGCAACATCGGGCGGCGGCGTTGGTAGAATTAGGGTCGCAAACGTTACCGGCTACATTTACCTCAATTGCGCCACGAATGCCGCGCCTAGTGACTTCTTGGCATCTAGATTTTTTGGCGGGTGTTGCTTATGATACGAATCAGCGAGGGGTGGTTCAACATATTTTTGAGGGCTATTTTGATGCGTCGTTGCGTCAACGCCGCCGAGAGTATGTGGCGGATTGGCTGCGTTTGGCGCAGTTGGAGTCTGATTAAGATAAGAGGAACCACGTAGGGGCAATCCCTTGTGGTTGCCCGAGGACACCGAGTTACACACTCCATTCTAAC
Organism: Geitlerinema sp. P-1104; assembly: GCA_012911965.1. Classification (GTDB taxonomy): domain Bacteria; phylum Cyanobacteriota; class Cyanobacteriia; order Cyanobacteriales; family Geitlerinemataceae; genus Sodalinema. Next base: position 1,884 of record SMDP01000317.1, read on the forward strand.
TCCCATGACGATTTCGATGAGTTATGAGTTCAGAGACTAATTTTCACTCCCGATTGCTGTATCGAGATGGACAGCCAGTTGATATTAAAGATGTTTGGTTTTTGGCGATCGCTCATGATGCCTATCATTTTTGCTTTCAGGTTCCCCTGGAAAAATGTATTTGGGGCTATGGTTGGCGTTATACTCAGGATGAACATCCATTTTATTATGCCTATCAGCAAAGTGATAACTTAGATAGGTTTTACCGTTATTATCAACCTAAAAGTGCTTTGGAAGCCTTGACATTTGAGCCAGAACATGGTGGATGGGATTCACTCTATATCCCCTGGCGTTGTACAATTAAACCAGCTAAACCGACAATTATTGAACCCTTTTTCGAGGGAGTTGGCACGCAACACTTTGGTCCAGTGAGTTCTGAAAAGCTTGAATTGGAGAAAACAAGGTTGCAAACGGTGATGACCTCAATTCAAACGGTGGGCTATCAGGGAGGAGAGGGAGAGCATGAGCATATTCGTGGTTATTTCATGGTACATGATGATGATTTTGTGTTCTATATTGCGGCAGGAAAACATCGAGCGGCGGCGTTATTGAGGTTAGGCTATACTTGTTTGCCGGCAACCTTTAGTGTTTTTGTGCCACGGCTTCCCCGGTTGATTTCGCGTCGGCATCTTCAGTTATTGGCGGGGACTGTTTATGATTCAACACTCCTGCCGACGGTTTACCAGATTTTTGAGGGTTATTTTGATACAACCTTACGACAAAAACGTATTTCTATGCTCAAGTCTTGGCTAAACAAGTCTCAGGCTAATCACTAAGTTACTTATTTTTATAATGGTTCATCCTAAGCCACGCAAACCCTATAAGCAAGGACAGCCCATTGAGTTTCAGGATATTGGTTTCCTGTCCGTTGCCCGCGATTCTTATCGCTTCTATTTTAATGTGCCAATTGAGAAGTGTGTTTGGGGCTATGGTTGGCGGTATGTGAGGGGAGAACATCCGTTTCTCAATTTTTTTGAGCAGGCAGAGAGTTTAGATGAGTTTTATCACTCTTATCAGCCTCAAAATACCCTAGACGCCTTGACTCTGGGATTCGATACACGTCCCTGGAACTCTCTGGAGTTACCCTGGCACTATAGTATTATTTTTGAACCGGATGTTAAGGAACGAAAAAAGAATAAAAATCAACATCTTGGCCCACTTCGCCCCGATAAACTCAATCGGGAAAAGTCACGGCTAACTACGGTGTTAGATTCGATTCAATCTGAGGGCTATCAACCGGAAAAATATGGCTATCCTGACCCTTATATTTGTGGCTATTTTTTGCTAAAAGATAATGATTTTTTATTCTACATTGAGGGCGGCAAGCATCGGGCAACAGCCTTGGTGGAGTTAGGTTATACCAGTTTGCCGGTTGTTTCGCTGCCAGATGCGTATTTTATTTCTCATGAAACCCTTTCAGGATTGGCGGGGGCGGCGTATGAGGAGGCGGATTTACCGATTGTACGGACGATATTTGAGAGTTATTTTGATGGACGGTTACGGGAGGGACGGAGGCAGTTGTTGGCGGAGTGGATGAGGCGGGCTAGGGGGAGTTCGGTGGTGGTATTTTGAGGGAATAGGGAATAGGGAACAGGGAACAGGGAATAGGGAATAGGGAATAGGGAATAGGGAATAGGGAATAGGGAATAGGGAATAGGGAATAGGGAA
>SMDP01000318.1:0-1555 GCA_012911965.1 Geitlerinema sp. P-1104
ATAAGGGAACCCCGGCTTGGGGGAAGCCGGGGTTGGGGGTTATTCCCGTTGCGGGAATCTTTTTATATTATACAATGCGGACGAAAGGACTTGAACCTTCACACCTTGCGGTACTAGAACCTAAATCTAGCGCGTCTACCAATTCCGCCACGTCCGCACGAAATTTTCGCTTTGGTATTCTAGCACAGTGCAAAGCATAAAGGCAAGAGCCATGGCCCCTAAATCATCGAAGCGCCCGAACTGACTACAACATAGGACTTTCCGTCGAAAACAGTTCCTCTTCCAACTCCGACTCTTGAACCGGGCTGGGTTCAATGACGTAGGGGAGAGCCGCACCGTCTAACCCCCGTTTGATGTGCATGGGGGTTTCTTCAAAGAGAACGAAGAGGGGAAAAATACGTTGGGCCGCTTCACTATAGATATGACGATAGCGATAGGGCATGACCCATTCATAGCCGCGATCGAGTAAGACTTGGGTTTGTCGCCAGCGTAGTAGTAAATCCGAGAAGTCTTCCTGGGGACGGTGAATGAGGATGAAAATTTCGACCCCGACTTTCACTTGCCAATCGGGTTCACACATGATGATTCCCAACTCACAGGGCAAACACACCGTTTCTCCGGCACGAATATCTAGGCCACTTAAACCCCGTTGACTGAGGGGTTCTCGTAACCGCACCAAGGGGAAGGGCAGTAAAATTAGGCTCTCGTCTGGCCGCCGCAGACTGGGAATCGCCTCTAGGTACGGGCGATGTTGTCGCAGCAACTCCAGAGTGTCTGGCGTGTCGCAATAGCGAGCGATCGCGTTTTCATAAGAGGATTTTTGAACAAACATAGTTAAATCGGGTGCAGGCCCTAGGCTCTCCTTTCCATTCTAATCAGACTGGAGGATGCTGACAGTGATAGCGTTGGTAGGGAATCCCGAGACGGTAATACTCATCGGGGATGCGATCGCAGCCTAACCCGTGACGCAGCACCTGGGGCGGATATTCGGCTTCCCGTAATCCTGGGGCAATGATCCATAAATCCCATTCGGAGACTGGGGCTGAGGGGGGAAGTTGGGCCAGATCCTGCCAAGTTTGTTCATAGCCCTGTTGACGAGTGAGAAACGCCATCTGAGTCGAGGGGGGGAGTTCTAGGGCAAAACTTAACCCGAGAGCGATTTCTTGACTGTTTTCATAGCCGACAACCACTTCTAAGGGGAGTGAGGGCGATCGCACTAACTGCTGGGCAATTTGACGGGGATGATAGGGTTTGGCAAAGGCCAAGCCGGAGATAACGACGATGCTACTGATCAGGCCCACCACCAGGGCCATCGCTGGGAGTTTAGGGGAGTCATGGCGGCTCAGTGCGGCAGCGACTAAGGCACAGAGGCTGGGATAATAGAGAAAGTGATAGCGTGGGGCGATGGTGATATCTTTGCCGAAGCCATAGACAATAATGGCAAATCCCAGGAGCGTCCACAGGGTGACGAGGAGAAATAGTAGTAGTGGTAAGCGGCTGGATTGCTCGCACCACAGCCGTTGTCCTCCTCGCCACGTCATGCGGGCCAGCCAGA
>SMDP01000318.1:1881-3546 GCA_012911965.1 Geitlerinema sp. P-1104
GAGGTGGCAATTTGGGCCAGGTAGGCGATCGCCATGAAGTAATGGCTATAGAGGCCAATACTATGGCAGATGACCCAGAGGGGGCGAGTGCCGAGGTGCAGGGGGCGATCGCCCAAACGGCAACGAACCCAAGACATCAGACTCCCTAAACTGAGACTAATCAGCAGCAGGGGCAGGGTATAGTGCCGAGCTTCTTGAGAGAGATAGACGGCGAAGGGAGAGACGGTCACCAATCCCGCTGTCAGCAGTCCCACCTGGGGAGATAGGGCCAGGCGATTCAGCCAATACATGGCCCCAATCAGCAGCACTCCCAAGAGGGCTGGCAGCGATCGCAATTGATCGGCTAAGGACAAGTCTAGGGGGGCCAACAGCCGCAACCACTGCTGAAGCCAGCAGAAAAATAGTGGCGGGTGGGTAGACTCACGGGCCAGGGTTATGGCGATTTCCTGACAGCTTGCTTCGGGGTTGAGACTTAGGTGCAGGGCCAGTTCTGAGACGGGAAAAAATTGACCCTGGGGAATGTCGGCCATCTCTCGCCCTAGGCTAAAGATGGCCGTTAGCACTTCATCGAGCCATAGGGCTTTGTCTCCTAAGGTGAGTAACCGTATTAGGGTTCCTCCGAGAAGTAGCAGCAGGAGTTGAGGCTTTACCCGAAAGGGTTTCATGGGGAAGGGAAGAGGGGGAACCACGTAGGGGCACGCCCTTGTGGCTGCCCGAGGACACAGAGAAAGAGGGAACAGAAAAGACGTAGGGGCGCGCCCTTGTGGACGCCCTAGGCAACAGGCAATAGGCAACAGGCAACAGAAATAACTTAGCTTGTTTTAAGGTGGCGTTGTAGGGTGTCCGATAGCTTTTCGGCAATTCCTGCAATCCATGTCTCATCTTGGTTGGTGTAACTGCGCGGTGCGTTGGCTCCCAAAATCATTAACCCTTCTGCCCCAATGGGTTGACAAATTACACCTTGTGTGTTACTGGGTAAATAATTAAATTCAATGCGACCGGGGTAGAGGTCGAGTTTAACGAGATAGACGGGTTTTTGGGTTTTGAGGACTCGTTGGGCGATCGCCCCCAATTCAACGGTTGTCTGTTCTGCCAAGATACCGCGCCGCATTAGGACTCGTCCCTGATACCAAACAACTAAGGTTTTGGTGACGGTGTTGGTGAGTAATAATTGAGAAGACCAGGCTAACTCCCGCTGTACGGTTTCGGGTAGGTCTGGGGCTAATTCTAATCCTTCTTCGCCCTGCAAAATGACCGAGTCTGGGGGTTTTGGCTGGACTCGTTGCCAGAGTAATCCTGTCAAAATTAGGACAGCACAGACAATCGCCCCTAAGACATCGGAACGCACTTGCCAGGTGGTTAGGTTGTCGGTCAAGAGACGATTCACAAGTAGCAGGGTCCCGCCGAGAGACCCCACTACAATGGGCAGTTGTCGTAATAGGGCGTTGGTGTCGGACATGGGGAACAGGGGAGAAGAAGGCAGTAGGGGAGAAGAAGGCAGTAGGCAGTAGGCAGGAGGGGAACCACGTAGGGGCAATCCCTTGTGGTTGCCCGAGGACACAGAGGTAGAGGAGGGGGAGGGGAAAGCTTGCCTATTGCCTATTGCCTAGGGCGTCCACAAGGGCGCGCCCCTACGTCTTTTCTGTTCCCTGTTCCCTGTTCCCT
>SMDP01000319.1 GCA_012911965.1 Geitlerinema sp. P-1104
ACGATGGTGGTCTCCGCGTCCTGGGACAAAACGGTGAAACTGTGGCTGGTGAATACCTAAACTTGTCTCATCCAGCAAACCTGCAATTGGCTGACCCCCTAACTCATCCATGCAAAGACTCCAACCACCCCGTCAATCCAGCCGCGAGGCTCTTCTCCCCATCACCCCTAAGACAAGGGTTCAGCAAACGACTACACTATAACAAGCAAGCCAAGTAGCGGCTCCTGCCACCCACACCGGCCACAGCACTGACTCACTATGGGATATCACATCGGACTCGACTTCGGAACCACCAACTCCATCGTCTCCTACTGGCAAGATGGCAAACTCGAAGCGTTCCAATATGGTGGGGAAAATGGCCAAAAATATGTCCCCTCTTTCATCGCCTATGATGATGAGTTCATCGAAATCGGCAAATCGGCCCGAACCACCGCCACTAACCATCCCGAAGTCCCCAGTTATGGCAACTTCAAGATGGACTTACCCCTCGATGACCAGTTCAGCAACCGCTACGACTCCAACAAAACCCCCCAAAGCGTCACCACCGACTATCTACGAGAACTCCTCCTCTCAAGGGAAAATTCCTATAGTTTTCAAGCACAGCAGGGACCCATTGCTGGACTGGTGGTGTCAGTCCCAGAAATTTGGCAACGAGATATTTCGAATCGAGGCCGGGAGCGATTGCAAACCCTCATTGCTCAACATCTCGGACTAGAGGAACAACTGATTCAATTAGTCAGTGAACCGGTGGCCGCCGCTGCCTATTATGCTTGGGAAACTCAACAGCGTCAGCAAGAAACCCAAGACCCCCCTTTTGAGGGCAATGTCCTCGTTTGTGATATGGGTGGGGGAACGTTTGATGTCAGTCTCTGCCGAGTTTATGGGGAAAATAAGGTTGAAGTTCTCTATTTTGATGGACAGGGAGACCGGGGACTCGATGCAGCGGGGGTTGCCTTTGACCGCCGCTGTGTTCGCTTGGCATATCAGCAGAAACATGGGAGTTCTCCTGATGAAAATAGTACGGAGTTTTTGCATCTTTTACAGCAATTTGAAGCCGTCAAAATTAGCGGGCATGATAAATACAGCAAAAAAATAAAGAATTATTTAAAGTCCCCTCAAGACCTGGCTGAGCAAATTCTTTATAGTTTTAATGGCTATCGCTTAAATCATAAACAAGTCCAGGAGGCATTTCAACCCATAGCCGAGGGCATTCAGCGGGTCATGAAACGAGTGACGACGTGGTTGAAAGAGAATAATACAACCTGCGATCGCCTCTTTTTGGTCGGCGGATTTTCCCAGTTTCTCCTCGTCCGAAATACCATTCTCGACAGTCTAGGAAACCACTTAAATCGAGAGCAAATTGAACGTCAATTCAACTTAATTGAAAGTGCCTTTGCCATTTCCTATGGCGCCTGTTTAATCGCCAACGGCTTAGTCCAACCCAGTGAAACCTACATTCATAGCCTGGGAATCACGGTGCAATGGGTCGATGGAGAAACCATAAAAATCAGCGAAAAAGACATCCCACTTGTCCAAGGCGGAACTTACTTAGATGACCTCATATCGGTCAAATTTGCTGATATTCCTCCCCTAGCCAGTTTTCAAGTGAATGAACCCCTACAACTCACCCTCTGGGTGGATCCAAAATCCCGAGGAACCCCCCTCAAACTGGAGTTAAAAGATACGGTTAAACTCCCCCAAGCCAGCAGTGAGGATAAATGGCGGGTGGGGATGCGAGTCAACCGATCGCACATTGCCTATTTAGTGGTTGAATCGCTCTGTGGTCGCAAGCGAGGAGAATATGAATTGGGAAATATTATTGCTCAACTTTTCCCGTCCTTTGTCCTGTTTGAATAAGCCAAAATTTGGCGAAATACTTCTGTTCCTGTTCTCCGGTATTTGCTGACTATGCCACCGTCTCTACAACGCTTAATTCAACTGGCCCAAGCTTTAGAAAACTCTCTCCAACAGGGTCAATCTCCCCTAGACTTTGACCAGATCGAACAGCCGTTTCAACTCATCGCAACGGGAATCGAGGTTTGGGAACAGCTTTATCCTCCAGAGATCTTACGACAATTAGCCCAAACCGACCCAGATACATTGGATGCGTGGGCGATCGCCCTCTCCCAGACTCTCGAACAGCAACTGGCCCTCCTCAACACCTGGATTCCCCATCTGTCGAGTCTCCCCGTTCCCCAAACTCTCCAGCAGAAACTCCAGTCGTACTACCAAGACATCGCCACCATCAGTCGCGAGAAATCCCAACTTCTCGACTCGGCTAGTACCCTCCTGAGTCGGGAACAGGAGTTACGCCGTCACGGCCAAGAATTGAACCAACTCAAACAAACCTGTCAACGCCTCAACCACATGGAGGCGGAACTGAGAACCACCGATTTAGGGCAATTACAACAGCAAAATCAGGAGCGATCGCAGGCCCTAACCCCCGAATACGAGCAATTACAAACCCTAGAACGGGAAAAAGCCCAACTCGATGCCGATTACGCCGCTATCCAACAGCAACGCCAGGGGTTAGAGGCGGAAATCCAACGACTGCGATCGCGTCGTCAGCAACAAGACCAACAAACCGCCACCAGTAGCCAAGATCTCATCCAACTCAGCCAAGCCGAACGCCAACGCCTCAGCGACCTCCTAGCCAGCGTTCTGGACGATTTAGAACAGGAACGCCAAGACTACCAACAGGTGAACGGGGAACTGCAAGGGGCGATCGCCCAATTCAACCAATACCAAGAACAAACCGAAGCCATCCGCAGCCATCTCCAACAACATTACCAACACAACGCCGACCTCAGCCAACGTCTCCCCGTCAACCGCCAAACTATCGACCCCCTCCTGAACCAGATTCGTCAACAGCTTCAGCAGATTGACCAAGAATTGGCCATGGCCCAACAGCATCACGCCGAATCCCAACGCAAACAGTCTTTCAACTTCTCCTCATGACCCGACTCAACCTCGCCGAACTCTGTCCTAGCAGTCGCAGTCTCGGACCGGGGAACCGCTTTATCCTCTGGGTTCAGGGCTGTTGCTTCAACTGTCCCGGTTGCATTTCTCCCGACTGGATACCCCAGACACAAGGAACTCTCATCGAAGCCAAACACCTCGCCGAGATTATCTTGTCCCGTCCCAACCTTGATGGTGTCACCGTCTCTGGAGGCGAACCCATGTTACAGGCGATCGCCCTCAGCGAACTCTTTAGTTTCTTGCGACAGAAACGAGACCTTTCCCTCATCTCCTATAGCGGATTTACCCTAGCACAACTCCAGGAAAAAAACAACCCTGAAATCAACAAAGTTCTCAACTATCTTGATGTCTTAATTGACGGGTTATACATCGATGACTTGAATGACAATCGAGGCTGGCGGGGGTCAAGCAATCAAACCATTCACTTGCTCAGCGATCGTCATCGCCGAGAGCAAGAGCAATTTGAACAGGGAAACCGAGAGGTAGAAATCCATCTACGACCTCAAACCGCTCTCATGGTTGGCGTTCCCCCCACCCGAGTCAAACAGGACTTTGAAACACT
>SMDP01000032.1:0-11933 GCA_012911965.1 Geitlerinema sp. P-1104
TGACTCCCAACCCGTTCCCGAACCCGCCTCAATTCTCGGTTTGGGCCTAATCGCCGCCGGTGCAACTCAACTCAAACGCCGTCGCCATCGTTAAGACGAACCTCACCAACTCTCGATTCTCTCTTCGTTGTCTTCTCCCCCACTGGGTGCAGTGGGGGTTTTTTCCGTCGTCCCTGACGGCAAACAAAAGCAATCCGTCCCACAATAGGGAGCAGGTCCCGTTGAGGTCAAACACCATGAAACTCCAGATATCAGCTTGGCGGCCGGTCATTCTGGCCCTGGTCTGTAGTCTCCTCCTAACCGCCTGTCAGATGACCCCATCGCCGGGAGACACCCCCCTCACCCTGACCCTGTGGCATGGGATCAACCCACCCCCTAACCGGGATGTCTTCAATGAACTGGTAGCAGAATTTAACGCCCAACAGTCGGATTTTCAGCTTGAGGCCCTGTATGTGGGGCAACCGGATCAACAACTTCCGAAGATCCTAACCGCTGTCGTCGGCGGCGTACCTCCCGATTTACTCTGGTTTACCCCCATGATTACTGGGCAACTGGTGGAGTTGGGGGCAATTCGTCCCCTAGACGACTGGTTTGAGGGGTCTGCGCACCAACAAGACCTCGATCCGGCCTTATTAGCAGGGATGACCCTTGATGACCAGATTTGGTCTATTCCCATGGCCACCAATAACTTAGGCCTCTTTTACCGTCCCAGTCTCTTCGAGGCGGCTGGGATTGACACCTTACCTCGGACATGGCAGGAATTGCGGCAGGTGGCCCGAACCCTGACCGTGGACGAGGATGGCGATGGCCGGCCCGATCGCCATGGGATCTTGCTATCTCTAGGAAAAGGGGAATGGACCGTCTTTACCTGGTTAGGATTTCTCTATGGGATGAGGGGGGACTTAGTCCAAGATGGCGTTCCCAACCTCGTCACCCCAGAAGCGATCGCCGCCTTGCAATTTTGGGCCGATCTGGTCGCCGACGGGTCCGTGAAACTCTCACAACCCGAACGAGGCTATGAACTCAATGACTATCTTGCCGGTCGTGTGGCCATGCAGTTAACAGGCCCCTGGACTCTGGGACAACTCGACCAGTTAGACATCGACTATGATGCCATGGCCATCCCCGCCGCCGAGCAACAGGCCACCGTCTTGGGGGGAGAACAGATATTTGTCATGAAAACTCGTCCCGAACGGGAACAGGCAGCGTTAAAATTTCTGGAGTTTGTGTTGAGCGATCGCTTTCAGACGCAATGGGCCCTAGGGACGGGATATCTCCCCGTAACTCAAACGGCCCGCGAGAGTGAGGTCTATCAAGCCTACATTCGCGATCGCCCTATCCTAACTGTCTTCCTTGAGCAAATGTCAGGAGCGCATTCTCGTCCTATCCTTGCCAATTATGCTCGTCTGTCCGATAGTCTCGGTCGGGCGATCGAACAAACCTTACTCGGTTCAGATCCCGTGACGGCCCTAGAAACCGCCCAACGGCGAATTGACCGGATTTGGCAACAGCCATAAGGAAAGTGTGAAGACACCCCACACCGGGGATCCCAGATGTCGTCACCCCTCTCCTCAACCTCTCTTAATTTTGGCAGACATACCATGTCCCACCTCCTTCAATCCGTTCTCAACAGCAATAACAAACTGGATCTGCGCCAGTTTTTCGGTGAACTGCGCCTCAAAGAGCAACGCTACCTGCTCCGCAACGACATCGATCGCGCCTTTAGCGACTACTGTAAACAGCATCAGAAATCCCAGGAGTTTCAACATGACTCTCCCCTAGCTCACCTGATTTACTACACCCAGGAACTCATTGTCGACGGCGAGAGCATTTGTGCTATCATCCGCCCCAAAATTGCCCATCAAGAGGTCTACCGCATCCACGAAGACCTCAGCTATGATGCCATCACCGTTCAAGACCTTCTCGATACCCGCGATCGCTTTGTGGGCCATTACCGTCCCCAAGATGGCGATGTCTTCGAGATCGACTTTGAACCCTTCTATGACTACTCCCCCAGCATCCGCGACCCCAAAAACATCGGCAAAGGGGTTGAATTTCTCAATCGCTATCTCTCCAGCAAACTCTTCCAAGACCCTCGGGAATGGCAAGAAACCCTCTTTCAATTCCTCAGCCTCCATTCCTACAACGGTCTCAAACTGCTCATTAACCCGCGCATCAAAACCTGGGAACAACTCTCAGACCGGGTCAAACAAGCCATCAGCTTCACCAGCCAGCGTCCCGAACACGATCCCTACGATAGTTTCCGCTTTGACCTACAAGACTTAGGCTTTGAACCCGGCTGGGGGAACACCGCCGGCCGCGTCCGGGACACCCTCAACATCCTCGACGAACTCATCGACTCCCCCAATGACCAGGTTTTGGAAACCTTCGTCTCTCGCATTCCCATGATTTTCCGCATCGTCCTGGTGTCGGTCCATGGTTGGTTCGGTCAAGAGGGAGTTCTCGGTCGTCCAGACACCGGCGGCCAGGTGGTGTACGTCCTCGATCAGGCCCGCAGCCTGGAAAAACAACTACAAGCGGAACTCCACGAGGCGGGACTCGATGTTTTGGGAGTTCATCCCAAGGTGATTGTCCTCAGTCGCCTCATTCCTAACGCCGAAGGAACCCGCTGTAATGAGCGGCTGGAGAAAATCTGGGGAACCGATGATGCCTGGATTCTCCGGGTTCCCTTCCGGGAGTTTAACCCTAAAGTCACCCAAAACTGGATTTCTCGCTTTGAAATTTGGCCCTATCTCGAAACCTTCACCCTGGATGCAGAAAAAGAACTCCTCGCAGAGTTTAAGGGGAGTCCCGATTTAATTGTCGGCAACTACTCTGATGGCAATATCGTAGCGTTTCTCCTGTCCCGTCGCCTCAAGGTGACCCAGTTCAATGTGGCTCATGCGTTAGAGAAGTCGAAATATCTCTTTAGTAACCTCTATTGGCAGGATTTGGAGAAGCAATATCACTTCTCGATTCAGTTTACCGCTGACCTCATCGCCATGAATGCCGCCAACTGCATTATTAGCAGCACCTATCAAGAGATTGTCGGCAAGCCCGATAGTGTGGGGCAATATGAATCCTACCATTGTTTCTCTATGCCCGATTTCTATCATGTGGTCTCTGGGATTAACCTGTTTAGTCCCAAGTTTAATGTGGTGGCTCCTGGAGTCAATGAAGCCGTGTTCTTCCCCTACTCGCGTCAAGAGGAGCGCGTTCCGGGCGATGTGGAACGGTTGGATAAGCTTCTATTTACCGATGAAGACCCCAATCAGGTGTACGGGAAATTAGAAGACCCCAACAAACGCCCGCTGTTTTCCATGGCCCGTCTCGATCGCATTAAAAATCTCTCGGGGTTGGTGGACTGTTTCGGTCAAAATCCCGAGTTACAAGAGCATTACAACCTGATCTTTATTGCCGGAAAACTCCGGGAAGAAGAGTCAGACGATGCCGAAGAGATTGCCGAAATGCGGAAACTCTACGAATCCATTGAACGCTACAATCTCCATGGCAAATTCCGCTGGCTAGGGGTTCGTTTACCGAAAGTTGATTCTGGAGAAGTCTATCGCGTCATTGCCGATCGCCGTGGGGTGTTTGTCCAGCCGGCCCTGTTTGAAGCCTTCGGTTTAACGATTCTCGAAGCGATGATTTCCGGGTTACCCACGTTCGGCACTCAATTTGGCGGTCCCCTGGAGATTATTCAGGACAAAATCAATGGCTTCTACATCAACCCCACCAATTTGGAGGAAATGGCCCAAAAGTTAGTGGACTTTGCCACGAAATGCCAGCAAAACCCCGATTATTGGCTTGAGATTTCCCAAAAGGGAATGGACCGGGTCTATACCACCTACACCTGGCAGATACACACATCGCGTCTTTTGTCAATGGCAAAAACCTATGGATTCTGGAACTATTCCTCTCAAGAAAACCGGGAAGATATGTTGCGCTATCTCGAATCCCTGTTTTACCTGATCTACAAACCCCGGGCCCAAGCCATGTTAGCCGAACATATGGCCCGATAGCCCCATAGCAAACTGGGGGCAATACGCCCCCAGTCAGTCCGTCTTCAGTTGTCGTTCCCTCCCAAAAGGAGTCAGAAATGAGTTTCCACAAGAGGGGGACCACAAAGGCCCACCCCAACATCTTCCTACTGCCTGTTGCCTATTGCCTACTGCCTGCTTCTCCCCTATTCCCTGTTCCCTGTTCCCTGTTCCCTTCTCATTCCCCATTCCGATGTTGCCAAGCCAAATCCAAGAGTTTAGTCCAGCGTTTTTCGGCTTGTTTGGGAGTGCAGTTGAGAATGCTAGAAATTTCACTATTGCTGCGACCTTGTTGTTTCAAGGCAATCAATTTAACTTGTTGAGGGGTGAGGGCTTTGAGGAAGACTTGCCATTGTCCGGGGGACATCCCAAGATTGCGATCGAGGTCAGCACCGAGCCATTGATGGACGAGCTTCCAGTTGCCCGCGCGGGAGAACTTCTCGACATGGTATTTAAACCGTTGTTGGAGATAATCCCGTTGGCGAGCCGTTAAGCCGAGAATTTCATCAATTTCATGGGCGGGGATATCTTGCAGTTTCAGGGTTAGGTAGTCAATGCACTCGGGTTGTCCTTGCTCTTTGAGATAGGTGACGAGGGCCTTGATGACGCGATCGCGCATCACGGACTCCGCCGGGTCGATAGTATCAGACACCATCTGTTCTCGCACTTGCCGGGCAGCGGCGGAACGGCTGACGCTTTCGTCTTCTTCGCTTTTGCCGGATTCGACCGCTAACTCCATATCAATGGAGGTTTCCGGAGGCTGTCCGTTGGCGAACCCTTGCGCTCTCAAGACAATCAACTGTTTAGAATTGCGCCCTGGCAGGGAAATACGCCGTTTGGCATATTGTTCGGTAAAGGCCATATATTCCGCCAGTTCGACACGAGTGCGGGGGGTGTAGTCTTTAGGCACATCATGCTCTCGGCGGAAGGCCCGCAAGACTTCGATATAAAAGCCTTGCAGAAAATCCTCAATCAGGCTGTAACGGCCTTGAAAGCCGAGGCGGGCCCGAGTCGGGGCAATATGGCGATAGACAATCACACTGAGATTGCTATGGAGTTCACTACGTCCCCGTTTAGAGCCAAGTTCGTAGTAACCGGCTATTTTTTGAATACGATGTTGGGCGAGGTTGAGTTGCCATTTTTTCACTTCCCCTGAGCGTTGAATGCGATCGCTCTTTTCACAAATCCGCTCGACTTCCCGGGCAATTCTCTCAGCCACGGCTTTGGCACTACGAGAACGAGTCTCGATGGCTTCAGCTAAGCGTTGGTTTAAGGTTTCCGTGAGAGGATCAGCTGTAGGACTAGGGGTCGGCCCTGATGACATCGGTTGGGGTTGTGCTTGGTCAAGGTCACGGTGGAAGGAGGTTTGAAGTTTAATAGTCATGATGGTAGGTGGCAGGTAGCGCACTAGGTGGAACCTGGACAGATCAGTGAACTGAGTCGGTGCTTCTCGGTGGAATCCCCGTTGGGTTCCTTGCTGTCCATACTTCAACTGTAGAGAGCCTTTGAGCCAATGTAGCCCTCATTCATGCCACTCTTTCAACCTTGCAATCCCATCACAACCAATTGCCCAACTGACCCGTTTTGCCACTGGGTTCGGTATCCCGCACCAAGCCCCCAAACCTAGATGAGCTAAAGCTTTGAGGCTTGCGATCGCCCTCGTGTCCTTCTTGAAACGATCATGGGACAGTTGCCAGGGCGATCGCAAGCCCTGAGATCACTGTGACAATTGGCACAATCAACGGGACTGGAGATCCCCCAACCCACGCCGCTTCCAGGGGAGGAGTTGTGACACCGAGCGCATCTCAGCTAACCCAGTTAAATCCAGGCGGCCGCTGTTTCCCAATTCAAGCCCTGGCGGACAATTTCGGGATAGTTGGCGTCAGTTAAATCCAAAATGGTGGACATCTCATACCCCGGTTCGCTGCCGTCATCGATAATCAGGTCAACTAATTTTTCCCAGCGATCGAACAACTCAGCTTTATCCAGGGTTTGCCCGACCTCTAAGGTGGGAATCGGCGTACTATGCTCCTTATCGAGCAGATACGCCGAGGTGGAGATGATAGGAACTTGCAAGGCATCCAGGAGGGCAAGACAAACGGGGCGATCGGGAACCCGAATCCCCGTGGTTTTGCGTTTGGGAGACATCACCAGTTTTGGCACTTGCTTGGTGGCCGGCAACAGAAAGGTAAACGGTCCGGGAATCAGACGCTTCATAATTCGGTAGGCCGGATCAGACACTTGGGCATAACTGGCGATGTTGGACAGGGAAGGACAGAGAAAGGTTAAGGGCTTGTCATTAGACAGTTGTTTAATTTGACGAACCCGTTGAACCGCAGACTTGACGTGAATCCCACACCCAATGGCATAAACCGTATCGGTGGGATATAACATCACTGCCCCTTGATCAAGGGCATCCCTAATTTCCTCTATTCGCCGAGGTTGCGGGGTGTCCGGATGAACTTCGTAAATGGTTGCCATAATGGTCAGATGGAATTTCCTAGAGCGGTTGCCGGCTGCATGAAACAGCTCTGCCACCCTATATAATTGCATTGCATTTGCTATCACTACAGGGTTTGGGGGCAATAGAGCCAAGAATGAGCAGTCGCATTGCCTATTTTGATTGTCCGACGGGTATCGCTGGCGATATGTGTCTAGGGGCCCTACTCGATGCTGGGGTTCCCTTGGCGTACCTGGAACAGCAACTGGCGGGGTTGGGCTTGGCAGGCGCGTTTCGCTTGCGGCCAGAACGAGTCCAACGCCAGGGCCAAGAGGGTCTAAAACTCCATGTGGAGTTATCCGGCGTCACGGAGGAACCGCCCACTGTTGAGGGCCATCATCACCATCACGGCACTCGTCACCTGCCCGAGATTGAAACCATGATTCAGGGCGCGAATTTAAGCCAGCGTGCCAGGGACTGGAGTTTGGAGGTGTTTCGACGTTTGGCTGATGCGGAAGGCTCTGTTCACGGGATTAGCCCCGATCGCGTGCATTTTCATGAGGTGGGGGCGGTGGATGCCATTGTTGATATTGTGGGCACTTGTGTCGGCTTGGATTGGCTGGGGGTTGACCGCATTCTCTGTTCAGCCTTACCCAGTGGCGGCGGAACGGTGAAAGCGGCTCATGGACGACTTCCGGTTCCGGTTCCGGCGGTGTTGACGTTATTTCAGATGCGCGGGGTGACGTTATACGACAATGGTATCCATCGGGAGTTGGTGACCCCCACTGGGGCAGCCTTAATGGTGACCTTAGCCGAGTCGTTTGGCCAGGCCCCAGCTATGCGGCTGCAACAAACGGGGTTGGGGGCGGGAACTCAAGACTTGGCAATTCCTAATCTCCTACGCCTCTGGCTGGGAGAAACGGAGGAGTCCTCCTGGGGCAGCGATCGCGTCTGTGTATTGCAAACTCAGTTAGATGACACCACCCCCCAGGTGATTGGCTACACCTGCGATCGCCTGTTTGAGGTGGGGGCGTTGGATGTCTTTACGCAAGCCATTCAGATGAAGAAGTCCCGCCCCGGTGTTCTGCTGACGGTGATTTGTTCTCCCGAGAGACAACGCACCTGTGAGGCGGTCATCTTCCAAGAAACCACCACCCTCGGGATTCGCCAAACCCTGCAACCGCGATCGGTTCTCCAACGCCATGTTGAGACGGTTGACCTGGAGGGCCAACCTGTTCGCCTCAAAATCGCCACCGATACCACAGGCGCAATTCTCAATGTCCAGCCCGAATATGAAGATGTCGCGGCGATCGCCCGCCAACAAAAACGCCCCTGGTATCAAGTCCAACAGCAGGCCCTACAGACCTGGCAGAACCATCAATCGTGACCCCAGGCCTCTCGCCGATGATATCTCGACAATGAAAACAATTATCATTTAAGATAGTCGCCAGTCGCCCCAGCCTTAAGATTTATGGTCAACACCTCCATGCTAAACACCGTTCCCGTTACTGTTCTGACTGGGTATCTGGGAGCCGGGAAAACCACACTCCTCAACCGCATCCTCACCTATGAACATGGCAAAAAAGTCGCGGTCATTGTCAATGAGTTTGGTGAGGTCGGCATTGACAACCAATTGGTGATTGATGCCGACGAAGAAATCTTCGAGATGAATAACGGCTGTATCTGTTGCACCGTCAGGGGTGACCTGATTCGGATTATCGGCAACTTGATGCGGCGGCGGGATAAGTTTGACCATCTGGTGATTGAAACCACCGGCTTGGCTGACCCAGCCCCGGTGATTCAAACCTTCTTCGTCGATGACGAGATGCAGGAACAACTCAACCTCGATGCCGTGGTGACGGTGGTGGATGCCAAACATATCCATGACCATTGGGATGCTGACGAAGCCCAAGAACAAATCGCTTTTGCCGATGTTATTCTGCTCAACAAGACGGATTTGGTCAGTGAAGCTGAGTTAGAAGACCTAGAAGCACGCATTCACGCCATGAACATCATGGCCAAGGTCTATCGCACCCAAAATGCTGCCATTGAAATGCAGCAAATTCTCGGGGTGAACGCTTTTGACCTCAATCGGGCCCTAGAGGTCGATCCCAAGTTCCTCGAAGAAGATGCCCACGAACATGATGAGACGGTGGGATCGATTGCCCTAGTCGAACCCGGGGCGATCGATGGCGAAAAACTCAATGCTTGGCTGAGTGAGTTGTTACAAACTCAAGGGCCCAACATCTTCCGCATGAAAGGCATTTTGAATTTAGATGGGGAAGAGGAGCGATTCGTCTTTCAGGGGGTGCATATGCTCTTTGATGGCTCTCCCGATCGCCCCTGGAAGCCCGGGGAAGAGCGCAAAAATGAACTGGTCTTTATTGGGCGCGATCTCGATGCAACTCAGCTCGCAGAGGCCTTCCGCTCATGTCTCGTCTAAACCAACCTTCCCTCAAACAAGCCCGCCGGGGCCAGTTACAGGAGTATGGAACCGCCCTGGCCTGGACCCCTGATGGCCATCAACTGGCGATCGCCTCGGCGGCTGGAGAGATTGTCCTGATTTCCCTGGATGGGGCCCCCCAACAGGTCTTGCAGGAGGCAGATGGCCAATCGATTGATGTTCTGGCCATCTCTTACGATGGCCGATTTCTCGCCGCTGGAGGACAAGCGGGAACTCTCCTTATTTGGCGCTTAGGGGAGTCTCCTGAGCTGATTAGCCGCCTGGACAATTCCCGCACTTGGTTGGAACATCTAGCCTGGCATCCTCAGCGCAATGAGTTAGCCATGGGGTTAGGCTCCTATGTGCAAGTCTGGGATGCGGAAGCGGCGGAAGTGGTCACTACTCTGATGTTTGAATCTTCGTCGGTGTTGGATTTAGCCTGGCATCCTGAGGGAACTCAGTTAGCGGCGGGGGGTCATCAGGGCATTAAAGTCTGGAATTGCCAGGATTGGGATGACGATCCTCAACTCTATGAACTTCCCGCAGCGAGTGTCTGTCTGGCTTGGTCTAATAATGGGGAATACCTAGCGTCAGGGAATATGGATCGCACCCTGGTGGTTTGGGCCCAGGGCAATCCCTATCCTTGGCGAATGCAAGGTTTCCCGGCTAAAGTGCGTCAGTTAGCCTGGTCTGAGTTTTGGTTGGGGGAAGCGCCACTATTAGCCTCAACCAGTCGTGAGGGCATTGTCATCTGGCAAAAACATCAAGATGATGACCAGGGTTGGAATCCGCAACTGTTGGAACTGCACAATGGTCGTGTGAGTGCGATCGCCTTTCAGCCTCAAACTCAGCTCCTGGCCTCGGCGTCAGAAGATGGGTCGATTTGTCTATGGCAGGATGCGGTGGAGGTGGTGCAACTCCTCGATGGGGCAGAAGCTGGGTTTTCGGCTCTAGCCTGGAATCCCAGTGGGACAGCATTAGCCGCCCTGGGAGAAGCAGGAGACTGGCTCATTTGGACCGAGGACCAGGGCAAGAAGGGATTTTTTAAGGATATTTTTGGCAATTAATCCATAGGTTAGGGCAGCTTCGTCACTAAGTTTGCAATAATAATGATTATCATTCGCACACCACTCTTGTGTTAACAGACCTAACCATGTATAGTTTCCATCCCTTACAACAGCTTCTCGGCCTGTCCCGTCGGGCCGCCCGTCCCCTCTGTGCGATCGCCACCGCCGCGACTCTTGTCGGCTTAGGGGGCTGTGCTGCTGAGTCAGAAGACCCCAACCAAGCCGCCCTAGGGGACGGGGAGACTGAGCAATTGCAAGTGATGACCACCTTTATGCCCATCACCCAGTTTACGAAAGCCGTGGTGGGCGATCGCGCCGAAGTCGTGCAACTGTTACCCCTTGGCATCGATCCTCACGACTATCAAGCCCGGCCGGCCGAGGTGCAAGCCTTGGGCCAAGCCGATGTGCTGGTCAAAAATGGTTTAGAGATGGAATTTTTCCTCGACAGCCTCATTGGCAATGCCGAAAATCGCGATTTACTGATTATTGACACCAGCGAAGGCGTGGCCCTACTCTCCAATGAGGAGACTGGAGGCCATGACCACAGCCATGACCATGACCACAGCCATGACCATGACCACAGCCATGACCATGACCATGATCATGATCACGGCGATGGTCATCATCATCACCACCATGGAGAATACAATCCTCACATCTGGCTTGATCCCAAACGGGCCATCCAACAGGTGGAAAACATCCGTGATGGCTTGATTTCTGCCGATCCTGACGGAGAACCGGACTACACCGCCAACGCCGCCGCCTTTATTGAGCAATTGCGGGATCTCGATGCGGAAATCAGTGACGCCTTAGCCCCTTTCGCAGGACAAACCTTTGTCGTCTTTCATGACTTTGCCCCCTACTTTGCCGAGAGCTACAATTTAGAAACCGCTTTCTTGGTGGATGTTCCTGAAGCCAATCCCTCTCCGGGGGATGTACAGCGAATCGCCGACCAAGTGGCCCAAACCAACCTCAAGACGCTCCTGGCTGAACCCCAGGCTGGAGAAGACACCTTTGCTGCCCTCGCCGGAGATTTAGGGATCAACGTCAGCATTTTTAGCCCCATGGAAATCGCTAGCAGTCCTGAGGATTTACAGCCGGAAGCGTATCTAACGATGATGCGTCAGAACCTAGTAAATCTCCAAGAGGCCTTTGGCAGCTCTGCCCAATCTTGGTGGTATCGTGAAGTACCGGAACTTGCCGTAGCAAGTCAATAACCCCATAAACCCATTCCCCCGTTCCTGGGGGGAATCTCTCAAATCTGGGGATCATCAACGACAACGGAGGGAAAAGTTGAGTGACTTTGTAATGACCGTTAACAATCTAACGGTTTATCGTGAAACCTATTTGGCGGTACGAGATGTCTCGTTTTCCCTTGAAGCGGGGACTGACACCGCCATCGTTGGTCCCAACGGTGCGGGAAAAAGTACCCTGGTTCAAGCTCTTTTGGGAATTTTGCCCCGTAAAGCTGGGGATATTTTCATTTTGGGGCAACCCTTAACCCGTCGGGGTCATCTGCCTACCGTTATCCGGGAGCAAATTGCCTATCTTCCCCAAAATTTCCTCTTTGATCGTCGGATTCCCATTACCGTCGAGGAGTTAGTAGGGTTAGGCTGGGAGTCTCCAGGTATCCGTCTTCCTTGGCTGGGGGGACGACAGCGATTTCACCAGGTGCGTCAAGCCTTAGCGCGGGTAGATGCGGCCCATTTGCGATCGCAATCCATTGGCGGCCTCTCTGGGGGCGAAATGAAGCGAGTGCTATTAGCGTATTGTTTGGTGCGTCCGCGCAGTCTCTTAATTTTAGATGAAGCTCCGGCAGGATTAGATATCCAAAGTGAATCGGAGTTTTATCAACTTCTCTATCAGTTAAAACGAGAGCAAGGCTGGGCAATTTTGCAAATTTCCCATGACTTGGAAATGGTACGCCGACATTGCGATCGCGT
>SMDP01000032.1:12408-26406 GCA_012911965.1 Geitlerinema sp. P-1104
GTTTTGTGGGACAATATCAAGGAGGCTTAAATAATCTTTTATTTGGAGATATTTTAGGAGTTCGTCCCGGAGATTTAGTCTTTAGCGCGATTCTGCTGATTGCCTGTGTTTTATTTGTGGGGTTAACTTTACGAACACAAATGCTAGTGACTCTCCATGAAGAATTGGCGATCGCGCGGGGGATTTCCGTCTCTAAACATCGAATGTTGTTTACTACCTTATTAGCCTTAGTTGTGGGAATTTCCATTAAGGCGATCGGAGTTTTACTCATCAGTGCCTTTATCGTGATCCCCGCTTGCACAGCACAGCTAATCACCGGAAACTTTAGTCGCTATATTTTTATCTCGGCTGTGATTGGTGCCTTTAGTGCGATGGGGGGGATGATTGTCTCGGCTTTTTGGGATCTACCCTCCGGTCCAAGTATTGTCGTGACTCAACTAGGATTATTTTTTATTGCCGCCTCTGTTCCCTACCTACGAAAGCTGGCATTTTCATGAGCAACTTGAGACTCCTATCAAGCCCTAACGATAGGTAATACTATCAAGAGTCGCCCGAAAAAAGGACTGCTCATCAGTCATCTCTAAATCCTCAATTCCCCAACCTACAGAAAAGCGACTGGGAATGCGATAACCAGCAACCATTTCTTCGTCGTGCATGATCCCAGCAAAACGGCAATAGCGATAATGGGACTCATCAGGATTTCCCCAACGTTGAAAATCAAGGAATTGCAGCCGTCCTCTATCATCAAGTGTTAACTGTAGTGGTGTCGTTTCACCAAATAGGTAAACAGGAGTTTGAATTTGAGAATCATTGATAACCGTCCAGGGGCGATCAGGATTAGCCAAAACTGAGGGAAGCCAAATACTTTCACCTTGCATTCGTCCAATAATCGAGCGAGTAATATCAGTACCTTTAGCCGTCATCACTGGAATCAGTCCCAAGAGTTTCCAGCGTAAATCTCCACACCCATTGATTAGGGAGTCTGCTCCCCGAACCGGTAACAGTCCTTTCATCCAGGCGGTCGCACTCCAAATCATCCCCTGATTCCAAGCAATAACTTGTTCAGCTTGAAAGGGAGACCAGGCGTTGAGTTTGATCTGTCCATGCATCCGTAAATGAACGGCGGATGCAAGGGGAGTCCCTGGAGTAATACTATGGTTTAAGTAGCGTTGGACAAGGTCCGGCAGATGAGTGAGGCGACGGGGATCGAAGACTTGAGGAGCACTAGCCGTAGACTCCCAGAGGCGATTTAGGGCAGATTTCATGGTTAGAGAAGCTTGTCTTAAGGTGAACGGAGGGCTGGAGACAGGCTAACAGTTAGTCTGAGACTTGCTGAGATGTCTGCTCTCCATAACTAATCTGGTCAGATTGATAATTGGGGGGTTCCATGTGAATCGTCAGGCGAATCGGGGCAAACCGCTCCTCTAGTCGCGCCTCAATTTTCTCCGTAATACTATGGGCCGTCGCTAAGTCTTTGGCATCCACCACCACGTGCATCTCCACAAACAACTGGCGGCCATTTAAGCCACGGGAGGCAATATCATGACAGTTGATGACTCCAGGAACCTCCATGACCAGACGATGAATGGCTTCCGGGGCGATCGCCATCTCATCAATCAACCAGGGTAAATTCTCCCGTAACACCTGCCAGCCGCTGTGAAACACCAACCCCGCCACTGGAACCGCTAAGATAATATCTAACTGGGGATACCCCAGCCAAACCCCAATCAGCCCTAGCATGACCGTAATCGTAATCCAGACATCACTCATAGTGTGGTGAGCGTCGGCAATCAGGATATTGCTGCCGAGTTTCAGGCCCACCCGTCGCTCATAATAGGTTACAAGGATATTTACCCCCAAGACGAGCAACATGAGCCATAGTACCAGGGGAGACATCGTAACCGGGTTCTCCTCAGCAAACAGACGCTCCAACACCCCCTTAACAATCTCAAAAAACGCCGCCCCAAGAAACGCGGCGATTCCCAGGGCCCCAATGGCTTCAAACTTCTGATGGCCATAGGGATGCTCACGATCCGGTTCTGGAGAAGATAAGCGAGTTGTGATCAAACCGAGAATGTTACTGGCTCCGTCCGTTGTACTGTGGAGCGCATCAGCCACCAAACTCAGAGACCCCGTCCACCAGCCCAAACTTGCCTTAATCGCGACCACCAACAGGTTTAACCCTAACGTGACCATTAAAACACGCTGAACTTGAGGGCGATGATCAACAACCATGGTCTTGCAGCTCCAAAATCAAGAAAACTTCATGAAACGTAATGCTTTTTCCGGCTTAAATTAGGAGACATCACGAATTCTACGCAAACTCAGTCTAATCGGCTAACTTAGAAAAGAAGCGCTTTAAGACCACGTATAGCATGAAAACTTCAAATCCCCGTAAACCCTCATCGTTGGCTGCACGAAGCCTCAAAGTCGTCGGTATCTTGTTGATACTATCGTCCTTCCTCGACATTTTAATTATCCCGGCCCCCTATCAACCCTTAGACTTGCCCTGGCGACTTCAGTTTGCCTCAACGGTTGTCGATCGCGGGGTCATCCCAATGATTGGGATTGCCCTAACCTTTGCTGGCTACTGGATGGATACCGCCGGTGCTGCGACAGCCCTCCCCCGTAAAAAATGGCAGGACCTGCGCTTCTGGGGGTTAATCCTGTCTAGTGTCTTAGGGGTTGTCTTCCTTCTAGTAACGGCAATTCACTTTAATGACGTGCGAATGCAAAGTAGTAGTCGTTTGCAAGACATCCAACAACAAGCACGTCAAGCCGAAACGGAGTTGAACATTCAGCTTGGGAGTGAGGAGTTCCAACAACAAGTCACCCAACAACGGACGCAACTCGAAACCCAACTCAGAGGCCTGTTGGAAAATCCCGAGCAGGTTGAACAGCTCTTGGAAAGTGAGCAAACTCCAGAACAATTACGGCAACTGCTGGAGGCCTCTCGCGACAATCCTGAGGAAATCGATCGCTTTTTAGACGAACAGGCCTCACAACTGCCAGAACAACTCGGCGGACAAATTCGTGAGCGAGAGTTAGAACTCGAACGGCAAACACGTCTTGCAGCCTGGAAATCAGCCTTCCGAATTGGCACGAGCAGCTTGTTACTGGCGATCGGTTATATCTTAATTGGCTGGACGGGCCTCAAAGGCATGATGCGTCCTCGTCGGGCCGCCCGCCAAGCTCCCTCAGCAAACTAGATTCCCTGAATCTTATGTTGGGGTGCATCAGCTAGACTTCCAAACGGTGTTCACGCGGTAGAGCGATCGCAGCTCCTCAGTCTGGGACGCCGTTTCGGCGTCCGTTAATATCCATTTTCTTGTCCCCGAGTTTATGTTTTCCATCTATATCCTGACCTACAACGAAGAAATTGATATTGCTGAGTGTATTGAGTCAGCTCAAGGATCAGACGATGTTATCGTAGTCGATTCATTGAGTCGCGATCGCACCGTTGAAATTGCCCAAGGGTATGGGGTTCGTGTTGAAAAACACGCCTTTGAAAGTCATGGGAAACAGCGGACTTGGATGTTACAGTCTATCCCCACTAAATATGAATGGGTTTATATCCTCGAAGCCGATGAGCGGATGACTCCTGAACTCTTTGCAGAATGTTTGGCCGCGACGCAACAGCAAGAGTTTATTGGCTACTATGTAGCAGAACGAGTTATGTTTATGGAGCGTTGGATTCGCCACAGTACCCAATATCCCCGGTATCAACTTCGGCTTTTCCGTAAAGATAAAGTTTGGTTTGATGACTACGGACATACCGAACGAGAAGTCTGTGACGGCCCAACCTCATTTTTACAAGAAACCTATCCCCACTATACCTGTGGCAAAGGGTTAAACCGTTGGATTGAAAAGCATAACCGCTATTCAACGGATGAAGCCAAAGAAACCCTGCGTCAGCTCTCCTATGGAACCGTTCAATGGCGTCACCTGTTGTTTGGGGCCACGGAAGTCCAACGGCGACGGGCCCTCAAGGACTTATCCCTACGGCTTCCCTGTCGTCCTCTGATTCGCTTTGTCTATATGTATATCGTGCTACGAGGCTTCCTCGATGGACAGGCTGGCTTCGCCTGGTGTACCCTGCAAGCGTTCTATGAGTATCTCATTTTGCTGAAAGTCCGTGAGTTGAAACAACAAGGCTATGTTCCCCCGCTCCCGAATCACACAGACTCGCCGCAATCTCACCGCTCCGACGAAGAACCCTCAGCCCTAAAAACCCCCTTTTGAGCGATCGCCCCCTTAGCCACGATCCGATGGATGTTACCCTTAACACAGGGGCATTTATGATCCCCAACATCTAATCGCGATCGTCGCGATACAGGTAGCCGTTTCTGACCCCCTTTGCAACAATTCTTCACATCTCCTAAGATAAGGACATCACCTCTAAAGGTGGGCCGTTGCCCTAATCCGGGTTAACGCCCTTGGAAAGGGTCAGGTCGGTCAATTCAGTTATCGCTCTTTTGGATGAGAGTAAGGTATCCGTGCTGCAACGTTTACGGCAAGATTTAAAAAACGATTTAATTGCGGGATTGCTGGTCATCATTCCCTTGGCCACAACCATTTGGATTTCTTTAGTCATTGCCAACTGGACTATTGACTTTTTGACCAGTATCCCCAAGCAAATCAATCCCTTTGACGGTCTCAACCCGATTTTAGTTAATCTGTTAAACCTGCTCGTGGGGTTAACAGTTCCCTTATTGGGCATTCTCTTAATTGGGTTGATGGCGCGAAACATTGTCGGACGCTGGCTGCTAGATTTTGGAGAAAATTTAGTCCAGGCGATTCCCTTAGCGGGTTCCGTTTACAAGACCCTAAAGCAACTCTTACAGACACTTCTACAAGACTCAAACAGCCGGTTTCGCCGCGTCATTTTGATTGAATATCCCCGCAAAGGAGTTTGGACTCTGGGTTTCGTGACCGGGAGCATCAGCAGTGTTCTCGAAAAGCACATGAGCGAGTCTATGCTAAGCGTATTCATCCCCACCACACCAAACCCGACCTCAGGATGGTACGCTATTATTCCCGAACGGGAAGCCATTAACGTCAATTTATCGATTGAAGATGCCTTCAAAATCCTAATTTCCGGTGGTATTGTCTCCCCAACCCCTCCCGAAAAATTAGCTGAATCCCAGCGGCCCACCCTAGAACAACTCCTCTCCCGTCGTAAAAACAAGGCCGAGATAGAACCCCCTATCGCTGTCGTTGAAGAGGACGCAGAAACGATTGAAGGCTAAGCCTTTGAGTTGTTTTGGATTGAGTTGTTTTGGAGGCAGTAGGGGGAAGAACCACAGAGGCACAGAGGACAGGTCGAAGGGGAGAGTGGGGTAACTCTTTGGCTGTTATAACCCCCTCCATCGGAAGGTTTAGGGGTGGGTTCTGCCGATTGCCTTCTCCCCCCTATTGCCGATTGCCTTCTCCCCCCTCCCCCCTGTTCCCTAGTCTTAACTGATCATGCAAGCTCGTAGCATCTCCCGTGAATTGGCTTTACTGAGCCTCAGCCAACTGCCCAAACGCTCTACTAAACTGAGTCAACAGCAACTCAGTGATTTTATTGTCGCGGCTGTTCGTGCCATGACCTTGGAAGTTCATGAATCCCTCGAAACCGCAGCCGCTGAACTCAAACGAGGCTACGATCGCCTCATGGAGCAGGAGTTACGCGATAGTGATATCACAAGCTCTAAAGCCAGTCTGACAGAAGCGATGGAGTTGACTCGTCATGCTATTGATCGCTTAGGGATGGCGATCGAACTACCGGAGTTTGTCCAGTTAGCCAATCAGACTGAGGTGCAAGAGTACGCCTTGGAATTGTTGTTGCAGGTTACACAAAATCGTCAAGAGATTGATCAATTCCTCGATCGCACCATCGTCGATTGGCAACTCGAACGGCTCCCCCATGTCGAGCAAAACATTTTACGCTTAGCCACCGCCGAACTCTGTTATGTGGGAACCCCCGATCAAATTGCCATTAACGAAGCCGTGGAACTGACAAAACGCTACAGTAGTGAAAAAGCCCATCGCTTTGTCAATGGAGTGTTACGTCGGCTTGTCGAACTGCGCGATCGCCCTGAGGAAACTCCAGCCCAGAGCACATCGGATGCGATCGCCTCGGACAATCCCGCCGGTTTATAATGTAAGGTTCAACTCAGTCTAGTTTCAACACGCGCATTATGGTTTTTAACTGGTTCCGTCGTAAATTCGATCGCAGCGGGAGTCAAGAAGAAGAGGACCAAACCTCTGCTAATCAGGACGCAACCACGGTTGAGGAACCGGAGACGGCGGAGGAAGAAACCACTGAGTCAGACGACTCATCAGAGTCCTCTCCCCAAGAGGACTATCTGGCTTGGGCCAAAGCGGCATATCAGAATATTCAACAGCAACAAGGGACAACCATCACCACGGATGCACCTGAGGCGGAACCTGAACCTGAACCTGAACCTGAACCCGAACCGGTAGCAGAAACGCCGGTTGAACCCGAACCTGAACCCGAACCCGAGCCTGAACCCGAACCCGAACCTGAACCTGAACCGGTAGCAGAAACGCCGGTTGAACCCGAACCTGAACCCGAACCAGTAGCAGAAACGCCAGTTGAACCCGAGCCTGAACCCGAACCCGAACCTGAACCGGTAGCAGAAACGCCGGTTGAACCTGAACCCGAACCTGAACCGGTAGCAGAAACGCCAGTTGAACCCGAGCCAGAACCCGAACCCGAACCTGAACCGGTAGCAGAAACGCCGGTTGAACCCGAACCCGAACCGAACCCGAACCCGTAGCAGAAACGCCAGTTGAACCCGAGCCGGAACCGGAACCTCAAACCGAGGCGGTTCCAGCTTGGATGAAAGCCAGTGAAGAGCGTCAAGAACGATTAGAGCGGTTAAAAGCCGAAGCCGTTGAAACTCCCGTTGAGCCAGAACCCGAACCCGAACCCGAACCGGAGCCAGCCATTCGTTTTGACGAGAATTTCGTGTGGTCTGCCGAAGTTTTAGCAGCTCAAGGACGGAAACCCGAGGATATCTCCATCGAAGAGATTACCTGGCTCAAGAAGCTCCGTCAGGGACTCGGAAAAACCCGTCTTGGACTGATCAACCAGTTAAAATCCATTGTCGGTCAAGGTCCATTAAACAAAGATGCCGTCTTTGAAATTGAGGCCTTATTGCTGCAAGCCGATGTGGGAATTGAGGCGACTGACTTTGTCATCGAAACCCTGCAACAGAAACTGCGAAATGAGACCCTTCCTCCCGAAGAGGCGATCGCCTATCTCAAGCAAATCCTACGGGACTTGCTCGATAAACCTTACGAGAATGGCTACCAACCCGATTTCATCCCCGAGAAAGATCAGTTTAATATCTGGCTAATGACAGGGGTTAATGGAGCCGGCAAAACAACCACAATCGGCAAACTGGCCCATCTAGCCCAAAAATCCGACTATCGCTGTCTAATTGCAGCAGCCGATACCTTCCGAGCCGCCGCCGTGGAGCAAGTAAAAATTTGGGGACAACGGAGTAATACGGATGTGATTGCCAATCCGGGCAAAAATACCGACCCAGCAGCAGTAGTCTTTGATGCCATCACCGCTGCAACGTCCCGTAATACAGAGTTGCTCCTCGTGGATACAGCCGGCCGGTTACAGAATAAGAAAAACTTGATGGATGAGTTGAGCAAAATCCGCCGCATCATTGATAAAAAAGCTCCCAATGCTCACATTGAGTCCCTATTAGTCCTCGATGCCACATTGGGACAAAATGGCTTGCGTCAGGCAGAAGTCTTCGCAGAAGCAGCTCAATTGAGTGGTGTTGTCTTGACAAAACTCGACGGAAGTGCTAAAGGCGGTGTCGCTCTGGCAGTGGTTAAACAGTTAGGCCTACCCATCCGCTTTATCGGGGCCGGGGAGGGAATTGAAGATTTGCGCCCCTTCTCTAGTTACGAGTTTGTTGAAGCATTGTTGAATGGTTGAGCCTATTGCCTATTGCCTTCTTTCCCCTATCACCTCTTGCCAAACTCTAGGATGAAGCTGGCCTAGAGCATGATCGCTGTCGACCTCAATCAGCTCAACCCAGGAGCGAGTTTTGGCATAGTCGCGGCTGGACTGGATGGGGATAACTTCATCCTGACGGCCGTGGATGATGGTGGTGGGGACGGGACGGGTGAGACGGTGTGGGGACCAAGTCCGTGCGTCTTCGACAAAGTGATACGTTAAGGGCAGCGATCGCCCCTGGCCATAATGGTAAATCAGGCGATGGCCTGAGGTTTGCCAATCCTGTAACTCTGCCGCCGTCAGCCAACAGTCGGGAAATCCGAAAGCGGGAGCGAGCAAGAGCAGCCGTTCCACGATCAGGCTCTCTTGAGCTACCCAGGCCGCCGTTAAGCCACCTAAACTCGAACCAATGAGGGCGACCCTGTCCTCCTGGGCTATCAGGGCCGAGACCTGGCGAATTTGGCGGCTGACGGTGAGATTGGAAAAACCACCTTCATTGAGATCGACTCGATGCAAAACCTGCCCCTGTTTCTGGAGGCGATCGCTCAGCACTTGGGCCTTGCGAGACTGGGGGCTGGAGGCTAAGCCATGGAGATAAAACCATTTGACCATTATTTATCCGTAGGGCGAGAAAAGCGATGGAGTTAAATTCCAGCGTAGCGCCCAACTCGAACCCCATAATTTTGTTAGAATTGGCCCACAGCGGGGTCAAGTTGCCAAGTCCCCGTGCCGCGTCAGTTCTATCCAAGCTGAGGCCCTAGGTTTACTGTTCGACCCGACTTAGCGCCAACCCCGTACAAAAGACTGTTTGAGGGTTTTGACATTGGTGTATCCCCCGAAAGGCCAGAAAATCCAACTTGACCGCGAGTATCCCTGTCCTTGTCGCCGTCCGGGTCATTTGAAACCCATCACCCTGACTGAGGCCTTGGGGTGCGATCGCTGTCAGCAAATTTTTGTGGTCGATGAGAGTGGAACCTCCATTGAACAACTCTCAACCCACTATCCCTATAAGCAAGTTTGGCGCTGGACTGGAACTCAATGGAAGCGCGCCCGGTCAGGGATAAAAGAGATTTACTTTCCCCTAGCCGTGGGTGTCGTGTTAGTCTTGGCCATCGTTTGGCTTCCCATTGCTTTACGATTATCCGTCGGGGCAAGTACCATCCCCTGGATTATTTTAGTGGTACTCTTAGCAATGTTGCCCGCAGTATTAGTTTGGTTGGCATACCGACGTTAGCGTCATGGCGAACGACTCCTTTGAGATTGAGACGAGCGATAATCCTTTAGCGGCAATCCGTCGCGCCCATCAAGCATCCCTGGAGTTAGCACAAACTCTCAGTAGTGAGCGATCGCAGGCCTTGCGGCTGATGGCTGAGGCCCTGAGCGATTGCAGCAGTGACATTCTAGAAGCCAATACCCTGGACTTAGAAGCCAGTCGAGATATGGCCGTGCCTGATCTGCTTCTTGATTGGCTAAAACTCACCCCTGAGCGGGTTCAGGGGGCTGTAAATATTCTCCAGTGTCTGAGCGACCTCCCCGATCCTATCCGGCGGGTCATTAATGCTCCCTTTCAAGTGGAACAGGCTCAAACCTACTGTCAGTTGATGCCTTTGGGGGCGATCGCCCTCATTTATGAAGCCTTCCCCGAACTCGGGGCGATCGCCGCTGGAATGTGCCTCAAAACCGGAAATAGTATCGTCCTCAAGGGCAGTACAGAAGCCAGTCACTCCAACATTGCCATCGCCAACGTCTTACGGGAAGCCTTAGCCGATAGTCAGCTTCCCGACCATTGCCTGGAACTCCTACCCTCAGACACCGGCAGCTCAGTACGAGAACTGGTCAACCAAGACCGCTATCTTAGCCTCATTATCCCCCATGGACGCGAGAGCTTTATACAACCGATTATTGAAAAAGCCACCGTTCCCGTACTCCGTTCCGCCATCGGCAACTGCTATCTCTACTGGTCCCCAAGCGGCAGTCTCGACCTAGTTCGCTCGATGATTGGTGATAGTCATCAAAGCGACCCCGATCCTGTCAATGCCATCGAAAAAGTGCTGATTCACCCCGAACAAAAACCCTCATCCCTTCTGAGCCTCTGGAATGGACTGCGGGATAAAGGCTTTGACATTCGCGGCGACGAAGCCCTCGTTGAAGAATTTCCTGACTTAGAACTCGCCCAACCTGACGAGTGGCGACAAGCGTACCTCACCAAAACCATTGCTTTCAAAAAAGTCGAGAGTCTCCAGGAGGGAATGCTCTGGATTAACCAACATAGTAGTGGTCATGCTGATTGTCTGGTTACCGAGTCGTATCAGGAAAGTTGTCAGTTTTCTTTAGGGGTCAAAAGTGCGTCAGTTTATATTAATATGTCGCCCCGATTTTCCCGACTTCCTAAACCCAATCACACCGTTTACTTAGGGATGTCAAATCGCAGTGGCTATTATCGAGGCTTTATCAACTTAGAAGCCTTAACCCGAATTAAACACGTCATTCAAGGCCATGATTAAGTCCTGAGACAGCTACCGGGATGTGAGGACTCGGTGAGGCAGAATTGACCAGTTTCCAGTTGACCCAGTGAAGATCTGTGGCTAGGATTCCCCAAAGGTTTAGGCTATAGCAATCGAAGATTGCCTGATTGATACTCTGAGTTGGAAGAAAATTCCCCACCTACTGCCTACTGCCTACTGCCTTCTTTCCCCCCCTCTTTGTTAGACCAATTTTTGCTATACAATCAACGAGCAAGAGTCAACGCAGGTTTCCGGAGGCTGAAACCATGACATCCCCTCGTCGCTCGCGACTACGACGCTATCTCATCGGTGAATTTTCCCTCAAACGCATGATTGCTTCTGTTCTGTTTATCTACTTTTGCATCTGTCTCTATGCCTACTTTGGGAGTGAGCGGTCGATTTTTGTCCCACCTCCCCCTAGCTACAGTGACAGTGAAGCCATCATTAAATTGCCTATTGACGAGAATATCGAAATTTCAGCCGTCCATCTGCCCAACGAGGAGGCCGACTATACAATTCTCTACAGTCATGGCAACGCTGAAGATTTAGGGATGATTCTGCCCCGCCTAGCGGATTTGCAAAGCCTCGGGTTTGGGGTATTTGCCTATGACTACCAGGGGTATGGAACTAGCCAGGGTAGTCCGTCAGAATATAACAGCTATCGAGATATCAATGCCGCCTACCGCTATCTGACTGAAAGCCTAAATATCTCTCCGAGTCATATTTGGGTTTATGGACGCTCCGTGGGTAGTGGCCCATCGGTAGATTTAGCCTCCCGAGAAGCGATCGCCGCCTTAACGGTTGAGAGTGGCTTCATATCAGCATTCCGTGTTGTGACGCGAATGCGACTATTTCCCTTTGATAAATTTGATAATCTCAGTAAAATTCCCAATGTCTATAGTCCGGTGTTATTTATTCATGGCACCGACGATCGCCTAATTCCCCTGTGGCATGGGGAAACCCTCTATGAGGCAGCCAATGACCCCAAAAAAGCCTTCTGGGTTGAAGGAGCCGGACATAACGACCTATTACAGGTTGTTGGCGATCGCTACCGCCAAGTGTTGCAAGAGTTCGAGCAACTCATCCGCAAAGAACAACGTTAACCTAGATGGGATTTTTAGTAAATTTTTAACTCATGGAAGAGATGTTAACCCTCGGCGATCGCGGTCTACAAGTGCGTCCCCTCGGCATCGGTGCCTGGTCTTGGGGCGATCGCTTTTTCTGGCAATATGGCAATGACTATGGCGAGGCGCAAGTTCGAGAGGCCTTTGAAGCTGCCATCGCCTCAGGCATTACCCTATTCGATACCGCCGAAGTCTATGGACAGGGAGAATCCGAACGACTCCTCGGCCGCTTCCGGCAAACCTGCGACACCCCCGTTCACATCGCCACCAAATATGGCCCCCTCCCCTGGCGTCTGTTCAAATCCTCAGTTTATGATGCTGTCAGTGCCAGCCTAGAGCGCCTACAACTCGACACCATTCCCCTCTACCAGGTGCATTGGCCCTTCACCTGCTTCATGTCCCAAGAAACCCTACTCAACGCCTTAGCCGATGAAGTGGAGCGGGGACGGATTCAGTCCGTGGGAGTCAGTAACTACTCCGCCGATGAAATGATGCAAGCTCACCAAATTCTCCAGCGTCGCGGTGTCCCCCTGGCGGTGAATCAAGTGCGCTATTCCTTGCTCTCACGCACCATTGAAACGAAGGGGATTCTCGACACCGCCAAAGATTTAGGGGTGGTCTTGTTAGCCTACAGTCCCTTGGCCCAAGGCTTGCTAACTGGGAAATATACCCCAAGCAACAGCCCCAGCGGTGGACGGAAAATGGATGCTAAATTCAGTGCCAAAGGCCTGCAACGCATTGAACCCCTCTTAGGAATTTTGCGAGAATTGGGCCAGCAGTACCAGAAAACGCCGGCTCAGGTGGCACTCAATTGGCTGATTGGCCAAGGAGGCGTGATTCCCATCCCCGGGGCCAAAACCGGCGAACAGGCGCAACAAAATGCCGGAGCCTTAGGCTGGCAGTTATCCTCGGAGGATTGGATTCGCTTAGAACAAGCGAGTCGCCCTTGGCTGTAGGGCCAGGCTGTAATCGTGAAGACAACGGAATTGATTATGAAACGGATTTTAGTGACGGGAGCCACCGGACGGACTGGCTCCTTGGTGGTGCAAAAACTACGAGAACGACCTCAGGAGTTTGACGTGGTGGGCTTTGCTCGCTCCCCACAGAAGGCTGAGCAGATGTTTGGCTCTACGGAGGGATTGGTGTTTGGCGATATCTGCGATCCCCAGAGCTTAAAAGAGGCGATGCAAGGCTGTCAGGGGTTGGTGATTCTCACCAGTGCCGTTCCCCAGGTGGTGGCCCCTCCCTCGGAACCCGGACAACGGCCGACCCTGGGATTTGCTCCAGGTGCTGAACCGGAAATGGTCGACTATCAGGGCCAAGTGAATCAGATTGAGGCGGCCAAAGCCGCTGGGGTTCAACAGGTGGTTGTGGTGGGTTCGATGGGGGGAACCGATGAAAACCATTTCTTGAATAGCATTGGCAATGGCAAGATTTTGATTTGGAAACGGAAGGCTGAGCAGTATCTGATTGACTCAGGACTGGCCTATACGATTATCCGAGCTGGGGGGCTATTAGATGAGCCGGGGGGCGATCGCGAGTTATTGGTTGGCGATGACGATCGCCTCTTAAATCAGCCCCCAGAGGGCGTTAAACCCTCAATTCCCCGTGCTGATGTAGCCGAGTTAGTGGTGCAGGCGTTCCGGGAAACGACGGCTCGTAATATAGCCTTCGATGTCATTTCCAATCCCCAGGGACTGGCGACTCGTGATTTTGCGGCGCTGTTTGCCCGCACAACACCGGGATGACCGAGGTCTGATAAAATCCCTGTACGAATCCCACAGGCCTTTGAGAGTGCTATGAGGACATGGGAGAGCGTCGTCCATGAGTGGCGATCGCGACTGGAGACAGACCATCCACACCGCACTCCCGAAACTCGGGAGGCGGTTTTGTGCTGGCTGTTGACAGAGCAAGGGGCTGAGTTTGATGGGTTAGAAGAGGAGCATCAGCAAGTCCTGGAACAGTCCATGGAGTTTTGCTACAACATCCTTTGTCAACGTTATTTAGGGGTTTCTCCTGAGGCGGCCTATCGTCATTTAATCCGTCGTTTGGGCAGTCTGGTGCTGTTGCGTAATAAGATTCGCACTTGGGTGTCTCTGAGTCGCGATCGCCGTCGCACCGTGGTGGATGTGGTGCAGGAAGTCTTGCAGGAAATGCTCAATAGCGATCGCTATCTACAAGGCGAAATGCGGCGAATTACCCGCTGTGGGGGCGATCGCCATCTACAAAATGCCCTAGTCCTAGCCAGTTTAGAGGAATACTGTCTACGGCCCATCCGCAATCAACCCTTATTGGTCTATCGCTTTGTCAACTACCTACGGCGTAGCCAACGAGGGGGCCTGACTCAAGTTCCCAGTCAGGAATTAGTGCGGTTAGTCTCCGT
>SMDP01000032.1:26594-28360 GCA_012911965.1 Geitlerinema sp. P-1104
AGGGCTATAGTCAAGAGGCGATCGCCGAGCAATTACAGGTTCCCATCAAACAGCTTTACCGCCTACGAGAAAAGGTTGGCTATCACGCCATCCGCGTCTTTAGTCTCAAACACTCACCGGACTTAGTGGCCAATTGGCTCAAAACCTCCCTGCAAGACCATCAACTCGGACTCACTAGCAGCGAGTGGCAACAGTACTATGACAGCCTCGAACCTCATCAGAAAGAGATTCTCGATCGCTTCAAAGCGGGAGAATCCGTCGAGGCCATCGCCCACCGTCTTCAGATTAAAACCACCCAGGTCACCAGCGAATGGGGTAAACTTTACCTCGCCGCCCAGCAAATCCGTAATTCTACGGAGTAAGTTGCGATCGTACCTGTGTACTTTCAACTAAGATGAGATTACCTGTACCTCAACAGCTACCTCAACAGCCCCATGGCGGTCCATGAGCTAACGCATCTGCCCAGTTTGCCGTTGAAAGTCCCGTAATTGTCTAGTTTCGATTGTCATGAATTCATCAGGGTTGCATCGTACTTAGGTTTGGGTTCTTCTCAAACTCGTCCATTTATGCTGAAAACCCTTGCCATGAACTCCGATTGGATTTTTCACTCCATTGATACAATCGTGCCCTTTGAAGTGTGCTTGTATCACCAGGTTGTCCCCCTATCGATGGAAGGGAGTCGCATTTACCTGGGGATGGTCAATCCCGATGACACAGCAGCCTTAGACTATCTACGGCGTTTACTGGGCTATCTTCACTGTTCCCTGGTTTCTCAAACCATTCCCGCCCAAAAGCATCAGGCGTTACTGACGGCTTATCTCAACCACAGCAATCAAGCGACGTCTAATCACAACTCCCGAGAGGCGCAACGCCAGACTCCATCCGAGGCGATTCCCCCTCACCTGCCCAGTCTTGACTTAACACCCCGTCATTTAACTGGGCCCATAGAGGCCTTAGCTCTCCTATCCCCTCCCCAACTGATTCAGGAGTTGTTAGCCCGAGTTTTACTAGGAGGAATTGGTCGGCTCCATTTTGCCCGAGAATCGGAGGTGGGGAATATCCTCTGGAGTCAAGATGGGGTTCCTAAATCCGTACTGAAGGCATTGCCCCTCAGTACCTTTCAAGGCGTTATCAACGAATTAAAACGATTTATGGGCTTGCCGTTACTGCCCGTGCGTCAGCAAAAGGAAGTTGAATTAGAGCGAGTGTACCATGACACTCCCGTCCTGTTGCGGCTACGGGTGATGCGAGGAGATGAGGGAGAAGAAGCCACCCTACAAGTGTTGCGGGGGGCTGCCCTCAAGTTTTATCAGCAACAAAAACTGATTGACTTAAGCCAAGATGTTTTGATTACGGCACAAAATCTGCAAAAAAAACTCGGAGAAATTCAGGATACCTATCAACGTCATCCCAGCTTATCTCAGAAACACCTAGAGGTCATTCCTGCATTAATGCAAGTCTTAGAAAAAGTCGCCGCTCAAGTCAAAATCCTTGAATCAGCCAGCTAGGTTATCTCTTAAAGCGGTATTGTAGAATGAGACAGTCTCACCAATACTATCGAAACTCATGGGGCGACATAAGGAGTTTAATCGGCAGGATGTTCTCGATAAAGCGATGCTCACCTTTTGGCGACAGGGCTATGAAGCAACCTCAATTCGCAATCTGATTGCCTCAATGGGGATTCATCGAGGTAGTCTCTATGACACCTTTGGGGATAAACACTCATTATTTCAAGAAACCTTGGCGCATTACGATCACACAGTCGT
>SMDP01000320.1 GCA_012911965.1 Geitlerinema sp. P-1104
TGTCCGTAGGGGCGTACCCTTGTGGTCGCCCTCCTCGGTGTCGGATGTATAGCAAGCATTTCGAAAAATGGTATAACTTAGCCCAGAATTCATGAGTCTTCTCCCTGACTAAGGAGAGCAAGATGCTCCCACTACGCACAATGGAAACACAGAGCATCTAATCCCAACCGAATTATTCAATCCGTTCCAGTTCCTTAACCGCTGGTCCATGGAGGATTTTTCCGTCACAGCTAAAGCGGGAACCGTGACAGGGACAATCCCAACTCTTCTCAGCACTATTCCAGTTAACAATACAGCCTAAATGAGGGCAAACGGCGGAAACTGCATGGATTGAACCCTGTTCATCTCGATACGCAGCGACTTTGTCCCAATCACGGGTGAGTAATTTCCCTTCCCCGTTGCTAACATCAGAAAAAGAGGAGTTATTTAATCCCTTCAAGCGATCGCCAATCCAATGCTTACCCACGTCCAGATTCTCTTTGATCGAGGTTTCTGAGACAAAGGGAGTGGCACGAGTGGCATCATATAGATCTGCCCAGGGATTGGATTTCCCTAAGATCAGATCAGACAGGATCATCGCCGATAAGGTACCCTTGGTCATACCCCAGAGACTAAATCCCGTGGCAACATAAATATGATTGTTGAACGGGGTCAACTTACCAATGTAGGGTAACTTGTCAAAAGATACCATATCCTGAGTTGACCAGCGATAGTCGAAGGTATCTATGCCAAACTGGGTGCGACCATACTCTTCTAGCGGTAGATACCGTTCCTCGGTCTGAGAAATTTTACCCGTTTTATGACTCTCGCCCCCAATCAGCAAGAGTACACCGTCATTGTAGGGCGTTGTCCGTAGCGATCGAGAATGCTTCCCGATGCCAATAAACATACCATCAGGTGCTTTGGCTGGATCAATCGAAGCAGCGACAATATAAGAACGTTTCGGATAGGATTTCGCAAAAAACAGTCCTTGATCCAGAATGGGTAAATTTGTGGTGACGATTACATCTTTGGCTTTAAGTACCCCCTTGGTCGTTTTAACTTGACAAGGGCTGTCTTCATCAACGGTTTCCACTCGCGTATCGTCAAACAAATAGCTACCATTACCGGGAATTGTTTCAGCTAGATGGAGTAAATAGTTACGGACATGAAACTGGGCTTGATTTTCAAACTTAACCGCTCCTTCAATGGCAAAGGGGAGTGAGGTCTCTTTGACAAACGAGGCGGGAAGTCCCAGTTTAATCGCCGCTTCTACCTCAGCTTCAACTTGACTTAACTGTTCTGGAGAATCCGCAAAGGTGTAAGCACTTTGACGGCTAAAATCACAATCAATTTGTTCTTCTTTAACCAGTTGAGCCACCTGCTCTATTGCTGCTTGGTTAGACTCTCCATACAAGCGGGCTTTGTCTTCTCCCAATTGCTGAATGAGATCGGCATAGATCAACTGATGCAGGGAAGTTACTTTTGCCGTTGTATGACCACTCACACCCATGGCAACTCGTTTCGACTCAATCACCGCAACAGTTTTACCCGCACGCTTTAACAGGGTTGCAGCGGTCAGTCCAGCAATTCCGGCACCAACAATCGCTACATCAACCACAAGATTATTAATAAAAGGAGAAAATGTAGAGGTTGGCGTTGAATCAATCCAAAATGAAGCCGATTTTCCAGTAGGTAAAGTCATGGGTGTACCAAATTAGGCGGTGTGGTTCTACTGTAACCGAGGAGTTAGACCCACTTTCATCTGTCTTTGGGAGGAACAATTTTCGGCTCTTCCGACCCTGGTATGTAGGATAAATGCCGGAAGCTCTTATCTGGCAAGGGATACAAGCAATTTTACTGACCGTTTTATAAGTTTCGACGAAAATTTTTGCTTTGCATATTAAGCTGAGAGAATGATAAGGTGGCTATAACTGTTGCCGTATCAGAGATAGAGCGCCTAAGCTCCATCAAAAATAGAGAGTCTTATGAGGCTTCAAAGCCATGAGAGCCAGCATCCAATCCCTCCAAATTATCAGGAACTCAACCCAAGCATAAGTGGATAATCCTAGGGAGAAAACGCTATGGTGGGGAAACCCATGGGGCATTTTCTCATGAGGCTGAACCATGACTCCAAGTTATTAATGATATAATAACCTCAGACAAAGCTTTCTATCAACTGCAACATTATGGACTACCAAAGCATCATTACAATTGAGCCTGGAAAACGCAGTGGCAAGCCATGCATTAGAGGAATGCGAATCACAGTCTATGATATTTTAGAATATCTAGCAGGTGGAATGACTGAAACAGAAATTTTAGAAGATTTCTCAGAACTCACCTCAGAAGATATTAAAGCTTGTCTTAGTTTTGCAGCTGACCGTGAGGAAAAATGATTGGTGGTGACGCTGTAAAACGACGATTGGATGAAAACCTTCAAAAACCTCACGCCTTGGGGAAAACCATGATAAACTGATGAGTCTGCAAATTTCGCAACCTACGGCGAGGACGAGTCAATCAATATGGCAGGTAGTGACGTTAAAGCTGACCTCTGGATTACGGAGTACATTACCCCCTGGGATATCTACATCCATGGGGTGACGAAACTCTTAGCATTCCAACAGACCCAATATCAGGAGATGCACATTGTCGAAACCGGGGCCTATGGAAAGGCGCTGGTTCTCGATGGAAAATGGCAATCTTGTACTGGGGATGAATTTCTCTATCATGAACCCCTGGTTCACCCGGCTTGTTTGGCCCACGGGAACCCCCGCAAGGTGCTGATTCTCGGCGGCGGGGAAGGGGCCACCCTGCGGGAAGTGTTGCGCTGGACGACGGTGGAACAGGCGGTTATGGTGGATATTGATGGGGATGTGGTGGCGGCCTGTCGGCAACATCTGCCGGAAATGCACCAAAACTCCTTTGATGACCCCCGCGCTGAATTGGTGATTGGGGATGCGCTGCAATATCTCGATGAGACTCAGGTGCAGTGGGATGTGGTGATTTCGGACCTCTCAGACCCGATTGAGGAAGGCCCCTCGTTCCAATTGTTTACGAAGGAGTATTTTCAACAGATTCGCGATGTTCTCTCCCCCCAGGGCCAGTTTGTGGTTCAGGCGGGACCCGTTGCACCGGAAGAGTTACAGCTTCATGCGCGAATTGTCAATACCCTGAAGGATATTTTTCCTCAGGCGCAATCCTATCACTCCCATGTTCCCACCTATGCCTCTCCTTGGGGCTTTGCGTTGGCGTCTCAGGAGGGGTTTAAGGCTTCTGCTGAGGAGATTGACCGTTGTTTGGCTGAAAAAACAACGGGGGGCCTGCGGATGTTTGATGGGATTACCTGGCTGGGCCTGAGTTCTCTGCCGCTACATCTGCGTCAGGCGATTGAACAAGAGACGGAAGTCTATACGAAGGCTCAACCGCCGAAGTTCTTTGGTAAAGGGGTTGTTAAGGGCGAGGCCTAGGAGTGTGACCTAGGGGCGATAGACGGGCAGGGTGAAGTGAAAGGTGCTGCCCTGTCCGGGTTGGGAGTCGACCCAGATATGACCG
>SMDP01000321.1 GCA_012911965.1 Geitlerinema sp. P-1104
GAGTTTGGGAAAAAGCACAGGCGCGAGTGGCGGCGGTGGAAGCGAAACAGGCGGAACTGGAGGCCCAGTTACAGCAACTCCAAGCTCAGGAGTCGAGAACATCGTCGGGGTTGACGGGTTATGAATCTATCCTCATCCGGTCTTTTAAGAGTCATTCCGATGAGGTCTGGAGTGCCAATTTCAGCCCCGATGGCACTCAGATCGTCTCAGCCTCTAAGGACAGAACAGTGAAACTGTGGCGGGTGAGCGATGGTCAACTCATCCGGTCTTTTAAGGGTCATTCGGATCAGGTCAGGACTACCAATTTCAGCCCTGATGGCACGATGGTGGTCTCCCCTTCCTGGGACAAAACGGTGAATCTGTGGCGGGTGAGCGATGGTCAACTCATCCGGTCTTTTAAGGGTCATTCTAATCTGGTCAGGAGTGCCAATTTCAGCCCCGATGGGACTCTGGTGGTCTCCGCTTCCTCCGATAGAACGGTAAAACTGTGGCAGGTAAGTGATGGTCAACTCATCCGGTCGTTTAAGGGTCATGCAGATACGGTCGCGAGTGCGAATTTTAGTCCTGATGGCATTCAGGTAGTTTCCGGTTCCTCTGATAGAACGGTAAAACTGTGGCAGGTAAGCGATGGTCAACTCATCCGGTCGTTTAAGGGTCATTCGAGTTGGGTCAGGAGTGCCAATTTCAGCCCTGATGGCACGATGGTGGTCTCGGCTTCCCACGACAAAACGGTGAAACTGTGGCCGGTGGGCAATGGTCAACTCATCAAGTCCTTTGAGGGTCATTCCGATGAGGTCATGAGTGCCAATTTCAGCCCCGATGGCACTCAGATCGTCTCAGCGTCTAAGGACAGAACAGTGAAACTGTGGCGGGTCAGCGATGGTCAACTCATCCGGTCTTTTAAGGGTCATTCCCACAAGGTCACGAGTGTCAATTTCAGCCCCGATGGGACGATGGTGGTCTCCGCGTCCTGGGACAAAACGGTGAAACTGTGGCTGGTGAACACCTAGACTCGTCTCATCCATCGCGTCTGTGATTGGCTGGCCCCCTAACTCATCAATGCGAAGACTCCAACCGCCAGGTCAATCTGCGATTATCTCCTCACCATCACTCCTAAGACAAGGGGTCAGGAAACGACTACACTATATTATATAAGGAAGCCAAGTCGTGGCGGCGGCCACCCACACCCGCCACAGCACTGACTGACTTGGGGAGTTCATAGCAGTCACCTCATCGGTTTTCGGGTTTGTTGCTCCCTAGCCGCAACTCCTTAAGAGCTGATTGAACTCCGTTCCCCACCCCATGGATGACCCGCCTATGAAATGTCCCGTTTGCGGAAGCCAAAATCCTGACCCCTGCGACACCTGCTCGGTCTGTGGCTATGATTTAACACCTTATGCTCTTGTTATCGGTGGGATTCCCGAGGCGTTTTTAGAGAAGGAACGGCGGCGAGTGGCGGCGGCGAAACGAGTTTGGGAACAGGCTCAGGCGCGAGTGGCGGCGGCGGAAGCAAAACAAGTGGAATTAGAGGATAGGTTGGGCGAAGTTTCCAGAAATATCGAGGCATTAACTTCGTCTGAGGTTAATTGGTTTGAAATACTTAATTTGGGCAAGCTATATAAACAATTACCTTCTGGCTTTCGTTTGGCAAAAAAAGGATACTTGGCGAGTAAATCCAATGTGCAGAAAATAATGAACATAAAAAAATCGAGCAATAGAAGCAAGCTTGACTTTCCCTCGAACAGATCGAATATTTCGTACTACAAGCTCGAAGACTCATTGTTTTCAGGAAATTGGGGTAAAGCTGATATTGAAACTGCAAATTTGATGTGGAAAATAATGAATCGCGAACAAGAAAAATGGCTAAGCAACCAAGATATTATAAATTTTCCATGCCGAGATTTAATGATTATTGATAAATTGTGGGATTACCATAGCCAATCAAAATTTGGGTTCACAGTTCAACGAGAAATGTGGGAGAGATATGGAAGTCCCCAAGAATTAAATGAAGCATGGCTACTATTTTGTGAAAAACTGGGCTGGAAAAAATCTAATCAGTGGTTTAATCTCTTAGATCTGTATCATGAAGAGAGTCCCTCACCAGGTCTATTCCCTTGTTGCGTTTTTAGTGGACTAGGATTTGGGGGAATGGTTTGGTTAGCCACCGGAACCAATTTGTTTAGCCGTCTGACAGCCTGTCAAAATCTTCATAATCAAAACCTAGATTCCCCACGATTGGGTGAGTTTCAATAAATCATGATAATTGCAGCAAAGCTATAATCCTCAAGGCTGAATTAGGATAAACTTGTTGTAGAATTTAGTCCTGGCGGATTGACGCGCTGATGAAATGTCCTGTTTGCGGAAGCCAAAATCCTGACTCCTCAGAGACCTGTTCCGTCTGTGGCTATGACTTGACCCCCTATCCATCTGTACTGGGTGAGATTCCCGAGGCGTTTTTGCAGAAGGAACAGCGGCGAGTGGCGGCGGCGAAACGGGTTTGGGAACAAGCACAGGCGCGAGTGGCGGCGGCGGAGGCAAAACAGGCGGAACTGGAGGCCCAGTTACAGCAACTCCAAGCTCAGGAGTCGAGAACATCGCCGGGGTTGACGGGTTATGAATCTATCCTCATCCGGTCTTTTAAGAGTCATTCCGATGAGGTCTGGAGTGCCAATTTCAGCCCCGATGGCACTCAGGTCGTCTCAGCCTCTAAGGACGGAACAGTGAAACTGTGGCGGGTGAGCGATGGTCAACTCATCCAGTCCTTTAAGGGTCATTCGGATTGGGTCACGAGTGCCAATTTCAGCCCCGATGGCACGATGGTGGTCTCAGCTTCCTTGGACAGAACGGTGAAACTGTGGCGGGTGAGCGATGGTCAACTCATACAGTCTTTTGAGGGTCATTCGAATTGGGTCACAAGTGCCAATTTCAGCCCCGATGGCACTCGGGTGGTTTCGGCTTCCGACGATGGAACAGTGAACCTGTGGCGGGTGAGCAATGGTCAACTCATTAAGTCCTTTGACGGTCATTCGGATTGGGTCAGTAGTGCCAATTTCAGCCCCGATGGCACGATGGTGGTCTCGGCTTCCTGGGACAACACGGTGAAACTGTGGCAGGTCAGCGATGGTCAACTCATACAGTCCTTTGAGGGTCATTCTAGTTCAGTCCTGAGTGCCAATTTCAGCCCTGATGGCACTCAGGTGGTCTCCGCCTCTCGGGACAGAACGGTGAAACTGTGGCGGGTGAGCGATGGTCAACTCATCCGGTCCTTTAAGGGTCATTCCGGTTGGGTCAACAGTGCGAATTTCAGCCCCGATGGCACGATGGTGGTCTCGGCTTCCTCCGACAAGACAGTGAAGCTGTGGCGGGTGAGCGATGGTCAACTCCTCCGGTCTTTTAAGGGTCATTCGGAAGGAGTTGTGAGTACCAATTTCAGCCCCGATGGGACGATGGTGGTCTCCGCGTCCTGGGACAAAACGGTGAAACTGTGGCTGGTGAATACCTAAACTTGTCTCATCCAGCA
>SMDP01000322.1:0-1276 GCA_012911965.1 Geitlerinema sp. P-1104
CCGGTATAAATCCCTGGGGCCACTTCTCGCCCAGGAATATCCACGTTGCGAACCTCGCCCCGAAGAACCGTGCGAATGGCCTGCCAGTAATCGGGGACACGTCCAATATCCACCCATTGGAAATCCATGCTCAACCCATAAAAGGGCGCACCCATTTCCACCAGTTTGGGGAATAAATCGCCACCGATGTCAAATTCTGTCGCGGAGGGGATATAGTCAAAGACCTCTGGCTCGAAGATATAAATCCCGGTGTTGATGTTGTTGCTGAGGGCTTCATCCACCCCCGGTTTTTCTTGGAAGGCCTTAATTCTGCCATCGTCGTCGGTGACCACAACCCCGTAACTGGAGACTTCCTCCTTGGGAACTGGCTTGAGAATCACCGTTGCCACAGCCCCCTTTTTGCGGTGCCAGGCTACAGCCTCGCTAATATCGAGGTCAATCAGGGCATCCCCACAGAGGACAACAAACGTATCATCGAAGAAGGGATAAAAATCTTGAATGCGCTTCATCCCCCCTGCTGAACCGAGGGCCT
The DNA here is from genome assembly GCA_012911965.1 of Geitlerinema sp. P-1104. Classification (GTDB taxonomy): domain Bacteria; phylum Cyanobacteriota; class Cyanobacteriia; order Cyanobacteriales; family Geitlerinemataceae; genus Sodalinema. The sequence goes on from SMDP01000322.1 coordinate 533, forward strand.
TACCCACTAACTCCCCGTCGGCGGTGATTTTACCCTCAAAGGAATAGCCAATTTGAACGCCGAACCGCTGTCCATCCCGAAAATAGTTCTCGATTTCGTTGGCCAGGTGGCTGACGTTCACCATAATCTGGTCAAAGCCATTCTGACGCAGCAGATCCACAAGAAATTCCATCACTGGCTTTTGCAGGATGGGGATCATGGGTTTGGGAATGGTGTAGGTAATCGGGCGCACGCGGGTACCTTTTCCCGCCGCTAGAATCATCGCTTTCATGAATTTCTCTGTTCCAACCCTTGGTCAACTGGCTAGTTTGATGGATCTGCCGATGCGGATGCCGATTTCTTTCTCACTATACGACACGATCGCCGAGGAAAAAACCAATGTCAGGCATTCTTACCTCAGGCGATCGGCTTGAGTTAGTCGAGTTTCGGTGCGATCGGCGCGACCTGGCGCGTTAATTTAATTTGAATATCTCGATAGAACTGAGCTTGGAAAAGTTCCACTTTAGACTGAGATGCTAGAAGTAGCAATGCCCAAAACACCGCCACTTGCTGTTCGGCGAGGCTATGGTGGGGGTCTGAGCTAGGCGTCCACCGTTCTAGGAGACGGTCAAAGCTGACCCAGGTCTCTCCTGCGGCCATGATGTCCCAGTCCGCTAGCAGGAAGGCCTCAATCTCGGCGGCGGTTTCTGTCAGGTTTTCCTCATGGGCCAGTTGGCCAATTTCCTCGGCGGTCTGGCGTTTTGG
>SMDP01000322.1:1784-3516 GCA_012911965.1 Geitlerinema sp. P-1104
GAAGTGTCACGAGTCTGTCACGATAACATGACGAAAAAGCCAATCTTGATTTTGGTGGGGACGACAGAAGGCCGACATTTAGCGTATCAGGCCTCACGACGGCCAGATGTTGAGGCGATCGCCTCCCTGGCGGGCCGCACCCGTCAGCCCGATCCCCCCATCGCCAATACTCGCTTCGGAGGTTTTGGTGGGGTTTCGGGATTACGGGACTATCTACAAGCACAACGGATTGAGGCTGTGATTGATGCGACGCATCCGTTCGCGGCTCAAATCTCGAACCATGCGGTGTTGGCGGCTCGGGAGGCTGGGGTTCCCCATTTACGCCTCTCTCGTCCCCCTTGGCAATCCCAGCCTGGGGATTGTTGGCTGGAGGTCTCCAGTAATGCTGAAGCCGCTGAGCGGTTGCCAGAGGTTGCCCAGCGGGTATTTCTGACCATTGGCCGTCAGGAGTTGGCGACCTTTGCTTCATTACAACAGCTTTGGTTCTTGATGCGGATGATTGATCCACCTCATGAGGGGACATCGATTCCTCCGGGGAAGATTCTCCTGGCCCGGGGACCGTTTTCTCTGGAGGATGAGCGATCGCTCTTGCAAACCTATCAAATCGGGGCGATCGTCAGTAAAAATAGTGGGGGCGAGGCGACCTATGCCAAACTGGTGGCGGCACGAGAGTTGAGGATTCCGGTGGTTATGGTCCAACGTCCAAGGATGCCGGAGATGGAGACGGTTGACGATATCCATCAAGCTCTAGATTGGTTGGATGGTCTGTAAACATCCCTACCTACTCCTTCCAGACCGACCATTGCGTCACCGGGGCCATGGCCTTCCAACTGAGAAATCGACCTAGGGGCTGGGCCCGTTGAATGGCAAGTCGGGTTAACTCTCCTCCCCAAGCTTGCTGTGCTTGCAATAGCTTATGTTCACTCTCGACGGTAACGGCATTCACCACTAAACGACCTCCTGGGGGTAAGGCCTGCCAACAGGTATCCAACAGATGAGGAGTCGTGAGGCCACCGCCGATAAAAATACAGTGGGGTTGCGGTAAATCGGCTAAGGCTTCGGGAGCTTTCCCCGCCACAATCTCTAACTGAGGAACTCCTAAGGCCGCCGCATTATCGGCGAGGTATTGTAAGCGTTGGGGATGGGTTTCGATGGCGATCGCCCGACAGCGGCGATCGCTCCTGAGCCATTCAATACTGATAGAGCCACAGCCAGCTCCCACATCCCAGAGGAGTTGTCCGGGTTGGGGGGCTAAACTGGAGAGGGTCACGGCACGGATTTCTCGTTTGCTGAGTTGGCCATCATGCAAATAGGCCTCATCGGGAAGTCCGGGAACACAACGGCGTTGCTGAGTCTCTCCCTGAACATCAATGGCGATGGTGTTTAAGTCCGCTAACACTTCAGGAGTCCAGGTGGCGGCGTTCCCCTGAATCATGCGTTCTTCGGGGGACCCCATCCGTTCCAAGACGCTCATCTGACTCTTGCCAAAGCCGCTCTCCCTTAGCAAGTGAGCTACCGTGGCTGGGGTGCGGCGATCGCCACTTAACAGCAACAGACGTACTCCTGGATAAAGATAGCCCAGTAATAGGGCGGGATCTCGTCCACAAAGGCTGAGGGTATCCACATCCGTGAGGGGCCAGCCGAGGCGGCTACAGGCGAGACTAAAGGCCGACGGCGCGGGAAGAATGGTCATCTCCTCTAGGGGAATCTGACGCGCTAGGGTGGCGCCAAT
>SMDP01000323.1 GCA_012911965.1 Geitlerinema sp. P-1104
GGGATGCTAGTTTATGATGATAAGGGCTATCAGTGGCAGGAATATCTCTTACAGGATGGCGATCGCATCCGTTGGCTCGGAGTGGAAGAAGACGACCAAGTTCAAGTGACTTGGTTAACCCCCACAGATGATTTAGAGGTTACGGGGACTCCCCCCAAGCAGTTACAGTTTGAGGGGAATCCTTACCGCTGTATCGAATCTGGGGAAGCCACGATGTCTCGTCAGGGGATGACCTTAAATCGCAGCAGCAAACGATGTCAGTATTTCGATTATCAAGGGCCCGGACGTCAGGTGTTGACCATTGAGGATTGGGATGGCGATATTGAAGTCACCGTGGGGACTCTGATTCATCCCTCAGAACTTCTGTTGTTACCCGGAGATGGCCAGCCGGTATATGAGTAGAAACCCTGATGGAGTTTTACATTCCGCATACCCAGAATAATTGTATTATGGAATGGTCTAGTGAACGTTGTGTCAGGCAACATTGAACTACTAATGTCATCATTGCTCCCATCTAACGCACCCTAATCTTACTGACTACATCCGTCTTAGCAATTCATCGTACTCATCGTGCGTGCCAATCCAATACCAGTAAATATGGTTGCCTTCCAGTAAACCTAAAACACGATAACTGAGACTGACGCGAGCAGAATAAATCGGTTGCTTCTGACTAACTCGCTTGAACTGAAGGCTCGGATGATAAGGATCTTGTTGCCAAAAGACGTAAGCTCTATTGGCTTGTTCTTGAACTGATGTAGGCAAATCACCTAGCCGCTTACGAAATGACTTTGTGACGCTTGATTTCATTGTTGTGTTGGGAAGACCTCATCAAGGGGAACAGTTTGTCCTGCTGAGATCTCCTGCCGCACCATTGCCGCCATTTGGTCCCATTGATCATCGGTTGTGGTCGCAAAACGGGTTTCCCATTGTTGCTCATCCTGTAACTCCGCTAAAAATCGAGCTGCGATCGCATCTTGTTGGTCCGGTGGGAGTTTTTGGATTTGGGCGATCGCCTGTTGAAGTAGTTCTGTCATTTTTCAGTAGCAGTTAACACCGCCAAATCACATTGGCTTCTTTATTTTACCCAAGGCTGTAATTTTTTTTGGGTCTTCTGGGTTTAGGGTTATCAGGATGATTTATGGCAGATTACATCCGTTGCTGTAGGGGTGGGTTATGCCCCTACAATCTTGTATCTGATGCAATAAATTTCACCCGATATCCTGAAGATCCATTATAATACAAAAATAAATCCAATAATCAAGGCCATCAGAAACGACCAGATTAACGGCGTATTATCGTTCCCTCGATCCACCAATTCGCGGTTGCATTCTGGGCAGAACCAGACAGTCTCGCAAGTCGGATGTTTCACAAATTCACAGCGATGAGAGCAATCACGATTTTGAGAAGGAGACATGGGTTTGAGTTCACTCCGACATCTAATTAACATCAGCCAGCAGACCTGTGAGTCCACTTACGGTTTCTACGCTCAAACCGGCAAAATTTATGATGGGACTCTACCCCTCGCCCAGTCTCCCCTCGACTCATTGTTAAACCCGCAAAACACTGAATCCACGGGAGCGTCAGTGTTACAGATTCTAAATTCGCCGTTGTTTTTTGATTGAATTCATGTCATAGTAGTTACGGAATGACTCCCACCGTTCGAGGGTATGGCCAGCCATGTCCTGTCCTGAAGACCCGTTAGCTGACCTCTCACCTCAAGCGGATATCCATATCCCCCAGTCCCCAGACTCATCGCTAAGGATCCATAGCCGGAGTAAACTTTAACAATCAACAGTCCGGACACTTTTAGGGACAAGAGGTGAAACGTTTATTCTATCTTGGTATTTATGATTTTGATATAAGGCAAAAACCCTGATTCCGTCTTTATTCAATAAAATCTGTCCGCAGTGTTAAAAAACATAAATTGCTAACTATTAATTTTTGTTTTTTGAAATTAGCAATGTACAAAAAATCACATCAAAAAAAATCCCCCCACTACAGAAAGCTTTGCTTAATACCATTTTCTGTTATATTTTTCAACTTTAAAATAATAAGTTTTTTGTCTAAAATCAGACTTATTGCCTCCATTTTTTGTATTATATTGCCAGGAATTATTGGTTTTTTGGCACCAATAAACTGGATTTGGTTTTTTTCATTTTCTGGATTTTTATTTGGATGTTACGACTTATATTATACATACATAAAAAACAAAAACATATGTTTTACCGAATCATTTCAAGTACAAGACATTTTAGAGATAGTAAAACCATCTTATGAAGAGCAAATGGCAGGGTATAGATCTGTTTTTATCCCGGAAAAGAATGATTGCTTTTTTATTTCAGAAAAGGCTAACGAAAATATCATAAAAAACTCGCGCAAAATAAAGCTTATCTTTAACAGAAAACATAAAAACAAGATAATCAAAAAACTTCAAGGTGAATCACAAAATTATCGAGACATTTTATTGTGCAAGTATTATGAGTCTAGGCGGCAAGGCAGGATGTTTTTTGATGAAAAAAAGATTTCTCTTTTAACTACAATAAGTGGTACAACTACCAGTGTCGAAATTTTCGAAAGCAGTTATTTTTTGTCTTTCATAACAAATGATTTGTCTACACTCAATGTAGAAAAATATAATGATACTTTAGAACCCACTCTTTTACAGTCAGCAGCCAAAAACTTTCCCTGTCATGACTTTGATAATAATCCTAAAATGAAAGCATTTAAAGGTTCATTAATGTCTAATCATATCGGTAGTAATACATTAGCAATTACTAGGAGTGGTCGTCTTATTATATGGCGACAAGGTAGGTCAGCCCAACGCTCAACTGGTTTATTAGCACCAACAGGATCAGGTTCTCTTGATATCAAAGATTTAGATTACAAACATCTAAATCTTGAGAGTTTAGTTATTGCAGGGATGGAGCGTGAGTTACTTGAAGAGTGTCATAAGTCAGGTGATTTTATAAATTGGAGTTTGATAGAAAAAACAAAGCTTATTGGCTTTTATAGATGGATTGGTAAAGGTGGTCTTCCGGGTTTTTTGGGCGTCACGAAACTTGCAGTAGACATAGAAGATATTTTACCCAATATATCAGAAGTTGATAATCCAAAGTACATTCAAACTGATTATCCAGCAGACGATATAGAATCTTTAAGAAATACGATTAATTTTTTACTTAAGAAACCTAGAATGCTGTCAGTTCCTCTTCATGCAAATCTTTATTCTCTAATCCGTGTTATCTATAAAACTCCACAACACCTAAATTTTTTATTTGATTAAACTCATTAAATACACTTTGTTTTAAAAAAATATTATTATTTAATATACAGTAATACAAAGTAAACATAAAAGCTTGTTTTATGATTTTATTTTCTACTTAATATAATTGTCGCAAGAGTTTGAACTAACCCAACGGCGATGGGAAAGCGGGAAAAAGCACCTTCATCAATGCTTGGCTGCAATGTGACTTACTTCCCGCCAAAGGGGGACGTTGCACCT
>SMDP01000324.1 GCA_012911965.1 Geitlerinema sp. P-1104
TTGCCCCGGCAAATTAGCCTCTATCCTGAGAGTTGTTCCCGACGATACACCCAGCGCGCGAACATCCCCGCCACAACGGTCCACCACAGCAGCCAGAGGATATGAATCCAATGGTAGCCGTCAAAGCGGAATACATTCCCGAGTTCGATTTCTCCCATCCAGGCCACGAGTTGGCCGTAGTGATAGGTGGGGAGGACAAGAACGATATCCGCAATCCAGGATTGAGGGAGTAAGGGAGAGATATTGAAGCCAAAGCTAACAGCCATGATGGCGAGTAAGGCTAAAATGGCCCATTGCAACGATTCGGTTTTAAACAGGTATCCCAAGCTGAAGCTAAAAATTGCAAAGGGAACCACCCCGAGAACCAGGATAAAACTGAGGTAAAACATCCAGGGTTCCCACATGAAGGAACTGGTTTCACTCAACAGACTCGCACCCCAACCACTGACAAAGGCTAATCCTGTCATCAAGGAAGCCAAGACGAGGAAGTTCCCAACTTTGGCCGCCACATAGGTTGTAAAGGACAGGGGAGTGATGCGCAGTAGCTTCAACCAGCCGCGATCGCGTTCTGAAGCAATCTTAACCCCAAACTGACTCACACAGACAAAAATCACCAGCGCCGCCAGAGACGCGGCTAGCAGGGATTGAAACTTCTCGGGGTTCTTCTGTTCAATGAAGAATCCAGTCCCCATGGCCAGGCCTAAGCCGACGACAATCGTATCAACCTTACGAAAGCTTTGCAGCAGTTCCACATAAAGCTGTCCCCAAAAGGCTTTAAAGCTAAAGCTTCCAGGGTCAGATTGAGAGGTTGACGAGGTTGTTGCGTCTGAACTTGACTCAGCTTTAACGTTCGCCGCCGCCTCTAACTCTGTGCAATAGTTGAGAAGCACCTGATAGCGAGGAAATTCTTGAACTTCTACGTCTCCAGTCTCGTTACTCAAGCGCAACTCCCGCGTCACCAAGTCAGCAATCTCATCACAATCCTGTTCACTGTGACTAATGGCCAAAATGGTTTTTCCTTGGCGGTCAAACTCTCGCACTTGTTTCCAGAAATTCGCTCGTGCTTCGACACTCAAGTTATTCGTCGGTTCGTCGAGAATCAAAATATCGGGATTTCCAACAATAGCTAGAGCAAAATAAAGGGATTGAGCCTGACCCCCAGCGAGACTGGTGGCGTAATCATTTTGTTTCCCCGTGAGGCGCGATCGCTCAATCGTTTCATTCACCTCAAATGGCTTGGGATAATAACTTTGAAACAAGCGAATTGTCTCTTTGACGGTCAAGCCTTCAACGGGTTTTGCTCGTTGCAACATCGTCCCCAGTTTTAGATGTGCTTGGGGGTCTTTGGGGGATTTCCCAAAGATTTCAATTAACCCCTCATCAGCAGCTTGCAAGCCACAAATTAGATTGACAAGTGTTGTTTTGCCAGAACCATTGTCACCCCGCAACAAGATAAATTCACCGGGTAAAATCTCAAGATTAACGTTATCTAAAACCTTTTGTTTTTGCTTATTGATAACATAAGTCTTCGACAAGTCCTGGATTTTGATAGCAGTTTTCATGGAATAAATACCAGAATTAGCAAGGAATTAACGTGAGACTAAAGCATCTGGAGCCAACCTAGATTTTGCAGCACAAACCAGACCCCAAGACCCGACAATAAGGCTGGACCAATCGAAATCGGAAACATACTCATTAAAATCAAGGTCACCGCTCCACCAATCAACATTTCTGGAGTAAAAGTCGGACCTCCCGTACAAGTTGAAAAGATGCAAATTTGGCTAGATAGCAAACTGGTAATCACCAAAAATATCACCAATCCTCCAATAATTTTTGCTAAACTTTTCGGGATTCCCAAAATCTTATCTGAGTCATTCATGAGTCTTTCTCCAATAGAGTTTAGGGTGAGTTTCAGGAATGGTTTTAATTGACCTTATCAACCAGCCAACAGAGTCCAGTCGCCGCCGCACTTCCCGCCAAAAAGGCGATTGGAGGGGGAACCAATAAGGTGGTTGTAGTGACGGTTACGATAGCTCCAATCGCTACCGCTGCTTGAGGGGAACATCCTCTAGATTTCACAACTACTTTGGCGCTAGCCATCTGATTAGGATGACTGACTGAGTGAGCCTCAAGGTTAGTTTTTCCTTTCTTCAAACCCTTCACCATTCCATTGTTATCAACTTCGGCAATTTTAGGATTTCGCGATGTCCAAGACACATAGTTATTGAACGAGCCTCGTCCCTTTAGCGTCGCCTGAACTCGTCTCTGGCTATCAACCGCAACTCTGACTGAGGAGGGTTGAATCGAAACATCGGTGACAACAGGAGCGAGAATGCTAAGGTTAATCGAGCGGGACTGGCTATCATCAATAATTGAAGTAGCCGTTAAGGTCACATCTCCCGGTTCTAACGCCGTGAGATCACCATCAGCAGAAATCATCGCCTGGTCAGGATAATTAGAAGACCAGAGAACCTGAGTATCATCTGCTGTACAATTCCCTTGACAAACCGCTTGTGCGTTTAGATGACCTGTCTCGCCAATGTAGAAATCATCGGAGTACGATTCAACTTGAATCCCTGTAATTTGAGGCGGATTCTCAATTACAGAAACCCGAATCGTCTGATTGACACGGGGGTCTTCATTCCAAATTGCTTTTAGGGTGGTGGTTCCAGTTTTTAGAGCCTTAACTCGATTGCGCTCATCAATTTGGATCAGCTCGGGATTGTCCACTTGCCAAGAAATTGACTTATTCTTGAGCCATCCAATACCCGTAAAGTCAACCTTGAATTGTTTCTCAAGTCCTTCTTTAATCCGTAATTCTTGCGGAGTAATGCTTAGAGCGGGTAATACCTCGACAGGAATTTCAAAATTGGCTGAGTTCTTGGCTAGATTTTGATTTTCTACACCAATTCTGACGGATATTTGGGTTTGTCCCGCCTGTTTTCCTTGAACGACAATCTGTTGTCCTTCATCTTGATCTAAAAAGGCAATTTTTCTATCTTGGGATTTCCAATGAATTTCTGGACTATAGTAGCCTGTCCCGGTCACTTGAGCGTTGAGGTTTGCGGTTTCCCCAGGTTTGAGTTCTAGGGATTGGGGGGTAACTGCGGTTTTCCAACAGCTCACTTTGTCACCCTGTTCCCACCAGATAATCGAATTACAGCCATGTTGCTGAATTAGAGTGTAGGCGACGAGAGTAACGGTTCCAATCAGAAATAGACCAATTAACCCTCGCAAATAATTAGAAGCTCGATTCAAAACTCCTGAATCAGACGGAGATTTTGAGGGAACTTGTGACGTCATAACCAGAGTTCCTTGCTACAATGAGAGGTTGACCTTATCCGAGCGAGCCTGCTAGATAAACACCCCAGCCCTGGATACTATCACCTATTAATTCTTCCACGCTCACTCAAGTTAACATTGATTGTGACTTGGGAGGTGTTGCTTAGTTCAACTGTAATATATTTTTACCCTTTTTAACATCCCTGACT
>SMDP01000325.1 GCA_012911965.1 Geitlerinema sp. P-1104
CAGTCGGTAGCACCATTGCCCTGCTTGCGGAAACGGAAGCCGATATTCCCCAAGTTCAAGAGAAAGCGCAACAGCAGGGTTCTCCCGCTTCCGCCCCAGCGGCTGCCCCAGAACCGACTCCAGAACCGGCTCCTGTTGCGGCGGCGACCAGTCAAAACGGCTCCGGTGGGGGGTCGAGTGGTCGCATTGTTGCTTCTCCTCGGGCCCGCAAGCTAGCGAAACAGCTTAAGGTGGAGCTAAGCACCCTACAAGGCAGTGGCCCCTACGGTCGCATTATTGCCGAGGATGTGCAACAGGCCGCCGGACAGCCCGTTTCTGCCCCGAGCGTTACCCCCGTGATGCCCGCTGCCCCTGCTGCTGCCCCAGTTCCCATGACGGCTGCTAGCAGTAGCCCTAGCCCCGCTCCGGTGACTCCTGGGCAGGTGGTTCCCTTCAATACCCTGCAAGGGGCGGTGGTGCGCAATATGACCGCCAGTTTGTCAGTTCCGGTGTTCCGGGTAGGCTATACCATTACCACCGATGCCCTGGACAATCTCTATAAACAAATCAAGTCTAAGGGTGTGACGATGACCGGTTTGTTGGCTAAAGCCGTCGCGGTCACGTTGCAAAAACACCCCCTACTCTATGCCAGCTACAGGGAGCAAGGGGTGCAGTATAACGGAAATATCAATGTTTCGGTTGCTGTGGCGATGCCTGATGGTGGCTTGATTACCCCGGTTCTGCAAAATGCGGACCAGGTGGATATCTATTCCCTCTCTCGTAATTGGAAAGACTTGGTGGCCCGCTCTCGCAGTAAGCAGTTGCAACCTGAGGAGTACAACAGTGGCACCTTCACTCTGTCCAACCTAGGTATGTTTGGAGTCGATCGCTTTGATGCGATTCTGCCTCCGGGACAGGGTTCGATTCTGGCCATTGGTGCGTCTCGTCCCCAAGTGGTGGCCACGGAGGATGGCTTAATGGGGGTCAAACGGCAAATGCAAGTGAACATCACCTGTGACCACCGGATTATTTACGGTGCGGATGCAGCGGCGTTCCTGAAAGACTTGGCTGGGTTGATTGAAACCAATCCTCAATCTCTGACTCTGTAATCAGGGATATTGTCATCAGGGGATATCTACTGTTAGGGTTCCCAGGGAAGGGGTTAACTTCCCTTGGGAACCCTAGCCGATTCGCAAAACCGGTTTTAATGTAGCCAAACATGGGTATCGACTTTCAGCACTTTCCCGAGTTTGAGCAGATCCTGGTCATCAGCGGTGAGGGTGTTGTCTTCGATCGCCCCCTTAAGCCAGGCATAATAGAGTTCCTGAATGCGATCGAGGGCTAACCCCAATTGCAACGTCTCGCCCATTTCCACCAACTTAGTAATTTGGGCAATTCCCTCATCACGGGAGGGTTGAGCAAAATCATCCTCACTGTAATGTAACAGATGCCATAATGACCGCCAAATCAACTGTTCTAGGGACTGTTTCGCCTCAGGAACCTTGAGATGACAGTTCATGGTTTGGGCTTCAATGCCAATGGCGGTTAATTCTATCCAATAGTCAACTTTGACGGGTTGCTCGTCAATGCGATTGAGTTGCTGCACCAAGCCGCGAACCGCCTCTAAACAGCGTCGGTTGAGGGCGATTTCGGCAGCCACCTGGAGTTCTTGGGGCACTGTCAGATGATTGCGTTGGAGGGCTTTGAGAACCCCATAGTTGTCGCGATAGACCTGTCCATAGAGGCGATCGAGCCGTTTCAGGGTTTGCCGTTCTAACTGGTGAATAATTCGTTCTTCTTCCTCGGCGAACAAATCCGAGAGGCCAAAGGTTTGGCCATCTAGGTGGCGGTTCATAGCCAGAATTATCTGAGCGGCACTGGCGGACTCTAGGGCGGTAAACAGGGCTTCTTTCATCTGGCGATATTCCAGACGACCGGAGAAGGGCTGAATACAGCAATGGAAGTCTAGACCCCCTAAATGTAAGACGGCAAAGGTCAAATGCACCGATTCCCAGGTGATTTCGGAACTAAACTCCGCTTGGCCCACGGCTAGGGTTAGGGTTCCGAGGCGTTGCAGTTGATAGTCCAGTTGTCGGGCTTGGTAGCAATAGACGCGGTGTTCCGGTTGATAGGTCTTAAACAGGGAACTGATGGCATAATGAGCGGCAATCTGTTCAATGCTGACCTGGTTGGGTTTGACGTTGTGGTGATAGACCGTGGCCCCATCGCCAAAGAAGGGAACGTTGGAGGGGGCGGCGGCGAGTTGGGCGACGAACTCCGGTTCGATATCTTGGCCGGTGACTTGGCCCGCCAGTTCGATCGCCCGAGCGGCATAGCGGAGAATTTGCGTTCCTTCAGGGCGAGAAATTTCCTCGAAGAACCAGCCGCAACTGGTGTACATCAGCAGGGTGTGACGCTGCATTTCCAGGAGGCGTAGGGCGTCGATTTGTTCGCTGGCGGTGAGTTCTCGCACTTGATGTTGACGTAGGAACTCCGCCACATTCTCGCGACTGCGATCGCCCAAAATGCTGATATATTCATCGCGGGCTGTCCAGGGATCTCGCAGCAGACGACCCCCCTCGCGAGTGTAGACTCCTTCGAGGCGATCGCGAACCCAATCAAGAGCATCCCGCAGAGGCCGCCGCCATTGCTGCTGGGTTCCTCCACCGCCGCCACAGCCGCAGTCATCCTGCCAGCGATCGACTCCGTGAGAACAACTCCAAGCGGTGACGGGTTTCAGTTCACATTCCCAGGTGGGGGGGTTAACGCTGCGATAATGGGCAAAGTTCGTTACAGTCCAACCCCGATTCGGAAATTCCTGAGTCACGCAGTAAGCAACGCATTTCTCTTTATCCCGTTTGTGGTGGCCAAAGGTTTCACCGTCGGTGGCCACGGAGATAATTTGAGCCGGGCGATGGTCGCCATGAATGGCGATTTCCAGACGGCCGGCAAAGTTATAGGCACTTTCGAGGACATCATTGAAGCCCATATCCCGAGAGATCGGACCGTCATAGAAGAAGACATCCAGATAGGGCCGTTCTGAGTCAGGCCGTCCTTCAGCATCCTTGAGATAACAGCGATAGGGACGGCTGGGGTCGACTTGTCCACCCCCGACTTCGTACCAGGTGGGGGCAGGATTGTCCTCAGTGGCCATGGGGCGGCAGCGTTGCACCTGAGACGGGGCCAGGATAACAAATTCGATGCCTTCTTTAATGAGGGCCTCGACGGTGGGATAGTCGATGGCCGTCTCGGCTAGCCACATCCCCTCGGGATCGCGGCCAAAGTGTTTTTGGAAGTCGGCTTTGCCCCAGCGGATTTGGGTGCGTTTGTCCCTTGCATTAGCCAGAGGCAGAATGATGTGGTTGTAGACTTGGGCGATCGCATTGCCATGACCCCCGAGTCGTTCGCAACTGCGGCGATCGCCATCGATAATCCGTTCATAGACCTCGGGATCATGGCCAGCAATCCAATTCATCAG
>SMDP01000326.1 GCA_012911965.1 Geitlerinema sp. P-1104
CAGTCGGTAGCACCATTGCCCTGCTTGCGGAAACGGAAGCCGATATTCCCCAAGTTCAAGAGAAAGCGCAACAGCAGAGTTCTCCAGCCCCCGCGCCAGCGGCTGCCCCAGAACCGGCTCCAGAACCGGCGACTGTTGCAGCGGCGACCAGTCAAAACGGCTCCGGTGGGGGGTCGAGTGGTCGCCTTGTTGCCTCTCCTCGGGCCCGCAAGCTAGCGAAACAGCTCAAGGTGGAGCTAAGCACCTTGCAAGGCAGTGGCCCCTACGGTCGCATCGTCGCCGAAGATGTGCAACAGGCTGCTGGACAGCCCGTTTCTGCCCCGAGCGTTACCCCCGTGATGCCCGCTGCCCCCGCTGCTGCCCCGGTTCCCATGACCGCTGCTAGCAGTAGCCCTAGCCCCGCTCCAGTGACTCCTGGCCAGGTGGTTCCCTTCAATACCCTGCAAGGGGCGGTGGTGCGCAATATGACCGCCAGTTTGTCGGTTCCGGTGTTCCGGGTGGGCTATACCATTACCACCGATGCTCTGGACAATCTCTATAAACAAATCAAGTCCAAGGGCGTGACGATGACCGGCTTGTTGGCCAAAGCTGTCGCGGTCACGTTGCAAAAACACCCCTTACTCTATGCCAGCTACACCGAGCAAGGAGTGCAGTATAACGGAAATATCAATGTTTCGGTTGCTGTGGCGATGCCTGATGGGGGCTTGATTACCCCGGTTCTGCAAAATGCAGACCAGGTGGATATCTATTCCCTCTCTCGCAATTGGAAAGACTTGGTGGCCCGCTCTCGCAGTAAGCAGTTGCAACCTGAGGAGTACAACAGTGGTACTTTCACGCTCTCCAATTTGGGAATGTTTGGAGTCGATCGCTTTGATGCGATTTTGCCCCCAGGACAGGGGTCGATTCTAGCCATTGGTGCGTCTCGTCCCCAAGTGGTCGCCACGGAGGATGGCTTAATGGGGGTCAAACGGCAAATGCAAGTGAACATCACCTGCGACCACCGGATTATTTACGGTGCAGATGCGGCGGCGTTCCTGAAAGACTTGGCTGGGTTAATTGAAACCAATCCTCAATCCCTGACCCTGTAATCAGGAATTGCGTCATCAGGAGATATCTACTACTAGGGTTCCCAGGGAAGGGGTTAACCTCCTTTGGGACCCCTAGTAGAGCCGAAAAACCGGTTTTAACGCAGCCAAACATGGGTATCGACTTTCAGTACCTGCCCTAGTTTGAGCAGATCCTGGTCATCGGTGGCGAGGGCGTTGTCTTCGATCGCCCCTTTGAGCCAGTCATAATAGAGTTCCTGGATGCGATCGAGGGCTAACCCCAATTGCAGTTTTTCACCCATGTCAACCAGATTGGTGATTTGCGTAATTCTCTCATCACGAGAGAACTGACCCAGCTCATCCTCGCTCGAATGCAATAGATGCCACAAGGAGCGCCAAATCAACTGTTCTAGGGACTGTTTGGCCTCGGGAACGTTCAGGTGACAGTTCATGGTTTGGGCTTCGATGCTAATGGCGGTTAATTCCATCCAATAGTCGATTTTGACCGGTTGCTCATCAATGCGATTGAGTTGCTGCACTAAGCCACGGACGGTTTCTAGACAGCGTTGATTGAGAGCCATTTCAGCGGCCACCTGAAGTTCTCGGGGGACATTCAGATGATTGCGTTGTAGGGCTTTGAGAACCCCATAGTTATCGCGATAGATCTGTCCGTAGAGGCGATCGAGCCGTTTCAGGGTTTGCCGTTCTAATTGGTGAATAATCCGTTCTTCTTCCTCGGCGAATAGATCCGAGAGGCCAAAGGTTTGACCGTCAAAGTGACGGTTCATAGCCAGAATGGTTTGGGCGGCACTGGCGGATTCTAAAGCCATAAACAGGGCTTCTTTCATTTTGCGGTATTCCCGACGGCCGGAGAAGGGTTGGATACAGCAATGGAAGTCTAGACCCCCCAAGTGCAAGACGGCAAAGGTTAGATGGACGGACTCCCAGGTGATCTCGGAACTAAACTCAGCTTGGCCCACGGCGAGGGTGAGGGTTCCTAAGCGTTGCAGTTGATAGTCGAGTTGTCGGGCTTGGTAGCAATAAACACGATGTTCGGGTTGATAGGTCTTGAATAGGGAACTGATGGCATAATGGGCGGCGATCTGTTCGATGCTGACCTGGTTGGGTTTGACGTTATGGCGATAGACGGCGGCCCCATCGTCAAAGAAGGGGACGTTGGAGGGGGCGGCCGCGAGTTGGGCGATGAACTCGGGTTCAATATCTTGGCCGGTGACTTGGCCGGCCAGTTCGATCGCCCGGGCGGCATAGCGGAGGATTTGCGTTCCCTCAGGGCGAGAGATTTCCTCGAAGAACCAGCCGCAACTGGTGTACATCAGCAGGGTGTGACGCTGCATTTCCAGCAGCCGCAGAGCGTCGATTTGCTCGCTGGCGGTGAGTTCTCGCACTTGATGTTGACGTAGGAACTCGGCGACGTTCTCGCGGCTGCGATCGCCCAAAATGCTGATATATTCGTCGCGGGCTTTCCAGGGATCTCGCAGTAGACGACCCCCTTCGCGGCCGTAGACATCTTCGAGGCGATCGCGCACCCAATCCAGACTATCCCGCAGGGGCCGCCGCCATTTCTGTTGGGTTCCGCCACCTCCGCCACAGCCGCAGTCATCTTGCCAGCGATCGACGCCGTGGGAACAACTCCAGGCGGTGACGGGTTTGAGTTCACATTCCCAGGTGGGGGGATTAACGCTGCGATAATGGGCAAAGTTGGTCACAGTCCAGCCGCGATTAGGAAATTCCTGAGTGACGCAGTAGGCAACGCATTTTTCTTTGTCCCGTTTGTGGTGGCCAAAGGTTTCGCCATCGGTGGCGACGGAAATAATTTGCGCGGGACGATGATCCCCATGGATGGCAATTTCTAGACGGCCGGCAAAGTTATAGGCACTTTCGAGGACATCGTTGAAGCCCATATCCCGCGAGATGGGGCCATCATAGAAGAAGACATCGAGATAGGGGCGTTCTGAGTTGGGACGTCCGTCCTCATCTTTGAGATAACAGCGATAGGGGCGACTGGGGTCAATTTGTCCGCCGCCCACTTCGTACCAGGCGGGGTTCGGATTGTCCTCTGTGGCCATGGGGCGACAGCGTTGTACCTGGGAGGGGGCGAGGATGACAAATTGGATGCCTTCTTGGATGAGGGCTTCCATGGTGGGATAGTCGATGGCCGTCTCGGCCAGCCACATTCCCTCGGGATCGCGGCCGAAGTGTTTGTGGAAGTCGGCTTTACCCCAACGAATTTGGGTGCGTTTGTCCCTTGGGTTAGCAAGGGGCAGGATGATGTGGTTATAGACTTGGGCGATCGCATTCCCATGACCCCCGAGACGTTCGCAACTGCGGCGATCGCCATCGATAATCCGTTCATAGACCTCGGGATCATGGCCAGCAATCCAATTCATCAG
>SMDP01000327.1 GCA_012911965.1 Geitlerinema sp. P-1104
TGTTCCCTGTTCCCTGTTCCCTGTTCCCTGTTCCCTGTTCCCTGTTCCCTGTTCCCTGTTCCCTGTTCCCTGTTCCCTCTATCAAGCCAGCCCTTCCCACAAAATACGGCTGCCGATCGCGATAAGAATCAGTCCACCGATAATTTCTACCTTATCCTGAAAGCGATCGCCGAAATGATGGCCGATATAAACGCCACCGAGACAGAGCCAAAAGGTAATCACCCCAATCACGGCGATGGTGAAGAGAATGGGGGTTTGTAGGACTGCAAAGCCTAACCCCGCCGCCAACGCATCAATACTGGTGGCGATCGCCATAAAGATGAGCGTTTCGATTTTCATGGGGTTAAACGGTTCAGTCTCCTCATCCTTGCTAATCGCTTCGTGAATCATGCGAGCGCCGAGAACGCTCAGCAGAATAAATCCCACCCAATGGTCAAAGCGAATGATGTAATCCCGAAACCCTACTCCCACTCCCCATCCCATGAGGGGCATAATTGCCTGAAAAACACCAAATGCGATCGCCACTTTTAAGGCTTTTTGCCACTTGAGATTGCGGATATACAAGCCGCTCGTCAGCGACACGGCAAAGGCATCAGCCGCTAAGCCAAAACCAATCATTGAAATGGTAACAAGTTCCACGAGATGATGCCTATCCTTATTCAACGAATGGACAATCCGAGATGATGACAGGTCTAAAAACCCTTAGGAGTGGGGCAGATTTGGGATGTCCATTATTCATTACTCTATCTTACCCTAAACCCTAGTCAATCGTTAATCGCTAGGCTACATTAGTCATTTAAACGCTATAATCTCTAGCAATTTGTCATAATCGATTCATTATTCGAGCTAGGATCAAGATAAAAGAGATGGGGACCTTTGCAGCGGTTAAAGACAGATTAACAACATGAGTGAAATCGTTAAACTAAACGTTGATCGAGGCAGCGAAACCCAGCCTCTAAAAGTTTTGCCCCTGCTGACGTTGGGACTGGCGTTGCTTGCTGTCTCTTGTGCTGCTATTTTTATCCGCATTGCCGAACAGGAACTCGGGGCTAACGCAACAGTTTTTAATCGTTTGGCCATCGCCACCCTCGCGTTTTGGGTCTTAAACAGCGTCAGCCAATGGCGGCGACATTCTCCCTTGGACTGGCAAGCCCCCCCTAGATATCACTTCGACGATATTGTACAACTGATCGCCGTGGCCGCTGTCTCCTCCGCTTCCGTCGTCCTCTGGGCCCAATCTCTGAGCGAAACCAGCATCGCTAACTCGACTCTACTACGCAATCTGACCCCCATTTTTACCAGCTTAGGGGGCTGGCTGCTGTTAGACCAACGCTTTGACCGTCGTTTCCTGGTGGGAACCCTAATTGCCGTTTTGGGGGCGATCGCTATCGGTGTAGAAGATTTCCAGATTGGCCAAGAGCATCTGCTCGGGGATGGCTTGGCCCTACTCTCCGCCCTCCTCTATGGTAGCAATTTGCTCCTCGTCGAGCGACTGCGATCGCGCTTTCCCACCTCAACCATTCTCCTCTGGCGTTGTGGGATTGGAGCCGTGTTACTTCTCCCCATCACCGGGCTACTCGAAGAGCAACTGTTCCCCCAAACCTGGCAAGTCTGGCTAGCGGTTGTGGCTCTGGCCCTGGTCTGTCAAGTTTTGGGGCAAGGATTACTCGTCTATAGCCTCAAACAGTTTTCCTCGGGATTTATTGCCGTTTTGCTGCTCCTTGAACCGATTTTGACCGCTATTCTCGCTTGGCTAGTCTTTGCCGAACTCTTAAACTGGACGAACTGGCTGGCATTTGCCATGGTACTCTCAGGGATTTATCTAACCCGATCGAGCAGCAGTGCGACACAATCGGTCACCTCTCCCACGGTTTCCACTCCGGAAACTGGAGACAATTAAACTCGGTAATCTCTCTTATGGCAAGTTGGTCACCAGTCTATGTCTACGGTAAATTCGACAATGGCGTATGATTTTACGCAGTTAGGGGCGATCACACAGGGTCTGCGATCGCCCCTACGCCTGGCGGTCATCCACGGAGGTGACAAAACCCAACCCGGAGCCGTCATTTACCCCACCCACAATCCCCGCTCCACGAAAACCTATCATATCGTCGCCAAAGATATTGCCGAGGCCCTAGAGGAGTTAGGATTCGAGCAGGTGAGCCTCTTGGCCGATGACATGAGCCTTCCCCAAACCCTGAAAACACAAGGGATTCATTTAGCCTGGCTCAACACCGGCGGGGTACAAGGCTATGATCCCGTCTGTCATACTCCGGCCATGTTGGAAATGCTGGGGGTTCCCTATCTCGGTCATAATCCCCTCAACAGTTCGATTTTGGACAATAAACACGCCTTCAAGCGGGAGTTACAGGCCCTGGGGATTGCAACGGCTCCCTTTATTGTGGCTCATCCTTTCCAGGGGCCCTTCAATCCCCAAACCCATCCCCAGTTTCAGCGGCTGTTTGGGGACTATCGGGGAGCCTTTGTGGTGAAACCGGTATCGGGACGGGCCTCGGTGAATGTCTTTGTGGTGGATGATGTAGAGGGGTTAGGGGAGGCGGTGGCGAATATTCATCGTCTGACGGCCAATACGGTTTTGATTGAAACCTATTTACCAGGACGGGAGTTTTGTATTTCCGTCTCGGGACCGATTCTTCACCGTGAGGGAGCGTTTCAGTATCAATCGACTCCCTTTGCCTTTTCAGCCATTGAGCGGGTTTTGGAACCCCAAGAGCGAATTTTTACCTCGATGGATGCTAAGGGAATGAGCCAAAAGCGGATGCGGTTGTTGTCTGGGGAGGAGACGGCTCAAGGGAAGCTGCGATCGCAACTCGAAGCCATTGGCCAAGAGATTTATCGGGCCTTTAACCTGACGAGCTTAGTGCGAATCGACCTAAGACAGGATGACGCGGGTCAACTGTACGTCTTAGAAGCCAATCCTAAACCAGACTTAAAACGACCGACAGCCCATGAAACCAGTTTAGTGGCCCAAGGCTTGCACCAGTGCCGGATGAGCTATCACGATCTGATTCTCAGTCTATTGGGCGATCGCCTGCACCAACTTCTCACCCATCAACCGTACCTGATCCCCCATATCCAAGCCCTGATTTCCTCGTGACGGCTCAATCCTACCGCGTCAACTGCTCAATGACGGCCCGATGCTGAGGATAAGCCTGTAACAAGGTGTCCCGACTCGGGGCCTCAAAATCGGCAAACTCAAAGCCGGGGGCGACGGTACAGCCGACTAAGCTATAGCCCCCCGTTTCATCCACCATCGCGGCGAACAAATCCCCTCGGCGAATCACCACTTGCAGCCGTTCCCCAGCCTTAAAATTGCGTCCGAGTGTCTGCTGAGAGAGGTCTCCCTGGGGGGTGAGGTTGACATCCTCCCCCACTTAAGCCATCTCGCTACGCTTGATGTCTTTGAAGTGGGGGATTCCCAATCCTCGCGAATC
>SMDP01000328.1 GCA_012911965.1 Geitlerinema sp. P-1104
GGCTATACGGTGGTGGCCATTGATTACCGCCACGCACCTGAGTATCAATTTCCGGCCCAATTAGAGGATGTCAAAACAGCGATTCGCTTTGTCTGCGATCGCGCAGACGAGTTCGAGGTCGATGGCGATCGCATGGCGTTGATGGGGCGATCGTCCGGCGGCCATTTAGCCATGTTAGCCGCTTATGACCCCGATTCAATTCCCATTCGCGGGCTAATCAACTACTACGCCCCCGTCAATTTAACCAACGGCTATTACGATTTACCGAATCCCGATCCCTTGGGAATCCAAAACATCTTACGAGACTTCCTCGGTGGTACCCCCGAAGAACTCCCAGACTTGTACGATCGCGCCTCCCCCTGGCATCTCGTCGCCCCCAATTTACCACCATCTCTCCTTATATATGGTCAACGAGATCATTTAGTTCAAGCCAAATTTGGACGTAAACTCCAAGAGAAATTATTAACCTTTGACAATCGTTCCATCTTCCTAGAAATTCCCTGGGCAGAACATTCCTTTGATGCCATCTATTTTGGTATGAGTAATCAAATTGCCCTCTATTACACCGAACGTTTCCTAGCCCATACCCTATCAAAACCGTAAAACCCAAGAAGAATGAGAAACCGAGTTTCTCCAAGAAACCCGGTTTCTGGTATTCGACCCAAGTTCACCCATAGATGCCATATTTTGATAAGCTAGTCCTAGTGGAAGGACGCGCACCTGCGGTTCGCCCCGACAGACCCCGATTCTGGATGAACCTTGTCTAAACGCCGCAACCGCCAACTGGATCAGCCCCCCCTCAAAACACCGCAAAAATCCCCTAAAACGCGGTTTTTTAATGTTCTTGCCAATACCCCCAAACTGGTCAAATTGGTTTGGCAAGCTGAACCCGGCTATCTGCTTCTCTCAGTCGTTATCACCCTAATTCGCGGCTTAATTCCCGTCACTGAACTCTATATCACCAAACTGGTCGTCGATGAAGTGGTGGGTAATATCGGGCAACTCGAAGCCGCTGGCTTGACCATTTTAGGATTAGTTGGCTTACGATTTGCCATTAGTTTTCTATCAGAAGTTGCCAATCAAGTCAATAGTTATAGCCTACAAGTTCTTAAAGATCGCTTTTCCATTCACGCCAACGGGGTTCTCATTCAGCAAGCCATTCGTCTGGATTTATCCCATTACGAATTACCCGAATTTCATGATACCCTCAGCCGCGCCCAACAAAGCGGCAGTGACTATCCTGTTCGCATTTTAGGAACCTTAACCGGGTTACTGGGGCAATTGGTGAGTTTCTTCAGTTCTATTGCCCTCTTGTTGCGATTTAGTCCCTGGGTCATGCTGTTATTACTGGTTACGTCCATTCCCGCACTTTGGGCTAGCGTTAAGTATTCAGGGCGGCGCTTTTGGCTGTCGCGATCGCAAACCCAAGCCGGCCGACGCGCCGATTACCTACAACGAGTCTTAACCCAAAACGCCTTCGCCAAAGAAGTCCGTTTATTTCGTCTAGGAGACTATCTCCTGCAACAATGGATGGACATTCGTCGCCGCTTCAACAACGAATCGGCTTTCCTCGCCCGCCGCTTTGCCACAGTCCGGGGATTAGCGGGAACCGTTGCCAACTTAGGCTACTATAGCGCCTATGGTTGGACGATTGTGCGGGCGGTTCAGGGAACCATTAGCATCGGAGATTTTACCATGTATTCCGGGGCGTTTGCCCAAGCCCAAAACGTCTTACAACAGATTTTACAAAGTATTGCCCAAACCTATGAATACAACCTTTATGTCTCCCAATACTTTGAGTTTTTAGACTTAGCCCCCAAAGTCGTGGACCCCCCCGAACCTAAACCCTTTCCCAACCCCATTCGTCAGGGGTTAGAATTACGCAATGTCAGTTTTACCTATCCAGGGGCTAGCGAACCCACCCTAGAAAACCTCAATTTAACGGTGAAGCCGGGGGAAAGTATCGCCCTGGTGGGGGTGAATGGGGCGGGAAAAACCACCTTATTAAAGTTGGTGACACGACTCTACGATCCCAGTGAGGGGGAGATTACCGTCGATGGGGTTCCCCTCTCGGAAATTGCCTTGCAGGAGTTACGCCGCAACATTGGTGTGATTTTCCAGGATTTTGCCCACTACAGTCTCACCGCCCAGGATAATATCGGCTTTGGGGATTTGTCGCGGCGGGATGATCTCGGCCAGATTGAGGCTGCCGCTGCTGCTGGGGGGGCAACGGAGGTGATTGAGGGCTTAGATAAAGGCTATGAGACGATTTTAGGGAAAATCTTTGCCGGGGGAACCGATTTATCGGGGGGACAATGGCAGAAAATTGGCATGGCCCGGGCCTTTATGAGTTCGGCGCCGATTTTGATTTTGGATGAACCGACGGCCGCCTTGGATGCGATCGCCGAGTCGGAGTTATTTAGCCGCTTCCGTCGCCTCACGGAAGGACGGATGACCTTTTTTGTCAGTCACCGCTTTTCGACGGTTCGCATGGCCGATCGCATTGTGGTTCTGGAAAACCATCGTATTATCGAGGTGGGGTCTCATGCGCAACTGTTAGAGAAACGTGGACTTTATGCCAAGATGTTTCATCTGCAAGCGTCGAGTTATTTGGAAGGATAGGGATAGGGAACAGGGAACAGGGAACAGGGAACAGGGAACAGGGTAGGATGCGTCCCGGCATCAGTTCGGTTTGTCACCGAGACGCATCGGTTTCAACTTGCCGGAACGCATCGCTTTTATGGGGTTAATGGGGCATTTTGCGGGTTAGGGTTTCCCCAGTCCGTAGGATTTGTCCGGCCAGCATGGCCCCACCAAAGCCGTTGTCGATATTCACCACCCCGATTCCTGTGGCGCAAGAGTTTAACATCGTCAGGAGGGGGGCTAACCCACCAAAACTGGCCCCATAGCCGATGCTGGTGGGAACCGCAACAACTGGCGCATCCACTAATCCCGCCACAACACTGGGTAAGGCCCCTTCCATTCCCGCCACCACGATTAAGACATGGGCCCGTTTCAGTAGATGCTGGTTACTCAGGAGGCGATGGATTCCCGCCACTCCCACATCCCAGAGGCGAAACACCTCAAAGCCACAGAGTTCAGCGGTGACGGCGGCTTCTTCGGCTACCGGGAGATCGGCGGTTCCGGCGCTGACAATGCCAATGGTTCCCCGGTATTGGATGGGAAGGGGATCGGGGGCGATCGCACAGATGCGGGCCTGGGGATAGTAGCGCACCTCTCGTAGGCGATCGCGAATCAGACGATAGGCTTCCGGGGCGATGCGAGTTGCCATGACAACCCCTGGGCGATCGCCCATGGCCATCATAATCTGCACAATCTGGTCTGGGGTTTTGTCTTGTCCCCAAATCACCTCGGGAAAGCCAGTCCTCTCCCGCCGTTGCTGGTCAATTTTGGCAAACTCCCCCACTGCCGTATAGCCGATTTCTTCGAT
>SMDP01000329.1 GCA_012911965.1 Geitlerinema sp. P-1104
GGCTATCCCCTCTCAAAATTAAATCTGCTGTACCTTGAACTCAATTACTCTCGAAAAAATGGGAATAAAACAAGAGTCATTTGCCGTTTTTTGCAGTTATTCATAAGCGATGAAGGGTTGATTTATCAGGTAATTGGCGTCTCAGAATTATTATAACTCATCTTTTTAGGGAAGAAACCGGGCTTTTAGCTACCGGAAAAGAAACGGGGTTTCTGGCAGCATCTCGATTCTTTCATAAAAATTTAAGAAAGTAACCCGGCTTATCAGGGGGGGTCCAGGGGTAAAATGGGGGTGACTTCTCCTGGTGCGCGGTGATGGATAAACAACGAGTGCAAGCCTATCTCGCCCTGATTGAAAAAATCCTCACTTGTCCCAGTGGAGTAAATGATATCCTCAACGGTCATCTGGAGTTGGTGGATGAGGTGTTTGTGCAGGTGTGTGAACAGGTGGCGGCACAGTTGCAGCAAGCGGGACAAGACAACCAGGCGGCGTTTCTGCGGAATGTGGCGCAACAGGTGGGGGCGTTTTTGGCGAGAGAGGGGACTGCTGGAAATCAGCAAGCGGCGTTACAGCAATTTTGGGGACAACTGCTGCAAGCGGAAATGCAGGGCAGTGCAGCCGCAGTGCATCAGGTGATGCGGCAAAATATGGGGTTAATTGTTCCCGCCTTGGGGGATACTATTGCCCAGTCTGTGCAGGGATTTCTGGCTCAGAATCTTGACCACGCCGAAGACGTAGCAGGCTTAGTCGAAGACACCTGTACTAGTATCTGGCAATTCCCCTATGGTCTGTATGCAGAAGCGTTAGAAATTGCTATCCGGGGCTATGGGGTGGTGCTGGAACTGTGGGTGGATACCCCCCCAAAACGGGCGCAAACCCTGACTAGCCTCGGAGTTGCCCGCCGCACCCAAGCTGAGAGGGGCATCAACTCCACGGCCAATCTTGAACGTGCAATTACTGCCTACGATGAAGCCGCAGAGATAATGCGGCGGTTGGGGTTAGACAAAGACCTCTCCCAAATCCTGACTAACCTCGGAGTTGCCCGCTGGACCCAAGCTGAGAGGGGCATCAACTCCACGACCAATCTCGAACGTGCGATCGCCGCCTACGATGAAGCGGCAGGGATAATGCGGCGGCTGGAGTTAGACAAAGACCTCTCCCAAATCCTGACTAACCTCGGAGTCGCTCGCTGGACCCAAGCTGAGAGGGGAATCAACTCCACAGCCAATCTCGAACGTGCAATTACTGCCTACGATGAAGCCGCAGAGATAATGCGGCGGTTGGGGTTAGAAAAAGACCTCTCCCAAATCCTGACTAACCTCGGAATTGCCTGCGTCACCCAAGCGGAAATGGGCATCGACCCCACGGCCAATCTCGAACGTGCGATCGCCCACTACGATGAAGCGGTCGAGATTCGGCGGCGGTTGGGGTTAGACAAAGACCTCTCCACTACCCTGACTAACCTCGGAAATGCCTGCCGCACCCAAGCCAAGATGGGCATCAATCCCTCGGCCAATCTCGAAAGGGCAATTACTGCCTACGATGAAGCGGGAGGAATTCGGCGGTGGTTGAAGTTAGACAAAGACCTCTCCATTACCCTGACTAACCTCGGAAATGCCCGCCAAACCCAAGCCGAGATGGGCATCAATCCCTCGGCCAATCTCGAACTGGCCATCACCGCCTATGATGAAGCGGCCGAGATTCGGCGGCGGTTGGGGTTAGACAAAGACCTCTCCGAGACTCTGACTAACCTCGGAAATGCCCGCCAAACCCAAGCCGAGATGGGCATCAATCCCTCGGCCAATCTCGAACTGGCCATCACCGCCTACGATGAAGCGGCCGAGATTCGGCGGCGGTTGGGGTTAGACAAAGACCTCTCCGGGACTCTGACTAACCTCGGAAATGCCCGCCGCATCCAAGCGGACATGGGCATAAACCCCGCCGCAAATCTCGACAGTGCGATCGCCCACTACGATGAAGCCACCGGGATTATGCGGCGGTTGGGGTTAGACAAAGACCTCTCCATTATCCTGACTAACCTCGGAGTTGCCCGCCAAACCCAAGCCGAGATGGGCATCAATCCCTCGGCCAATCTCGACAGTGCGATCGCCCACTACGATGAAGCGGCAGGGATAATGCGGGAGTTGGGGTTAGACAAAGACCTCTCCCAAACCCTGATGGGCCTCGGAGTTGCCCGCCAAACCCAAGCTAATCTGGGCATCAACCCCACCGCTAATCTCGAACGTGCGATCGCCGCCTACCATAAAGCGGCCAGGATTAGTCAGCAGTTGGAGTTAGACAAAGACCTCTCCGGAACCCTGAATAACCTCGGAAATGCCCGCCGCACCCAAGCTAGGATGGGCATCAACCCCGGCGTCAATCTCGAAGGTGCGATCGCCGCCTACGATGAAGCAGCAGAGATTCTGCGGCGGTTGGGGTTAGCCCGCGACTTAGCAAGGACTTTGAATAACTTTGGTTTTGCCTACCAAGCTCAATCTCGCCTCCCTGAGAACAGTTTCACCCAGACCCAACAAGCCCTAGAAAATGCCTACCGTAGCTTCCAGGAAGCCCTAGACCAGGTGGAATATCTGCGGGGTGAAATTGGAGCCGATAGTGAGGGCTATAAACGCAACTTTAATGAAGAATGGAATAACCTTTATGGCGGCATGGTGGACGTGTGCCTAGAGTTGGGCAGATACCAGGATGCCATTGAATATGCAGACCGCAGCAAAGCCCGCAACTTGGTGGAACTCATCGCCACCCGTGATGCTTATCCGGGGGGCGTGATTCCCGAAAACATCCGCCAACAGTTGCAATCTCTTAAACTCGCCATTTACCAAGAAGAACGCCGCCTGCAAGAGGAGGAAAACCCGGACAGGACCCACCTCAACCAACTGCGGCAACAAAAGCAGCAACTCGAACCCTATGAACCCCTGCATTTTCAGGCGATGCAAGAGTTACTGGATGAGGAAACCGCCATTTTGGAATGGTACATTTTGCCGGATAAATTCTTGACCTTCACCCTCACGGCCCAAAGTCTCAACCTCTGGACATCTTCCCAGGAAGACCTACAGCAACTAGAGGACTGGATTAATGCCTATCTTCGCGACTACCGCCGCCTCAAAAGCGATCAATGGCGAGATGTTCTGCCCCAACACCTCGAACAACTCCCCAAAATCCTGCATCTGGACGAAATCCTGCAAAATCTACGGCAACAATTCCCCAACTGCCAGAAACTCATCCTCATCCCTCACCGCTTCCTGCACCTGTTCCCCCTCCACGCCTTACCCGTTACCACAGAAGACGGTGAAGCCTACCTACAAGACCTCTTCCCCAAAGGAGTCGCCTACGCCCCCAACTGCCAAGTTCTGCAACAAGCCCAAAACCGACAACGCCCCCACTTTAACCGCCTTTTCGCCATCCAAAACCCCACCCAAGACGACCG
>SMDP01000033.1:0-21876 GCA_012911965.1 Geitlerinema sp. P-1104
GCGACTGTGGCGTTGGCTGAAGCAACTGTGGGCGAAATGGCGCGGGACTTCCCCGCCAGTTGGTGAGTCTCCTCAGACGACCCCAGACTTTGTCTCCCTCAGTGATTCCCGGTACGAGACCCTGTTTTTTGGACTGCTGGACGGTGTAGAGGCGGGATGGGCCGCGCAACAGGTGGCAGAACACTTGCAAGGACGGTCGCAAGACCGCTGGTTTCTCAACTGGTTACAGCGGTTTAGACATACGCTGATGTCGTCTCGGGTTCCGAATCACGAACTGGCGGGGCGCATGGTGCGGTTGCGAGGGCAAGGCTGTGATCCGGTGGGGGAAACGGCGGCGGAGATTGGTGAGGCGTTGCTGGCGCGGGAGATACCGGAGGAGGTTGAGGGGGAGAGTGAGGAGGAGGCGAAGGTTTGGGTTGAGCGTGGAGTGGGTTCTGGGGTAGATGAAACATTTGAAGAGGCGCTGGAGAGATGGAATCGTGTCCTAGCTCTCAATTCTAATGACAACGAGATTTGGTTTAACCAAGGGGCTGCACTCAATAACTTAGGGCAGTACGAGGAGAGGTTGCCGGTTTACAGTGAGAGTGAGGAGGAGGTGAAGGTTTGGGTCAAATGTGGAGTGAATTTTGGGAGTACTGGAGCGTTGGAGGAGGCGCTGGAGAGATGGAATCGCGCCCTAGCTCTCAATTCCAATTCGGACCTAGCTTGGCACAACCGAGGGATTGCGCTCGATAACTTAGGGCGATACGAGGAGGCGCTGGAGAGTTATGATCGCGCCCTAGCTCTCAATCCCAATAACGACCAGGCTTGGTACGACCTAGGGATTGCGCTCCGTAACTTAGGGCGATACGAAGAGGCGCTGGAGAGTTGCGATCGCGCCCTAGCTCTCAATCCCAATAACGACCAGGCTTGGCACAACCGAGGGTTTGCGCTCGCTAATTTAGGGCGATACGAAGAGGCGCTGGAGAGTTGCGATCGCGCTCTAGCCCTCAATCCCAATGACGACGGGGCTTGGGTCAACCGAGGGTCTGTGCTCCATCAGTTAGGGCGATACGAGGAGGCGCTGGAGAGTTTCGATCGCGCCCTAGCTCTCAATTCCAATCTCGACCTGGCTTGGAACAACCGAGGGCATACGCTCCATCAGTTAGGGCGATACGAGGAGGCGCTGGAGAGTTATGATCGCGCCCTAGCTCTCAATCCCAATAACGACCAGGCTTGGTACGACCTAGGGATTGCGCTCCGTAACTTAGGGCGATACGAGGAGGCGCTGGAGAGTTTCGATCGCGTCCTAGCTCTCAATTCCAAGTTTGACTGGGCTTGGCTCAACCGAGGTGTTACGCTCAAGAACTTAGGGCAATACGAGGAGGCGCTGGAGAGTTATGATCGCGCCCTAGCTCTCAATTCCAATGACGACAAGGCTTGGAACAACCGAGGGGCCATCCTATGCGACCATTTATATTTATATCGAGAAGCTTTAGAGAGTTTCGATCGCGCCCTAGCTCTCAATCCCAATTTCGACCAGGCTTGGGTCAACCGAGGAATTGCAATCGGCCACCTCACGCATTCTGTGATGACTCCCCTCACCATTCAATATCCCAAACTCGCCCAACCCGGCTATCCCGGACAACTTGCCACCTACGACCAAGGACTGCAACACTGCACACGGGACACCCATCCAGAAGGTTGGGGGTTATTGCACTATTACAAAGGACAATCGCACTATACCTACGCTCGTCCCAAGCTGTATCTGCGAAATCGCCACAGTTACTTCAGCAAAGCCCGAAGCGAATACCTCACCGCCCTAGAAACCCTCACCGCCCAAGACCTTCCCGAATCGCATCTCAAAGTCTTACGGGATTTCGCCCGCGTCTACTCCAGCCTCGACGAGCCAGACACCGCAGCAAAAATCATGCGACAGGGGGCAGACGTACTGCACCAATACCTCGACAGCGTACCCAGTCCTGGCAAGAAACGCCAGCTACAATTCGAGTTTGCCGACTTCCAACAAGCCACCGTAGACCGTCTCGCACAGGAGGGCAACGACATCGCCGCCTGGGAACTGGCAGAACGGGGAAAAAACACCTGCCTAAGCTGGTGGTTGCGTGGTTGGACCGATGAATTTGTCTCCGCCACCGCAGAAGCCGCGACGGACTTCACCAACCATTACCACGCTGCCCTCGTAGACTGGCATTGTAGCCCCACCGCCCTCAATATCTTCCTCATTCAACCGGGACAAACCCCGCACCTGATCGATGCTGCCACCTCCGCCAGAGAGCGTTACCGCGCCTTTCAGGACTGGTGGCAGGCTTGGAACCGGGACTATCTCGACTATCGAGACACCAAGGACAAATCCCACAGCAACCCCGAGCATCCCTGGCGACAACAATTCCCGCAACGCCTCGATGAATTAAAGCAACTGCTCGACATCGATCGCATCGTCGCCCAACTCGCGCCCCCCGACAACACCGCACCCCACAGCATCCCCCTAATTCTGCTCCCCCACAAGGAACTGCACCTGCTGCCCCTAGAAGCCCTATTTCCCGACTGTTTCGCCATCTCGCGCCTTCCCTCGGTGCAGACAGGACTTACCCTACAAGAGAACCGCCAACCGGCCACCGCCTCCTTCCTCAGCATTGACCCCCAGGCGGAAGATTTGCTCATGGCAGATTTCGAGTCAGCGGCCATCAGCCATCTCTACGCCACCACTCGCCTGGAAAGCAACGCCGTCACCCCGGAGGCGGTTCTCAACCACCTGCAAACCCCCCATCGCCTGGCTCACTTCACCGGCCACAGTTGGCACGAGTTCCCCAATCCCGCCCAGTCACGGCTCAGTCTGGCTCAAAAGAGCGCCCTCACCCTCGGGCAGATGTTGGAGAAGCTGAAGAACCTCAGCAGTTATGATCTGGTGAGTTTGGGGGCCTGCGAAACAGGCATCGGGCGGGATTATGACCTAGTGACGGAATATGTGGGTTGGGCCAGTGGCTTGCTGGCGCTGGGGGCCAAGTCGGCCCTAACCTCTCTGTGGTTGGTGCAGTCTGACGCGAGTGCGCTGCTGATGGTGCGCTTTTACGAGTTGCTCAATCAGGGACAGTCTGCCGCTGTTGCCCGAAGTGGTGCCGTGGCCTGGTTGCGCCAACTGACTCAGGCTGAGTTGCAAGACTGGTATGAAGACTGGCTCGCACGTTTGCAAGACTCCACGGCAAAAACCTGCCTCCGCCGAGCGGTAAGGCGACTAGCTAAGATGGAGGAGAGATACCCCTACGACGATCCCTATTTCTGGGCGGCGTTTGTGGTGTCTGGCCTCGATGAACCTCACACCCCTTCAACCTGATGAAAGCGACCTCTCGCATTACTCTAAAAGCGTTTCTCCTCAGCCTCGCCGAACGGGACGAACTCCCCCCTGAGTGGCACTCTCAACTGGCTCAGTTTGACTGGAACAGCGACGAGGGACTGGCTACGGTGAACGAGTGGGGCAGTCAACATCTCAACCCCAGCTATGAGCGTTGGTGCGATGAGTTGGAAGCGCCTCTGGCGCAGCGTTCTAAGGGGAAAGCGACTCAAGTGGATTGGTCGTGGGAAAACCAACTGACTCAGGAGGAATATCGCAATTTCTTGCAACATAGTGATGATGACTTGATTGCTCAAGCTAAAGCTGCATCAGAAAATACGGGGTTCTGGCAGGGTTGGCGCGATCGCCTGTTGGGACGACGAGCTAAAGGTTAATCTCTACTAAACGGTCAGACTAGATTGTAAATGACTTCAACGAGCGGAGCGAATAGCAGAGGCGATCGCACGTCAACTCCTTTAGAAACGCAACCGGAGAACCCACCTGAGGACAGGCCGCTGATTTATCCGACGTTGGACGGGTTGCTGTACGATGTGCGCGAGACGTTGGGCCAGTCGGACGCTGTGGCACGGGTTCGCCGTCGCCAATTTTGGCAGAAAGTCTATGGAGATATCCCAGACGACAGACTCGACGCACTGCAACAGAATGAACATGAGGATGGTGTCAACGCTCTGTTGCCCGATACTGAAAGCCTCTACTGGCAAACAGGGAAACCGAACCCACGAGAGGAACTCGACGGCTTTATCTACCCCTTTGGCTTAGAGGACATCTACGGCTTGCAACTGGAAACGTCGGGCCGCTATCTCAGGTCCCCCGCTGACGCACCCTCCACCCCACCACAAATCAACGATAATCCTCGCCCTCTCGCCGCCATTGACGACCTCAAACAGCAAATTTTGGCTCAACTTGACCCTGAAGCCAAAAGCCTCCCTACGCGCCGTCCAGAACGCTATGGTAGCCTTGGGGAAACGTGGTTTATTTGGGCAAAACAAACAGACGGGCGATCGCCACAAGACCTGGCGCAAGACATTTATGCCCGTTTCCTCAACCTAGATGCTAAGGATATTCATGACCATTTAACCTTGACAGGCTCGATAAACTATGGTAATAAATCTCCCCGTTTCTTTGAGTTTGAAAAGACTCCCACATTTTGGCAGGGAGAATGGCACGAGTTTTTAAATCGCTATCCCCATGTCTGCGTTCTCCTGTTTCCTGAGTCAGAAAACATCGAGGAAATTCGCAATTGGATGGCGAAATTTGCCAACTTTAACTTCATTCGCTGGTTCGGTTTTCGTAACAAGGTGAGGTGGGCCAAGTGGAACAGCCGACAACTCAAGGCGGAACTCAAGGGGAACTATGCAACAGTGAAACGCCGATATCAGCGAGTGCGCGATCGCCTCAACTCGAAACCCGTCAACCTAGCGGAACTTCAGAAGGATTTAACCCAATGTCTGAGCGATCGCGCGGAGTACGCCGAGAAACTGGTGCTGCTGGATGCACAGCAACACGCGATCGCCATCAACGCCAGAAACTACGAACAACGCCAACGCCGCTTAGGGTTAGAACTCCAGCGGACGGAACATTGCAACTGGAACCCCGATCGCGATATCGAGCAAATCCAGTTTGATCGCGACAACCTGGAAACGGGCCTGACACTCCTAGATCATCTCATCCGCAACATTGAAGGGGTGATTCAGATTGAGCAAACGAGAGGCGATCGTGCCTTGAATCAAACGGTGGGAATGGCGGGTGTGGGGTTGGCGACAGGTGCGATCGCCGTGGCGGTGGCCACCACTCACCCCCAGCAACCACCAAAACCCCGAGATATCGTCACGGCCCCGGCGTTTTGGTGGAGTTTACTGATGGGAATTGGGTTTAGTCTGTTGGTGGCAATTTTGCAGGCGATCGCGGTTTCCGCACGCTCCGCGATCGCCCGGCGAAGACGGGGTTAAGGTGCAAGATGCGAATCCACTACTGGAGTCGTCACCTCGACAGGGGGAAATCTGGGAGCGTGGTAGCCCCGTTATGTAATTGAGGATATTGCAGCTTAGCTTCAGTTAGTTGCTTGGTTTGTTGATAGGACTTCTAACTACAGTAGAACCCATGACAAGGGATAGCCAGTTAGGAGCTATATGAGGTGAAAGTCTTACGTACAGGTCTCCATGGCTTTAATTCTTGGCTATACATTAACACTGGGTGAGAGCGTGCTACTTGCAGTCCCGAGAGTCATCTATAGTACAAACGCCTGAAAAGGGGTGGGTTTCTCTATATCTTGAAGGCCTAGAGTTTATGATGATCCACATTGACCCAACTCATACATCCGATTATTATGTTGCACCGAGATTGGCATCCCGTCGCTGAAGCCATCGAACCGGGAACCGTCCGTTCCGTTAAACTCTTTGAACAAAACTTTGTCATCTGGCGGTGCGGCGATCGCATCATCGCTTGGGACGATCGCTGTCCCCATCGGGGTGTTCGTCTCTCGGGGGGAAGCGTCGAAGACCAAGGACTCCGCTGTCCCTATCATGGACTGGTGTTTAATAGCCAAGGAACCTGCGTTGAGGTTCCCGCCGTACCCGGATGGACTCCCTCCCCCCAACTGGCCCTCTCGGGTTACCCCGCTGAACTTCGCTATGGTTTAGTTTGGCTGTCCCTCAATCCCGATGCAGACCCCAAAACCATCCCCAGTTTCCCAGAATGGAGTGATCTAAACTACCGCAAATTCCTCTGTGGGGCCTATCGCTTTCGCTCCAGTCCCCTGCGGGTGATGGAAAACTTCCTCGATGTCTCCCACTTCCCCTTCGTCCATGATGGCCTCCTCGGCGATCGCACCCATACGGAAGTCCCCGAGTATCAAGTGGACTGGAATGACCAGGGATTATTCATTAAAGATGTACAGATCTGGCAACCCAACCCCGACGGAACTGCAGAAGGCGCCAACGTAACCTATAACTATCACGCCCCGACCCCCCTCAGCGCCTGGTTCGAGAAACTCTCGGGCGATCGCCGCCTCAGCATCTTCTTCGCCATCTGTCCCCTAGAACCCGAACTAGCCATGGGTTGGATGTGGATCGCCATGAACTACGCCTCAGAAATCCCCCAAGCCGAACTTCATGGCTTTCAAGATCGCGTCGTTCGCCAAGATATTCCGATCGTTGAGTCTCAACAACCCAAACGCCTCCCCCTCACTCTCTCTCAAGAGGGACATCTCCCGAGCGATCGCGCTTCTATCGCCTACCGTCAGTGGCTGCAACGGCGGGGCGTCGAGTTTGGGGCGATCGCCTCCTAAACTCCTCCTACCGAACCCCCCAACTTCTTTCAAAGGACGGTTTTTTCTCTATTCTCTTGACTTGACAAGTAAGATTTGTATAATACATCACCTCGATGTCAACTTTTTTTAATAAAACGTTGCAACTCCTGGTTAGTTGTGTTAACTTTTGAAAAGAAGCAGCCAAGGCAAGGAAATATCAACCATGGAAAACCAAGAAACCAAACTCGGCTTTACCCAATTTGCAGAAACCTGGAACGGTCGTCTAGCCATGCTAGGCTTCGTCATCGGTATCGCCACCGAAGTCTTGACCGGACAAGGGATTCTCTCTCAAATCGGCTTAATGTAATCCCCTCGAACGCCTAACATTACGTTCAATCGCCAACCTCACTCAAGGAGACACCAATCATGGAAAACCAAGAAACCAAACTCGGCTTTACCCAATTCGCAGAAACCTGGAACGGTCGCCTAGCCATGCTTGGCTTCGTCATCGGCATCGCCACCGAAGTCCTGACCGGACAAGGGATTCTTTCTCAAATTGGCTTGATGTAATCGCATCAATCAGCCAACGCCATTTTAAAAATTATACACAGCAAAACCGGGAGATAATACTATCCCCCGGTTTTGTTGATGATTGGTATAGCAACATTCAGCATCCGGGGGATTCCCCCAAGCCACTTAGGAATCCAACCTAAACTCCTCCGAAGAGACCGCCTCCAACTCCTCCTGACTTAAAATCGACTTCATCCCCTCCAGAGTTGCCGGAATACTACGAGGGTCCATAAACATCACCTTACTGCTGGCACTCGTACCAATCTCAGACCCCATTTCCAAATACTGTTGCGCCAACAAGAACTGAAGTGACTCGGCCATTTTCGGATGAACCTTTAACGTCTTCGCCAGAATCTGCATCGCCTCCGCCGTCGCCTGGGCCTTCAAGACCTGTTGCTGACGTTGCGCCTCAGCCTTGAGCAAAATCGCCTGTTTTTCCGCCTCTGCGTGCAAAATCTCAGCTCGTTGACTGGCTTCTGCCTCCAAGACCTGGGCTTCCGCTCGTCCTCTCGCGGAGTTGACCGCAGACTCCCGTTCTCCCTCAGACGTCAACACCGCCGCCCGTTTGCGCCGTTCCGCCGACATCTGTAACTCCATCGAATCCTGAACCGCCTTCGAGGGAATAATATCTCGCAGTTCCACCCGAGTCACTTTCACCCCCCAGGGGTCTGTCGAAATATCCAACTCCCGCAACAGCAATTCATTGATTTCCGATCGCGCCGTGAAGGTTTGATCCAACTCCAGTTTCCCCATTTCCGAGCGAATTTGAGTTAACACCAAATTCTGCATCGCATTCCTCAAATCCTCCACCTTATAATAGGCTTTCTCCATATCCATAATCCGCCAATACACCACCGCATCCACAGAAATTGCTACGTTATCGGAGGTGATACAGGGTTGAGCGGGGATGTCCAACACCTTCTCACGGACTGTTTCTTTGAAAACAACCTTATCCAAAAATGGGATAATAAAATTTAAGCCCGGCTCCAGTTTCTTACCACTGTACTTACCCAGAGTTTCCACCAAAACCTCATTTCCTTGATTGACGATCTTGACTGAGCTATTCGCCACAGAACCGCCCAAAATCACAACGATAATAAATGTCCACAACGCTTCCATAATACTCTCCTAAAACATCTCCTAAAACTACATTCTAACTGAATGTAAGGCTTCTCCTGCAAGCCCAAATCAGTCTTCAAAGTCTTCTGGCAAAACCAATAACGTATTACCTTGACGACCCACCACCAACGCCTTAGAGTGAGCCGGGATTAAGAAATCCCCCTCACAACGAGCCTGCCAAGAATTGCCTTCAAATAACACCCGCCCCACTCGTCCGGGTTCGATCGCCGTCAGGGTTTGGGCTTCAGTCGCATCTGCCAGAACATAGGAACTTTTCTTAGGAACGAACTGCTTGAGGGCAAACAGAAACACCAGCGCCAAGACCATCCAGAGGAAAATCTGGATAGATGGCTGTGGAATCACCAACGAGAGTAACGCCACCACAAACGCCGCGAGTCCCATGGAAAGTTCCACAAACGCCGTGGGTAGAAACAACTCCATCAGACAAAATAGGACACCGAGTCCCAGCCAAAGTAGAGTGAAGGTCTCCATAGATGTGGGTAAATCCATAGATTATGTCGAGAGGGGACAGGGAAGGAAGACGATAACTGCCATCCCCCTCTATCATAGGCACGGAATCCTGAACTCGGGAGTTTCCTTAATTGTCCTTTAACTGTCGTTTTGGCTGAGACAGGCACTATACTGAAACTGATTCATCCCCCCGAGATGCCGATCCGGCTAGTTTCAGTTCCGTCCCCTGAGGATGTTTAAGAGGATTGACAGACGTGCTCTTCCGCGAATTTGCTAACCGCATTGACCCTCCTGAAACCACGCTCCCCCACTATCTTTGGGCCGTGGGGCAATTGGCTGCTCAGATTCCGGCGGGGGAACTCTTGGGCGATCGCTATGAGGTTCTTCAGCCGCAAATCTGGTGCGATCGCCACCCCGATCGCGCCCCCGATCTACCAGACGAGATTAGCCTCAGCTATCTCCCCTACCTACGGCTGGTGCGTCAGAAACTTCACGTGCCGCAAATTTATGGCATTTACACCCAAGATAGCCACTCCAGTACCCCGATTGTCCTCTTAGACAACGCCCCCATCACCCCAGAGGGTCAACTCTATCCCAGCTTACGGGAAGCCTGGGCCAACGCCCCAGCCGTGCGTCAAGTCTATTGGCTCTGGCAAAGTCTGCAATTGTGGCCCATCCTCGATGAACAAGGAGTCGCCGCCAGCCTCCTCAACCCAGAAAACCTACGAGTTCAAAGCTGGCGTATCTGGTTGCTACAACTCCACAGTGGCAACACCGGTCACCAGTTAACCGACCTAGGCTACCACTGGAGCAATTGGCTCAGTGGCTCCTCTGCCATTGTCGCCGAACCCATGATGCAACTCTGCCAGCGAATGCGTGAGGGGGACTCGTTCTCCAACATCGAAGAAAGCCTCAACCAACTGCTCCTAGAACTAGCCGCCGAACGACCCCTGCTGCTAGAGATTTATGGAGATAGCGATCCCGGTCCCCTGCGATCGCACAACGAAGATGCCTGTTACCCCACCACCACCGACCGCAACCATCCTGAACACTACATTCGGGATTTAGCCATCCTCTGCGACGGCGTAGGCGGTCATGAGGGGGGCGAAGTCGCCAGTCAAACAGCAGTACGAACCCTCACCCTGCAAATCCGAGAACTCAGCAAATCCATCCAACTCGAAGCCAACCCCCTACCGCCAAAACTCATCGCCGAACAACTGGCTGCCCTCGTGCGCGTCGCCAACAACACCATCGCCCATCAAAACGATAGCCAAGAGCGAGAAGCCCGCCAACGCATGGGAACCACCCTGGTTCTAGCCTGGCAACTCGGCCAGAGTCTACGCAACGACTCAGGAGTGGTGCGCCCCAACAGTCATGAACTCTATCTAGTCAATATCGGCGATAGTCGCGCCTACTGGCTCACAGCTCACCACTGTCAACAACTCACCGTTGACGATGACGTCGCCCATCGCGAAGTGGAATTTGGTCGCTGCTTCGGGCCCGAAGCCTTCCAACAAATGGGTGCCGGTGCGCTTACCCAGGCCTTAGGAACCCGAGACAGTGAATTTCTCCATCCCTCGATTCAGCGGTTTATCATCGAAGAAGACGGTATTTTACTGCTCTGTTCCGACGGACTCAGCGATGACGATTGGGTCGAAAAGTCTTGGCAACAAGTCGCCCCAGCCGTCTTAGCTGGGGACTGCGCCTTGAACGATGCCGTACAAGCTTGGATTCAACTAGCCAACG
The DNA here is from genome assembly GCA_012911965.1 of Geitlerinema sp. P-1104. Taxonomy (GTDB): domain Bacteria; phylum Cyanobacteriota; class Cyanobacteriia; order Cyanobacteriales; family Geitlerinemataceae; genus Sodalinema. Next base: position 10,503 of record SMDP01000033.1, read on the forward strand.
AGCAGAACGGTCATGACAACACCTCCGTGGTCATGATGCTCTGTCGCGTCTCCCCTCCACCCCGCAAACCCGTCGATCCCGTTGAAACCAACCCAGATTTCAGTCAGTCCCCCCCAGACTCAGAATTCTCCGAAGCCTCCAAAGCTCTGTTATATGACCAAGCCACCGATGTTCCAGGCTCGGTAGGCCGCCGTCGTCGCCGCACTCCAGCCTGGCAAACGGGGTTGGGAGTTATCTTGATGATTCTCTTGGGAGTGGGGGTCTTTGTCCTGGCCTACCAACAAATGCGACCCCAAGATGACTCCACACCCTCTTTCCCGGAAGCTCCAGCCCCAGAGGATTAAACCTTAACCTAGAAAATAACAATGTTGTCCTCGTTGAAAAAGGTGGTGACAGCCGGGTTGTCTACAAACGCTAACGGGATCTGAATTTCGGGACCATTGCCATCGGGGTCATAGAAGAGAATCCCTCCATTGAATTGGCTTTGCAAGACAAAGCGATGCTCTGGAGTTGAGGCACTATCAGCCGTGACAAATTGCTCAGGCGAGACTGGCCCAGGAGTTAAGTCGCCCCCAAATCCATCGGCAGAAATGACAATTAAATCATCGGCAGCGAAGTTTAGTAACGTATCTACCCCTTCATCAGGACCATTAAAGACAATACTATCTGGGCCAACGCCACCAAAAATGACATCGGCTCCCGGACCGCCGGAGAAGAAGTTACCGCTATTACCACCCCCCTCAATGGTATTTTGTCCCCCAGTTGAAATCAAAGAATCTTGTCCTGGGCTTCCCTGGATCGAATTATTGCCATTGCCGGTAATTAAGACTTCTATATCATCCGGCATTTCGACAAACAGATTCGCGTCACTCTGGATAATCAGGGTATCAATCCCCTCACCACCGCTGACCTGATCCTGAGGACCGGCAATGATTAGATCGTTGCCATTTCCACCCTGCATCGTATTAACACCACCCCCCCCGATTAAGGTATTATCGCCGCCAATCCCGACCAACAAATCATTCCCATCATTGCCCAGCAGCAGGTTCGCGTTCTCATTGCCAATGAGAGTATCATCCTCGGGAGAGCCAAAGACGTTGTTAAAGCCTAAGACAGTAATCGTATCAGCCAAGGTTTGGTCATCCGCTTGACTCAAGTTTACGGGCACGGGTTCATTGAGAATTAGAGTATTGTTCCCCCCACGACCATCAATGACTTGAGGTGGAGTATTGATAACCGTAACCGTTGCTGTTGCGGTTCCCTCACGGTCGTTGCTAATGGTGTATTGAAACTCTCCAGAATTGTCATTGAAGAATCCGTCATCTGGGACAAAAATAATCTCGTCATTGTCTAGGGAAACAGTCCCATTAATCGCTTGAGCGACTCCAAATAGTGTTAATATCCCCCCCTCAGGATCGCTGTCATTTTCTAGTAACTCCTGGGGATTCACTAAAATCCTATTAACCTCGCCATAGGTTAAGGTGTCATCATTGGGGGTTCCAACGATAGTGTCAGAGGTGACGGTATCGTTCTCGGCGACCGGATTGTCGAGTTCGGGTTCGGGTTCCGGTTCAGGTTCAGGTTCGGGTTCCGGCTCTGGCTCCGGTTCCGGTTCGGGTTCCGGCTCCGGTTCGGGTTCCGGCTCTGGCTCCGGTTCCGGCTCGGGTTCGGGTTCGGGTTCCGGCTCCGGCTCCGGCTCCGGCTCCGGCTCCGGCTCCGGTTCGGGTTCAGGAATTGGGATGGGGATTGGCTCCGGCTCGGGTTCCGGCTCCGGTTCAGGTTCGGCAAAGGTTAAACTTAAGTTGAAATCATCAATTCCCAACTGATTCGCAAAACTGCCGATTAGTAGCGATCGCCCATCACCATTAAACTCAAAAGTAACCGTTTGAAAGCCATCAAACTCCCCACCAAGGGCAAAATCAATCGGAGTTTTCGGCAGAACAAAACTATCAATAACAGCCCCATTACCATCAAGAACTTGAATAGCATGGTCAAGGTGAGGGGATGTATACCGTAGGGTCAGTTGTGCTGAGACGATCGCCGGCAGAGTCTCCAAAATCCCAACTTGAATCGCCTCATCTCCGGTATAGGTCATCAGCGTAGGGTTTCCAGGCTGGGTAAAGTTCCCGCGCCCCCCGTCATTGCGACTTCGTAGAGCGATCGCATTCTCGGAGAATGTCAACCCTTGACTCGCATATTGAGTCCCAATCGCAGCCAGGTCCGTAACATCTGAAAAGTTAAGTTGAACATCCATCGGACTTAAAACGGTAAAGGGTAAACTGACATCCTCCCGACACCGACCCTGTTTAGCTGATTGACTAACAAAAAAGAAGAGAGAAAGAGGTGCAGTGTAGAGAGAGAGAGGGGATTGAGGGGCTTGACAAATCGAGAGGGGAGCCAGCACTCTCAATAGCAGAAACCACTCAAACCATCGAGAGCCTGTGAAAAAGAACTCCCCACTCTACAATGCCCTGAATCAGGGGCTTGGTCAAGTCAGCCCCTGGAGTCATCTGACTCACCTGACAACCTGCCTGTGGATGCTAGTGGCTTTGATACAGACGGGAAGTGTCAATCTCACTCAATGGCTGCCACACGACACTTTGCGCCCTCACTTGTCCTGGCACGGGGCGAGATTAAACTTGGTCTGCCTATTCTTGATGGCGCTGTTTCAAGCCAAGACGGTCAACCTGGGGAAACTGGCATGGAGAATAAAGCAATGCTTGTATGGATCTGGCTTGGTTTTCGCCGAGTTACCTTCCATGTAAAGTGCGGGGCTTCTCGCGGAATTAGCTAAAAAATCACAATTGACCTTTCACTAAGGTCTACCGGAATGAAAGTTTGGGATTGGGAAACGAGAATGGGAACTTGGGGTTCGGGCCCATCGCCATCGGGGTCATAATAAAGAACCTCATCCCAAAGAACCTCATCCCTTGGAAGAAATGCCTTACCCTTATCCTTACCCTTATCTAGAATAAAGCGGTGGTTGGGATCAGAGGCACTACTTCCCAGGGTGAACTGCTCAGAAGGGAGAAAACCGGGGGTTAGATCTCCACCAAAGCCATCGGCAGAGATCAAAATCACATTATTATCTGTCAGTTTCGGAAAAGGCCGCGGTCTTTGATTTAGGAGTGTATCGGCGCCATCTGTGGGATCTTGGAAAACGAATGTGTCGGGGTCATTAGTATCAATAATTACATCTCCTCCCGGACCCCCCATGAAGAAATCACCACCACCACCTCCATCGAGTGTGTTATTGCCCCCAGCGGAGATGATTGAGTCTGATCCTGGAGTTCCAATCAGGCTATCATTCCCTTCCCCAGTGATTAAGACCTCAATATTATTCGGCATTGCCACCATAACATCATCATTCACATCAATCAGGAGAGTATCTACCCCATCTCCCCCACTGATCTGATCTTGGGGACCAGCAATAATAAGGTCATCGCCATCTCCCCCTATTAGAACATTGGTTCCTTCCATACCAATGAGAGTATTGTCTCCATTGACTCCGATAACGGTATCATCTCCCTCACCGCCTATGAGTAGATTATCGTTGTCATTTCCTCGTAAACTATCGTCTCCAGAAGACCCAATGACATGATTAAAATTGAGGACGGTTAAGGTATCTTCAGGAGTCTGATCATCAGCCTCGCTCAAGTCAACAACCATCCTATTCTTTAGCTGCAAAATGTTATCTCCTCCCCGTGCATCAAATACCTGAGGGATAGTATTGAGAATTGTTGCCGTTGCCGTTGCAGTTCCGCCACTTTCGTTGCTTATCCCATACTGAAACTGTCCTGATCCCTCACTTAAAAATCCTTCATCTGGAATAAAAATAATCTCATCATTTTCTAGGGAGACAACCCCATTCACGCTTTCACTAACGCCAAACAAGGTTAAAACTTCCCCCTGAGGGTCTTGGTCATTTCCTAATAAAATCTCTGGGTCAACTAAAATCCTATTTACTTCTCCATAGGTTAAGGTGTCATCATTGGGGGTTCCTACGATGGTATCGGAACCAATGATATTATTTTCAGCAATTGGGTTTTTTTCTTCTTCCTCTTCAATCTCATTATCTAAGTCACCCTCAATTTCATCATCTAAGTCATCTTCAATCTTTATCTCATCATATAAGTTATCATCCAGGTCATCATCTAGGTCATCTTCAATCTTTATCTCATCATATAAGTTATCATCCAGGTCATCATCTAGGTCATCTTCAATCTCAATCTCTCTCTCATCCCCTAAATCAACCTCTAGGTCATCCTCAATCTCTAGGGTATCCTCAATCTGATCATCTAGGTCATCATCTAGGTCATCATCAATCTCAATCTCTCTCTCATCCCCTAAATCAACCTCTAGGTCATCCTCAATCTGATCATCTAGGTCATCCTCAATCTCAATCTCTATCTCATCCCCTAAATCAATCTCTATCTCAGCCTCAATCTGATCATCTAAGTTATCCTCAATCTCAATCTCTATCTCATTATCTAAGTTGTCATGTATGTCGTCCTCAATCTCATCCTCAATCGCAATCGCAATCTCATTTTCATCATCAAAATCATCCTCTAGGTCATCAAAGGTAAGATTGAGGGCAAACTCATCAATTCCCAACTGATTTGCAAAACTGCCGATTCGTAGCAATCGCCAATCACCATTAAACTCAAAACTAACGGTTTGGAAACTGTCGAATTCACCCCCAATGGCAAAGTTGATCGGAGTTTTTGCTAAAACGAAATTATTAATGACCACTCCATCAGCATTCAGAACTTGGATAGCATGGTCAAGGTGAGGGGATGTATAACGTAGGGTGAGTTGTGCTGAAATGATTGCCGGCAGAGTCTCCAAAACCCCAACTTGAATCGCCCCATCACCTCGATAGGTCATCAGAGTTGGGGTTACCGGCTGAAGAAAGTTCGCCTGTCCCCCATCGTTGTGATTTTGTAGGGCGATCGCATTCTCGGAGAATGTCAACCCTTGACTAGCATATTGAGTCCCAATTGCGGCCAAGTCCACAACATCTGAAAAGTTAAGTTGAACATCCATGGGACTTAAAACGGTAAATAGCAATAGCGGGCCTACCCAGATTCTAACATAGGAAAAAAATTTATTTATTTTGAGGTAAATTACTTTTTCCTCTCGCTGATATTTCGCAACTTAAGCCTGATTTGCTAATGAATGTTAGGGCTGAAGGACAGGCCGTTTGGTCTGCCATCAAGCCTTCGACGGCAGACTGAGTCTCCCATACCGTTGAAAAAGTCCCCCTAAAAAATCACAATTGATGTTTCACTAAGGTCTAAGAGGGTGAAATCTCGGAAAACGAGGATGGGAACTTGGGGTTCGGGCCCATCACCATCGGGGTCATAGTAAAGAACGTCATTGCCCAGAAGTGGCTTATGCAGGATAAAGCGATGGTTGGGATCAGAAGCACTATTTCCTAGGGTGAACTGCTCAGAAGGGAGAACACCTGGGGTTAGATCTCCACCAAAGCCGTCGGCAGAGACCAAAATCACGTCATCATCCGTGAATTGCAGTATAGACAACAGGTTTTGATTTAAAAGCGTATCGGGGCCATCTGTGGGATCTTGGATAGCGAACGTGTCGGGGCCATTGGCAGCAATAATCACATCTCCTCCTGGACCCCCCATGAAGAAATCACCACCTCCTCCTCCATCTAATGTATTGTTGCCCCCAGCAGAGATGATTGAGTCTGATCCTGGAGTTCCAATCAGGCTATCATTCCCCTCCCCGGTAATTAAGACCTCAATATCATTGGGCATTGCCACCACAACATCATCATCCCCATCAATCAGGAGAGTATCTACCCCCTCGCCTCCACTAATCTGATCTTGGGGCCCAGCAATAATAAGGTCATCGCCATCTCCTCCGATTAGAACATTGGTTACGTCCACACCAATGAGAGTATTGTCTCCATTGACTCCGATAACGGTATCGTCTCCCTCGCTGCCGATGAGTAAATTATCGTTGTCATTGCCACGTAAACTATCATCTCCAGACGAGCCAATGACATGATTAAAATTGAGGACGGTTAGGGTATCTTCAGGAGTCTGATCATCAGCTTCACTGAGATCCACGACCCCCTCAGTCTTCAGTTGCAGGGTGTTATCTCCCCCCCGTGCATCAAATACCTGAGGAATGGTATCGAGAATCGTGGCCGTGGCGATCGCCGTCCCCCCATCTTCATTGCGAATTGTGTAGTCAAAGGCTCCGGAGCCTTCGGTGGTAAAAAAATCATCAAGCAACACCCTATTTTTCATCGGTGTTTCCCTGAACTCCCAACCCGGAACTTGTACAAAGGAGAGCAAAGAATGATTAACTATTAAGACCCCCCGAGCGTTCACTCAGCTTTTTCTGTCCATGGCCGTCTCTCGTCAGAAATCCTTTAAAAACCGCTATCAAGGGAATTGGCATACCATCGCCACGCGCACCCGTCGTTTCAGCCGCAACCGCTGTATTCTCAATCCCTTGCACAAAGCCCAAGCGGTGCATCATCTGCGCTATCGAGACCGACGGGGTAAAATTGCCGGGCGAGAAGTCCCCGGCTGGGATGTGGTTCCCCTCTGTCGCCGCTGTCATGGCCGGGTGCATCGTAAAGAACATTGGCATAGTGCCAAACGCCACCCAGCCCTTAATAATCGTCAATATCCAGCAGTTCTTTGGCGCTTACGACTGCGATTTTGGCTCTGGGCTGGACTCTTAAATTTCTGGTGGATTCCCGCCTTGAGCCTAGCCCTCGCTGCGGCTTGGTTCACTTACGGCGGCACGATCAGGGACACTCTACCGCAGCTAACCCCGTCGTCTGAGTCTGATCTCCATGAACCTGATACCCGAGATTCCTTCTGAAACCTCTTTTTTTCGGGATAGTCAAGTATTTGAGGGCCTCCGTAAACAACTTTTTCCGCAACTGCTGCGTCGTAATTATCAACAACGACAGCTCAACATTTGGTCTGCGGCCTGTTCTCGGGGTCAAGAACCCTACAGCCTGGCTATGTTGCTGTACGATGCCTTTCCGCTGATGGTCAACCAATGGACGATACAGATTCTTGCTAGTGATATCTCCGATGAAGTTCTGCATCAGGCTCGTTCAGGAGTGTATAGCGACATGGAGGTCAAACGTCGCCTACCGACTCGTTTTCGTGACCGTTATTTTCAGCGTCGAGGAAAGTATTGGGTCATCTGCGACGAAATCCGCCTCATGGTGCAGTTTCGCCGCCTTGATTTGCGTCAACCCTTGCCCCAGCTCCCACCCATGGATTTGATTTTATTGCGGAATCTGTTGATTTATTTCGAGGTTCCCCAGCGTAGCCAACTGCTGAACCAGGTATGCCAGTTTCTGAAACCTGAAGGTTATCTGGTGTTGGGGGCCAGTGAAACCTTAACTAGCTCGATTGAGGGATTTCGAGCCATTCTGCGGGATGAGGCCGTGTTTTATCAGTTCTGTCCCTTGGGGGATGCGTCTTGGGGCGATCGCGCTCTACCATGAGGATATAAATAGCGTGATGACTGTCCCCGTGACAGCCATGCCCCGAACAGTTTGGCCGACATGGCCTCAACTATAGTGCTAAAGACCGTACCCTTTAGGGCGGTGAATGCGACAGCCCTTGGCTGCTCGGGATTTAACAAAACGTTACAATAGAAACAAGTTCACAGCGACTCGGCTCGTCAAACCCGGTTTGTAGCACCATTCCTCGCCACAAACCTGACAGCAATCATCCTTTGCTCGACGTTTGAACGTTCCCCATAACAGTTCTTGTCTTTCGACAGTATGTTTCGACGGTTCGAGTCTCGCTTAACGCAAGTTGTATTCAGGAGAATGTCTCTATGAACGGCTCGTTCCGTGTCGGAAACCTGTTTGGTATTCCTTTCTATCTCAATGCGTCCTGGTTTTTGGTCCTAGCGTTGGTCACCTTCAGTTATGGTAGTGGTCTCGCCAGTCAATTTCCCGAACTCGGTGTAGTTCTACCCTGGACTTTGGGCTTAGTGGCCGCATTGCTACTATTTTCCTCGGTCTTGGCTCATGAACTCGGCCATAGCTTCGTCGCCCAAAGCCAAGGGATTGAAGTCAAATCCATCACCCTCTTTCTCTTTGGTGGCTTAGCCAGCTTAGGGCGAGAGTCGAAAACCCCCGGAGAAGCCTTCTGGGTGGCGATCGCCGGTCCTCTAGTCAGTTTAGGCCTGTTTGGTCTGTTCACGGCGATCGTGCAAACCGTCCCCCTCTCGGCCCCTCTAGCGGCGATTCTGGGACTGCTGGCCACAATCAACCTAATTCTGGCCCTGTTCAACCTGATTCCTGGACTTCCCCTTGATGGCGGTAACATCCTGAAATCCGTCGTCTGGAAAGTCACCGGTAACCCCTATAAAGGAACCGTCTTTGCCAGCCGCGTCGGACAGGTGATTGGTTGGTTGGCCATCGCCTCTGGTGTCATTCCCCTCTTCTTCAACGCCGGCTTCAACTTCTGGAACGTCCTGATTGGCTGGTTCCTCCTGCAAAATGCCGGAACCTCCGCCCAGTCAGCCCAAATTCAAGAAAAACTGGATGGCCTAACCGCTGCCGATGCGGTCACCCCTGACAGCCCTGTCGTTCCCGCTAATCTCTCCCTGCGAGAGTTCGCCAACAACTACGTCATTGGTCGTCGTAACTGGCGCAAATACATCGTCACCGACGAGAACCAACAACTCATTGGCGCCCTATCCGTTGATTCCATGCGTCAAATTCCCACCTCCGACTGGAATGACGTGCAAGTCTCTGAGTTGATGGAAAGCGTTGACGTGCAAACCGTCGAATCCAATCAATCCCTACTCGAAGTCGTCACCCTACTCGAAAGCCAGAAAATTACCGAACTTCCTGTCATTGGTGAAAACGGAACCGTTCTGGGACTGCTAGAGAAGAACTCTGTGATTCGCCTACTCCAGAACAAAAACGACAGTCAAGCCAAACCGGCTTAGGCTCAACCCCTAGATCTCTCAATCCAATAGGGGAGTTCCCTCAGAGAACTCCCCCAAACACAAGGCGGGCATAACCCGCCTTTTCTCTGCTCCCTACTCTGGGGTTTGAAACAGGGTTTCGAGATAAACACGGGCCGCCCGGCGATAGTTCTGAGAAGCCTCTGGAGTGCTGCTATCGCCATTTTGCAGTAAAAACAGGGACAACGCTGCCGCGAAAATGCGATCCTGGTCCCAGTCGGGATGAGTATCGAGATAACTTTTTAGGGATTCATGTAGGTCTTCAGGGATTTCTGCGAGAATGCTGACGCTAGTGTTCATGACGATCTCCGGCACGTAGGGGTTGGGGAAGGTTGGGGGTTGATTTGTTGAGGCAACCTCGACCCGTCGCATCATTGTGGTCTGATCAGGGGGCGGCTTGTCAATGTTGCGAAAAATAAAGTTTGCTCTTTTCGAGACTAGAGTCTCACGGAAGCATAGGGGTTTGAGCCTTGTTTTTGTAACTTAACGTTACATCAGGGGCAGATCGCTGAGGTCTCACCGCAACCCGCCAAGAAATCCCCAACCTGACCCAACCGTCCCCAACCGGCGCGATCGCCTGTGGAAAACCCCCAGTAACCTGTGGAAAACTTCCGAGGCCGTTGTGGAAACGTTGTGGAATCCTTGGGGAAAGAGGCTCAGAATGATAAGAATTGCAACAGCTCCAAATTGAGGAAATTGCCTTAAGATGGCCGGTGCAACTTAAGCTCGTTGTTTAAATAGTGCGCTTTCCCTGGCAGCAATCCTCTAACTCCAATCCGCCCCCAGACGATGACTCAACAACTGGTTTGGGAACATTTGGCGGTGTCTTTACCCCCTCGATTCTCACCATCTTGGGGGTCATTATGTACTTGCGTTTCGGCTGGGTGGTGGCGAATGTCGGTTGGCTGGGTAGCTTAGTCATTGTCACCCTGGCAACCTCAATTACCCTACTGACGAGCCTCTCCATCTCGGCGATCGCCACGGATCGCGTCGTCCGCGTTGGGGGGGCGTACTACATGATTAGCCGCTCCCTGGGCATTGAAACCGGAGGGGCCGTTGGGATCCCCCTCTACTTTGCCCAAGCCTTATCGGTCGCCCTGTACACCCTAGGGTTTGCCGAAAGTTTGAGTAATAGCTTTCCGGTTCTGGCCGACTATCAAACCCCCATCGCCTTGATCACCACTCTCGTGGTAGCCGGGTTGGCGATTCAGTCCGCCGATTTAGCCATCCGGGCCCAATACTTCATCATGGCGGCGATCGTCCTCTCCCTCGTCTCCCTCGTCTTCGGCAGTCCCATCGCCGAAAGCGACATTGGCATGTGGAACGTCTCCGGGCGCATTGGTGAACCCTTCTGGGTGGTTTTCGCCGTCTTCTTCCCCGCCGTCACTGGAATTATGGCCGGGGTGAATATGTCCGGCGACCTCAAAAATCCCTCCAAATCCATCCCAGTAGGTACTCTGGCCGCCGTGGGGACGGGTTACCTCATCTATATGCTGTTGCCCCTCTTCCTGGCGACTCGCGCCGATTACACCGCTCTGACCGAGAACCCCTTGGTGATGCGGGACATTGCTATTTGGGGAGATGCCATTCTCTTGGGAGTCTGGGGGGCCACCCTCTCCAGTGCGTTAGGGAGTATTCTCGGCGCACCTCGGGTTCTACAAGCCCTTGCCCGTGACGGAGTGCTGCCCCCCATCCTGCGTTGGCTGGGCCAGGGTAAAGGAGAGACCGACGAACCCCGTTTAGGAACCTTCCTGACGCTAGGGGTAGCCCTAGCCGCCGTGAGTCTTGGCGATTTGAACCTCATCGCCCCGGTGTTAACCATGTTCTTTCTGAGTACCTATTTAGTCTTGAACATGGCCGCCGCCATTGAAGGTTTCTTAGAAAGCCCTTCCTTCCGCCCCACCTTTGGCGTTCCCTGGTATTTCTCCGCCTTAGGGGCGATCGGTTGTCTCTGGGTGATGCTGCTGATTAACCCCATTGCGGCTGTGGTGGCGGCTGTCTTGGTCTTGGGGATATATCTCTGGCTCGAACGACGAGAACTACAAACCGCCTGGGGAGATGTCCGTCGCGGCTTGTGGGTGGAACTTGCCCGTATGGCCATCCTTAGCATGGGGGATGACACAGATACCAAAAACTGGCGACCCCATATGCTGGTTTTATCGGGCGCCCCCATGCGTCGTTGGTCCCTGGTAGAACTGGCAACCGCCCTCACCCACAACCGGGGCATGGTGACCATTTCCAGTATTCTCCCCAGTGGGTCGCGGGATATAGCACAACAGGCTGGGTTAGAGAAAAAAATTCGCGACTATCTCGAAAAACGGGGTGTTCAAGCCCTGGTACGTCTGGTGACTGCCCCAGATCCCTTTGTGGGGGCGGAACGACTGGTGGA
>SMDP01000033.1:22712-25375 GCA_012911965.1 Geitlerinema sp. P-1104
GACAATGGCCACGGCGGCGATCGCATCATCTTTGTCGAGTCGCTGCACGCGAATCCCGGTGGCTGAGCGAGATTGTGGGGTAATGGCACTGGCGGCTTGACGGATGATGATCCCCCGCATGGTTACCATCATCAATTCGTCTTCCTCGTTGACGACGATTAATCCCACCACGCTGTCGTCTTTGAGATGCGACTTAAATTTGGTGGAAATTGTCCCTTTGCCAGCCCGACGTTGCAGGCGGAATTGAGACACGGGAACTCGTTTTCCATAGCCTCCGGTGGTGACGATTAAGACCCAGGGACCTTCACCGTTTGAGGGGGCCTCGTCGTTTTCATCACCATTGTCGTCTGTGTCGGCTGCGTCATCGATGTCACTTTCATCGGTGTCGCCTAAGGTCTCTACGACACTGCTGGGTAGGACATCCATACTGATCAGGGTGTCGTCATCTCGGAGGTTCATGGATTTCACCCCACGAGTGGCCCGGCCTAGGGGTCGCAGTTGCTCGTGATCGGCTTTGAAGTGAATGGCCATGCCTAGACGGGAGCCGATAATAATACTATCTTCTGCCCGAGCTAGACGCACCCAGCGTAGTTCATCGCCTTCGTTTAAGGAAATGGCAATTAAGCCATTGGCCCGAATGTTGGCAAAGGCGGATAGGGCGGTTTTTTTGATGTTACCGGCCTGAGTGAGCATGATCAGATAGTTGTCATCGCTAAACTCGCTAATGGGGACGACGGAGGTGATTTTTTCATCCCGAGGGATGGGCAGGAGTTGTACAATCGGGATGCCTCGGGATGTTCTTGAACCGGTGGGAATTTGGTAGGCTTTGACGCTATAGACAACGCCGCGATCGCTGAAAAAGAGAATGTGATCGTGATCGCAACAGGTGAGGAAATGGTCAATGCCATCATCCTCTTTCATTTTGGTTCCTGATTTGCCTCGGGTGGCCCGGTTTTGGGCTTCAAAGGTGTTGACGGGCATCCGTTTGATATAGCCCTGTTCCGTCACCAAGATTAAGGCCTGTTCGTTGGCAATTAAGTCGGTGTCGTCGAGGTCTCCTTCATCTCTGAGAATTTCGGTGCGGCGAGGGGTGGCGAAGATTTCTTTGAGTTCGAGGAGTTCGGCTTTGATGATTTCTAGGACTCGCTCTCGCCGGGCTAAGATATCTTCTAAATCGGCAATGGTTTCTTGCAGGGCCTCATGTTCCTGTTGGATTTTGTCGGCTTCTAAGGCTGTCAAACGACGCAACTGCATTTGCAGAATGGCATCGGCTTGATAGTCGGAGAGATTATAATCCTGGATGAGTTGGGTTTTGGCGGAGGCACTGTCGGGGGACTGGCGAATCAGACGAATCACGCCATCGAGATGTTCGAGGGCGATGAGTAAGCCTTGTAGGAGGTGATCCCGTTCTTGGGCTTTACGCAGTTCGTAGCGGGTGCGACGGGTAATCGTCTCGATGCGAAAGTCTAGGAAGACTTGTAGGAAACGACGCAGAGACAGTAGTTGCGGTTCGCCGTCAACTAGGGCCAGCATATTGGCCCCGAAGTTGTTTTGGATGGGGGTTTGTTTGTAGAGGTTGTTGAGAACCACCCGAGGATAGGCATCTCGTTTGAGTTCGATGACAATCCGCATTCCGTCGCGATCGCTCTCATCGCGAATGTCGGAAATTCCCTCTAGTTTTTTGTCGTTGACTAAGTCGGCGATTTTCTCGATTAGGGCCGCTTTGTTGGTTTGGTAGGGGAGTTCGGTGACGATGACGGCTTCGCGATCGGGGGCCCCACGCCGTTCTAAGGTTTCGATGTTGGCGACACCCCGCATGGTGATGGAACCACGTCCGCTGGTGTAAGCGTCGCGAATGGTACTGGTTCCGAGAATTTGCCCCCCAGTTGGGAAGTCGGGCCCGGGGATATACTCCATTAAATCCAGATCGCCTAATTCGGGATTATGAATTAAGGCCACTAAGCCGTCTACGAGTTCTCCCACGTTATGGGGAGGAATGTTGGTGGCCATACCCACAGCAATCCCTGAGGAGCCGTTGACGAGGAGTTGGGGGATTCTGGCGGGGAGAACGATGGGTTCTTGTTGGGAACCGTCGAAGTTGTCGGCGAAGTCAACGGTGTCGGAGTCGATGTCTTGCAGCAGGGATACGCTACTAAACCGTTGCAGGCGGCTTTCGGTGTACCGCATGGCAGCCGGGGGATCGTTATCGACGGAGCCGAAGTTACCATGGCCTTCAATCAGGGGCGATCGCATGGAAAAAGGTTGGGCCATGCGCACCAGGGCATCATAGACGGCGGTGTCACCGTGGGGGTGGTATTTCCCTAATACTTCCCCGACAACCCGAGCACATTTACGAAAGGGGCGATCGTGGTAGAGTCCCAATTCGTGCATGGCATAGAGAATGCGGCGGTGGACGGGTTTGAGTCCGTCTCGGGCATCGGGTAAGGCTCGACCGACGATGACGCTCATGGCGTATTCGAGGTAGGATCGAGACATTTCGTTCCCTAAATCTGTTGGAACGATCCGTTCTTCGGCAATGGTCATACGGTAAAATTCTCCCTTAAAACCGCAGTTGGACAGGGTTGTGTTGGCACCAACCGGCTGCGTGCGGGTTACTTTTTTTAACGGCAATGACGCAGACAATTCGCGCCAATTCTAGCACT
>SMDP01000033.1:25571-26782 GCA_012911965.1 Geitlerinema sp. P-1104
CTGGGCGATCGCCAGATTCCTGAATGCTTCCCATCCTGAACCTTGGGGTCAGCTATGTTTCCTATTCTCTATGCCGAGGCCTTCCTCGATCATCGAACTGGAGCCTATCATCCAGAACGCCCAGATCGTCTGCGGGCCATCGTTCAAGCCTTAAAATCCCAACCCTGGGCCGATCATCTCCATTGGCAACTTCCGAGCGATCGCCCGGAACTCCTCGATATCATCACCCAAATCCATCCCCGTGACTACGTACAGTCCATCAAACGGATTGCCAGTCGTGGCGGCGGACGCATCGATATGGATACGTCCGTCTCGCCGAGTTCCTATGATGTGGCACTTTTGGCCGTCAGTGCTTGGTTGGATGCCGTTGATTTAGTGGTTCATCAGGGACAACCGAGTTTTGTCCTCGCTCGTCCGCCGGGACATCATGCCGAACGCGATCGCGGCATGGGATTTTGTATTTTTTCCAATGCGGCGATCGCCGCCTATTATGCCCTCAAACAATTTGCAATTGACCGAGTGGCCGTCTTAGATTGGGACGTACATCATGGCAACGGAACCCAAGCAATTCTAGAAACCCATCCCCAACTGGCCTATTGTTCCCTCCATGAATCCCCCAACTATCCCGGAACCGGCTCTGCTTCGGAAACCGGCTATTATCAAAACGTCTTAAATCTACCCCTTCCCCCCAACACCACCTCAGACACCTATCGTCAAGTTTTCCGGGATAACGTTATTCCCTTTCTCCGTGATTTTCGCCCCGACTTGTTAATCATCAGTGCCGGCTATGACGGTACAAAAACCGACTCAATTTCACAGATGTTGTTGCAACCCAAGGATTATCGTCAACTCAGCCAATGGTGTTCAGAGATTACCCCTCATCTCATGTTTGGCTTAGAAGGAGGCTATGAGTTAGAAAGTTTAAGCCAATCCGTGGTTAAAACCATCGAACCCTTTATCGCCGTGAATTGTTAATAATCGTGGGGCAAAAAAATCGGGTCTTCTGGGTTCAAGGTGATAAGAAAAATTTATGGCAGATTATATCCCTTGCTGTAGGGGCGAAAAATTTTTCGCCCCTACAATTTTTTATCCAATGCAACCCATTCCACCATATATCTTGAAAACCCTAAAAATTTGTCTGGAATGGCGACTCGAATTATCCTTGTAACTCATCAGGATTAAGGCCTAACTGTTGTAGGCGATCGCGCAAC
>SMDP01000033.1:26963-28153 GCA_012911965.1 Geitlerinema sp. P-1104
TTAGAGGTTGGTAGCTGTTCGTCGTCAAGCCAAACGCTTGAAACTCATCCGTATAGCGATTAAAGACAAAATAATAGGGAATCCGTAAAATCTGCTCATAGACCGTCCATTTATTCGGAGGTTGACTCATATCTCGTAGACGGCGGCCCAAATCTTCCGCCTCCGTTCCTGGAGATAACAACTCAACCGCCACAAAGGGATAAACCCCCTCCTGCCAGGTCACATAACTCAACCGCAAGTCCCGTTCCTCATAGAGTTTAGGAACCCCCAACACCGCGAACCAATCGGGGCGTTTATACCATTGAGGATGGCGGACATCGTAATACAGATTAAGGTCACTGGCCGTAAACAACTCATCCTCCCTATAGGTCGGCGGACGAAAGGTTAAGCGCAACAACTCCGGTTGGCGCAGATGAAACTCGTCAGGCAAACCAGGTTCCTCCGGATTCTCACTGGGCAAGTCATACATCGTCGGTAAGACATCACGAGGAGGCAACGGATGAAACTCTTGCGACACCATACCCATACGCTCCTAATCCGACGTAACAACTAATCTAAACCTTTTGGGGTGAGGGGTTCCCACCCCAGTCTCGCCAATCAGGGACAGTCCCTTACACATCCCCTAAATTCAGATAACGGGCCGCCGTCTGCACGTCTTTATCCCCCCGTCCTGAACAGTTAATCACCACCGTTGCCCCATCGTCGAGTTGAGGGCAAAGGGTGTCTAAATAGGCAAAGGCGTGAGCTGTTTCTAGGGCAGGAATGATGCCCTCTAAACAGGACACCAACTGAAACGCTTGCATGGCTTCATCATCGGTGACGCTGTAATACTCCGCCCGGCCCGTATCCTTCAAATAGCTATGTTCAGGACCGACTCCGGGATAGTCCAACCCGGCACTAATGGAGTGCGCCTCATTAACTTGGCCATCGTCATCCTGCAACAGATAACTCATGGCCCCATGTAACACACCAACTTTACCCTGGGTTAAGGTGGCGGCGTGTTTTGTGGAGGTAACGCCTTCCCCGGCGGCTTCAACGCCAATCATACGCACAGAGGCATCGTTGACAAACTCATAAAACAGTCCCATGGCGTTGGAACCCCCACCGACACAAGCCAACAACACATCCGGTAAGCCGTTCCAGAGGTCTTGACATTGACGGCGGGTTTCCTGGCCAATCACAGCGTGGAA
>SMDP01000330.1 GCA_012911965.1 Geitlerinema sp. P-1104
GGGCTACGGGGATGCAGCACCATGGAGGTTCCGGTGGCATAAAAGCCATGGCCTTCGGCTTCGGGCCGTTGTTTGAGAATCGAGGGCGGGAGTTTCTCGCCAAAGACTTCTGAGAAGTTCACTCCCCCCTGTTCAAAGATATTGCCCTCGCGAATCACCCGCGATCGCCCGCCTCCCCCTTCGGGACGCTCCCACATATCTTCACGAAATTGACCGCCCCCATCGAGCCGTTCTAAACCAGCACAGATACTCTCTTGCAGGTTTTTCATGAAGGTACTAATGCGGGCCTGGGAATCTTCAGGAGGACGAGTGGACAGGGGCGAAACAGGAGGCGTTGATGTTGAACTCATATTTTTTTGTTAAGACAAATTGCGATAAGTTACGAAATGTGACAAAACATCACAACTACTGAGAGCATCGCGGTTCCAAGGCTGGATACTAAGCCGTCATCGTATCAGATGCCCTCGGGGAATCACCGTCGATGCTAGGCTAGAGGTGAAGGCCACCCCGCATTATAGAAGAATGGCCCTGACCTTTTTTATCGTTGTTCAAAAATGTATAGTTTTAATAATAAAACGATACAAGGCTGAACCGTTCCCATAAGCCATCTGTCTTGCCATCGATTTGCTAAACCCCAACCCAAGAGGAGACATCTGTGAACTTGACGTCAAGCAATGCACTGACCCCAGAAGCCGTTTTAAAGGTACTACAGCCGGTTCAAGATCCCGAACTCAATAAAAGCCTGGTGGACTTGAATATGATCCGTCACGTGCAAATTGACGGTGGCGTAGTCAGTTTTACCCTTGTTCTAACAACCCCCGCCTGTCCTCTACGGGAGTTTATTGTCGAGGATTGTCAGAAAGCGGTACAGACCCTTCCCGGCGTGGAGGAGGTCAAGGTAGAGGTGACTGCTGAAACCCCCAAACAGCCCTCCCTTCCGGATCGCCAAGGAATTGATGGCGTTAAAAATATCATTGCCGTCTCCAGTGGCAAAGGAGGCGTCGGTAAAACCAGCGTTGCCGTGAATATGGCCGTGGCTTTAGCCCAAACTGGGGCAAAAGTGGGACTTCTCGATGCAGATATCTACGGTCCCAACGGTCCCAATATGCTGGGACTTGGGGATGCTAAGGTCATGGTACGAGAAGGGGCTGATGGAAAGGAAGTCTTAGAACCGGCCTTCAACCACGGGGTGAAACTGGTCTCAATGGCCTTCCTGATTGACAAGGACCAGCCGGTAATTTGGCGTGGGCCCATGCTCAATGGCGTGATTCGTCAGTTTCTCTATCAGGTCCAATGGGGAGAATTAGACTATCTGATTGTGGATATGCCCCCAGGAACCGGCGACGCCCAGTTAACCCTCGCCCAAGCGGTTCCTATGGCGGGAGCGGTGATTGTCACCACCCCCCAAACGGTAGCCCTGTTAGACTCTCGTAAAGGGCTAAAAATGTTTGAACAGCTTGGGGTTCCCGTCTTAGGTATCATCGAAAATATGAGCTATTTCATCCCCCCCGATCTCCCCGATCGCCAGTATGATATTTTCGGCTCTGGGGGAGGCGAGAAAACTGCCAACGAATTGAATGTGCCATTATTGGGACGGATTCCCCTGGAAATTCCGTTACGGGAAGGAGGAGACGAGGGAATTCCCATTGTTGTCTCTCACCCTGAGTCCGCCTCAGCCCAGGAATTAGTCAAGGCGGCTAAACAATTAGCGGCCAAGGTATCCGTGGCAGCCCTCTCCAATCGTTAAAGAAGGCAGCAGGGGGGAACAGGGAACAGGGAACAGGGAACAGGCAGTAGAACAACTGCCTTCTTCTCCCCTACTGCCTACTGCCTACTGCCTACTGCCTTCTTCCCCCCCTTGTCTACTTTCCGCAATCATCCAATCGCCCTATGCTCAACCGCAATTGGCTACAAGCCTGGCAGTCCATTGATTGGACGTTACTAATCCTAAGTATTGGTTTAACCGTCTACGCCGGCTTTGTGATTCGCAGTAGCCAGCTCAACCTGGAGTACACCGATTGGTGGCAACATTGGGTGACGGGGGCTATTGGCTTAGTCTTGGCCTTAACCATCGCCCGCTGGCGTTATGAAAACCTAGTCCAATGGACGTGGATCATTTATATCGTCACCAATTTGTCCTTGATTGCGGTGATTTTCCTGGGAACTACAGCTCTGGGGGCCCAACGCTGGATTACAATTGGTGGCTTTAATATTCAGCCGTCGGAATTTGCCAAGTTGGGGCTAATTATTACCTTGGCCACCATGTTAGAAGGGCGAACGGCGGCGAACTTCGCGACGGTACTGAAAAGTTTGGCGGTGACGACGATTCCCTGGGCCTTGGTGTTTTTGCAGCCAGATTTGGGAACGTCGTTGGTGTTTGGGGCCGTTACTCTGGGAATGCTCTATTGGGCGAATGCGAACCCTGGCTGGTTGCTGCTGTTGGTGTCACCGATGATTTCGGCGATTCTATTTAGTTTGTTGCTTCCGGTGTGGTTCATTTGGGTGGCTGGAATGGGAGTGTTAGCCTGGCTGACGATTCCTGGACGCTGGTTTGGGGCGATCGCCGCCTTGACGGTGAATTTAGTGTCGGGCCGCTTAGGGGAGGTGCTATGGAACCTGCTCAAACCCTATCAGAAAGACCGGATTGTGCTATTTCTTGACCCCAGTCGTGATCCCCTGGGAGGGGGCTATCACTTGATTCAATCCCGCATTGCTATTGGTTCTGGGGAACTGTGGGGACGGGGGTTTGGCCAGGGAACTCAAACTCAGGGCGGCTTTATTCCGGAGCAACATACGGACTTTATTTTCTCGGCGGTGGGTGAAGAATGGGGCTTTGTGGGGGCGATCGCGGTCTTGGTTGTCTTTTGGCTGATTTGTTTGCGCCTGATTATTATTGCCCAAACCGCAAAGGATAATTTTGGCTCTCTGTTGGCGGTGGGGGTGTTGTCGATGGTGGTATTCCAGGTGGTCGTCAATGTCAGTATGACCATTGGCTTGGCCCCGGTGACGGGGATTCCCCTGCCCTGGATGAGTTATGGGCGATCGGCCCTGCTAACGAATTTCCTGGCGGTGGGGTTAGTCGAGTCGGTGAATAATCACCGACAGCGGTTGAAGTTTTAGCCGGGCCCCTGGGGTGGGCTAGAATCGGAATGGTGAATTAGCGAAAAGACGAACGACTTATGATTCTGCCTGGATCGGCTGTGGAAGTGATTAACCCTGAGGATACCTATTACCGCTTCAAAGGCTCGGTGCAACGAGTCAGCGATGGCAAGGCGGCTGTCTTGTTTGAGGGGGGAAATTGGGATCACTCAGTAACCTTTTTACTCTCGGAGTTAGAGTTAGTGGACGCCAAGGCAGGACGCAAGAAGTAGGGGCAAACCCTTGTGGTTGCCCGGCTTTTAGGCAAACCCTTGTGGTTGCCCGGCTTT
>SMDP01000331.1:0-1588 GCA_012911965.1 Geitlerinema sp. P-1104
GGGCCATAATCAATGGGGAGAACTGCCACAATGTTCTCATGGGGACGAGGGATAATCACCCAGGATTCCAACGTCGCCCCATAGGTCCGTTCCACGGCAGCAATTCCGGCATCCATCGCCGTTTTCACCTCGGACACATCCCCACGGATATTAATGTTAAAGCGGGCGCTTCCCACCCGGATATAGCCCACGAGCGTCACTCGTCCGGCCTTAACCATAGCGTCGGCGGCCGCCATAACGCCAGGAAATCCTTTCGTTTCAATCGATCCTACTGCCTGCTGTGTCACGGTTCATCTCCTAAATTTGGCACGTTTGGGGCATCGTTACCCCCAGTTAAAGGTTTATACTTGAAGCGGTTTTATCCAAGCGCCATGTTGAAGCTGATTAAAGCTCAATGTAGCGATGTCTGGCCATCTCACCTCACCCAGTTGGAGAATTATCGATCATCCCCCATGATCCTGGCAAGGCAACCGAGGGCATTCATCGGAAGGGTTCACTCGTTTCCGTATAGTGAATCGGCAGAACCGCCACGATATTCTCAGGTGGATTGGGAACAATATAGTGAGATATTATCTTGCCCCCAAAGGTATTTTCAACGGCAGCCAAACCTGCCTCCATTGCTGCTTTGACTTCTGAAACGGGCCCGCGAAAGGCGATCGCAAACTGACCACTTTCAGCCTTGTCAAAATAAACCAGCGTCACGCGAGCAGCTTTCACAGAAGCATCAGCTGCCGCTAAAATGGAGGGAAACCCCAAGCTTTGAATCATACCGACGGCAACGGGCATCAGATAAAGCGTCCTCGTAGCATTAAATTGGGCTACCTTATTGTACAAGCTAACTGTACCCAACTGTACAACTGAACCGGCCCAAGTTACGATTGGAAGCGAGAATGATAAAAAACGTAAAGTTTCTTGACCCAGATGAAGCTTCGCATCGGCAACGGCTACGACATTCACCGTCTAGTAGAAGGACGGCCTCTAATTCTCGGGGGGGTAGTTCTCCCCCACGATCGCGGACTCGACGGTCACAGTGATGCCGACGTGCTGACCCATGCGATTATGGATGCCATGCTTGGCGCACTCAGCCTGGGAGACATTGGCCATTACTTCCCCCCCACCGACGAACAATGGCGCGGGGCCAACAGTTTAACCCTCTTGCAACAAGTGAACCGCCTCATCCACAAGAAAGGTTGGACGATTAGCAATCTCGACAGCGTCATCATTGCTGAACGGCCCAAACTCAAACCCCATCTTCAGGATATGCAGGACAACCTGGCGGATACCCTGGAGGTAGACCCCACCCTCATTGGTATTAAAGCCACCACTAACGAAACCCTCGGTCCCACGGGACGAGAAGAAGGAATCGCCGTCCATGCGGTGGTATTGCTAAGCGCCCTGGATTCCTAAGCATCCCCCTGCGATCGGTTAGCCTAGAGATTCCCGTCTATTTCCTGCTAATTATGTTTGTCCTAACTCCCCTCTCGCCGCATCTGCGATCGCTTCGTCGCCTCCTCAGCCTGGGGTTGCTGGCCCTAATGCTGCTGTTGGGATTGAGTAGCTGTCAGATCGAACAGTTCCGGGTGCGCGA
>SMDP01000331.1:1900-3412 GCA_012911965.1 Geitlerinema sp. P-1104
ACTGCGGGTTGGCGAGAGTGGGGAATTTCCCACGATCCAAAAATTAGACGATCGCCGTATTGAAGTCCTCCTTCCCGAACCCTTCTCGCCAATTCTCAGAACCTTGGGATCTCCGATTCTCCCAGAACATATCCTACGGGCCGCTGTTGAGGATGTGGATGAGGAAGGGGAACCCCGTTTTAATACAATGTGGGGAACCAATACACCTCCAGAGGAGATTATCTGTAATGGCCCCTATCGCCTGAGTCGATATATGCCGGGCCAACGGGTTCGCTTTGAACGCAATCCCTACTATTGGGATGAAGAGGAAGACGGAACCCCCAGACCTCATATCAACAGTGTGGTCTGGCAGGTGGTGGAAAATCAAGATACACAGTTATTACAGTTTCGGTCTGGGGGCTTGAGTTCCATTACCGTGAATCCGCCCCATTTTTCATTACTAAAACAAGAGGAAGAACGGGGCAACTTCACGATTTATGAAGATGGTCCCCAAATGGGAACGACCTTTATTTCTTTTAATCTCAATCAGGGTCGCAATCCCAATGGCACTCCATTAGTTGACCCCATTAAGTCAAAATGGTTTAATACCCTCGCCTTTCGTCAAGCGGTTGCCCATTCCATTGACCGACAAACCATGATTAACAGTATTTATCGAGGTTTGGGAGAACCGCAAAATTCACCAATTTCGATTCAGAGTCCCTATTATCTTTCCCCAGAAGAAGGACTCCCCACCTATGAATATGATTTGGATAAGGCGCGAGACCTGTTACTCGATGCAGGCTTCCAATATGATGATCGGGGTCGTTTATTAGATGAAGACGGCAATCGGGTGCAATTTGAACTGATCACCAATGCCGGAAATCAAACTCGGGAGGCAATTGGGGCGCAAATCCGCCAAGATTTAAGTCAGATTGGCATTCAGGTTAATTTCACTCCCATTGACTTTAATAACTTGGTGAACAAACTCAGTAATACCCTGGACTGGGAGGCGCATCTAATTGGCTTTACGGGAGGGGTTGAACCCCATGGAAATTTGACCATTTTCGCAGTGGATGGTCGTTTACATAGTTTCAACCAAAATCGGGATGATCCTCCCCTAGAAGGGCGAATCATCGAGGATTGGGAGCGAGAAATCGAAGCCCTTTATATCCGAGGGGCACAGGTTTTTGGTGATGAGGAACGCCGGGAAATTTATGGACAAGCCCAGATTTTAGTCCAGGAAAATTTACCATTTATCTATTTGGTAAATCCCCTGTCGATGGCCGCCGTTCGCAATACCATTCAAGGAACTCGCTATTCAGCTATTGGCGGCGTGTTCTGGAATTTGCCAGAACTGACGATTGAGGAGTAGGTAAGGATGAACTCAGAAGGCTTGCAAACCCTCCTACAGGCGGTGGCTAGGGGAGAGGTCGCCCCCGACCTGGCACTTGACAAAATCGAAGAAATCGGCTATACGGCAGTGGGGGAGTTTGCCAAAATTGACCAGCAACGGCGGGAGAGGACTGGCTTTCC
>SMDP01000332.1 GCA_012911965.1 Geitlerinema sp. P-1104
TTATACCTGGAAGTATGAGGAACCGGTACTGGTGGAACTGGAGACGGCGGAACCGATGTGGATGGTGCGTCGGGATGAGTTCGATCAACTGCTGTTGGACCAAGCGGCCCAGCAGGGAGCGACGGTGGAGCCCGGTGTGGAGGTGACGGGGATTGTCTTAAACGGCGATCGCTGGGAAATCCAAACCAACGGCGAACCCCGGTTTGGCCGCTATCTGATTGGGGCGGACGGGGCTAATGGTCCGGTGGCCCCCTGGTTGAAGTTAAAAACCCCGAAAACTCGCTTAGCGGCGACGTTGGAGGTTTCGAGTCCTCAGGCGGAGTCGGCCCCCATTGATTTTGCCTTTGGCCAGGTGAAGAATGGCTTTATCTGGCAGTTTCCCAAGGCTGATGGCTTTTCGATTAGTACGAGTACCTTTTTGGGGGGGGATAATAAGAAACTGCCGAAACTCTTGCAGGAGTACGCGGATACGGTGGGATTACCGAAGGGCGATCGGCAGGTGCGGGAGGGAAGTCTTGCCCTTTGGGATGGCGATCGCCCTCTGCATAGTCAGAATGCGTTGTTGATTGGTGAAGCGGCGGGATTTGTCGATCCCCTCACGGCGGAGGGGATTCGTCCCTGTCTCTATAGTGGCATGACGGCGGCGGAGGCCATTGATCAGGCCCTCTCTGGGGATATCAACGCCCTGGAGGGCTATAGTCAAACGGTTCAGGAGAACTGGGGCGCGGATATGGCTTGGGCGGCTCGTTTGGCGGCGGCCTTGTATCGCTTTCCGGGGATTGCCTATAAGGTGGCGATTAAGCAACCCATCGCCACCCAGATTATGTTGAAAATCCTCTGTGGGGAGTTGCGCTATTCTAATGTGGCGAATCGCGCCCTGCGTCGTCTGAGTGGGGGGATGATGGGGGGTTAGGGAAAGGTTCACATAGGAAATGGACAACAGTTTCCTATGTGAATCGTGGGAGCTTGAAATGCTCGGTGTACGGTTTATGGGCAGCTGAGCCGCCCATAACTTGATTTTAGGGAACCGGAAAAGTCATTCCAGGAGGAGCCGCTCCGGGAACAGGTGCAACCGGGTTCACAGAGCCAACCAGTGTGGGTTCTGGAGGCGGTGGAGCTGGATCTGCAACCGGCTCTGGCCGGGATGGGTCTTGGAAGTCCGGTTCTATGGGGTCGGGGTCGTTTGGTGGTGAACCAGGACCTCCAATCGGGTCTGACCGGGACGGGTCTTGGGAGTCGGGTTCTAGGGGGTCTCCTTGGTCATCCGTCGGAATCCCGTCAGGAATCTTTCCTTCTTCTGGAGTTGGGGGGTTGGGAAGGGGTGGAGTTCCTGGCTGATCAGGTGGCAGAGGTAAGGGTGGCAGATCCTCAACTGGGGGCCGAGCGCGAAACTCGTCTGGCTCTTGGATAGACGGTTGGCCCGCATGGAATTTTTGAGTCCAGTAATGGTTCCAGTTCTCATTTCCGGTATCGTTTTCCAAGAAATAGTGACCAACCCCAAGTTGTGTAAATTCGGGATTGAGAATACTGTCCCGATGCGGAGGACTATTCATCCATCCGGCTACGACAGCTTCGGGTGTTGTTGGACTAGCATAAATATTTTCTGCCGATGCGCCCGTGATTGAAAAGCCCGTAGCCCGAATCCGATCGGTAAACCGTGACCCATCGGCTCCTGTATGACTGTAAAAGTCTTGCAGAGCCATATTGGTGCTATGAGTCCGTGCGGCTTGAGCGAGTAAAGGTTCCCAAACTAACGGTTGCAAGCCTTCTTTCGCTCGTTCCCGGTTCACAAGTTCGAGAACTTGCTGCTCAAAATTTGGATTGGGGCCGTCAGGGGAGAGATTACTGATTTCTCCAATTTGCCCGATAAAGTCATTGCGGGTTAGGGAAGACGGATCAATATCATTGAGGGTCGCGATCGCTTCACCGTTCCGTATAATTTCGGCATTGTTTCCGGATGGCCTGAGTTGTAGGTTAGACACTCCATCAGGAAGACGAAGTTTATCAACTCCAGGTTGGAAGTCGGTAATGACATCACGATTGGCACTTGATGCTTGCAGGAAGAACTGGTTGGCTCCTCCACCCCCAGTTAGAGTATCGAAACCGCGATCGCCCGACAAGACATCATTTCCTGGGCCGCCAATCAGGACATCATTCCCCTGTCCACCAAAAATTGTATCGTTACCCGAGCCGCCAATGACCGTATCATTGCCGATATTGCCGAATATGATGTTATTACCGCCTCGACCGTCAATATAGTCATCATCACGACCACCGGCGATGGTGTCATTACCTGCACCCCCAATTAGGGTATCGTTTCCGGCATTCCCGAAGACAATTCGTCCCGTGTCGTCATTCTCGAAATAATCATTCCCTCCCAAGAGGGCGATCGCATCCGTAAAGGGTGAACTACGCAACTGATTTAACTGATCCGCTGGCAACTGAGCCATGATGACTACATCATCAGCCTCCGTCGCAATTCCAAAGTCAAACCCACCATCCGTGACAATATCCAGAACCATGATTTGAAACCCTTAGCTAACTTGCTTAATCACTTGCCATGTTTTATAGCTGATTGCCCAAAATAAATCAACCCCAATTTCCCGGATTTACATAAACTTTATATTCGTAAAATCACACAAAAGCATCACAAATTATGACGAAAGAAATACCCCTTTCATCTGTTAGCTAAGCCTGACATTTAACCCGTATTATCTACGAAAAATTATGCAGATTTTAGACTGGGCTAATCATCAATTCACTTCATGGATAGCCGACAACTTTAACTCATACGACTGGCTCCTCCCTGACGGTGACTTGTCCTCAGTCCATCCGAGTCAGGAGAAAAGCTGAGGTAGACAGCGAACCTCACCAGAGGCTCTATAGATCTATCGGGATGAACAGGCGATTTTTACGTAATCTGCCCCGAATTGTTACAAAACTTCATGAAAAGACCCGATATCCACCCATCTGGCAGGGAACATCGGGTTAAGACGTGATGAGAGCGAGACCAATCCCTCGTCTCAGTGGGGGGACGATGGGGCATTAGGGGAAAAACGGTCTCGGAGCGATCGCCTCCGTTGAGACCTGCCGTTGATGTTCCCTGACTCACTCCGGGACATTAACGACAACCGTTGCCTCAATCGGCTGTCCGTTGTGGGTCCAACCTTGATGATTATTGGCGTTCAAGCTAACGGTAATTTCATTGCTACCCGGAGGAAGTTGAGGCAAGTGCAGCCAGGAACCATAAACCCGAGCACCCCTTTTCCCCATTGATATATAGATGACCATGTCCAGCATTCGGCTGGTTCTCTTGATTCACGTCCTCCGGGGCAAAGCGAAAGTTAGTGGTCTGAATTTCTAGGTTCCAGCCTCGCATTGGGTCAGAATGAGCAATCAG
>SMDP01000333.1 GCA_012911965.1 Geitlerinema sp. P-1104
AAATCACCTAAGCGAGCCGAGGGGGGTAACTCCAGCCGCTCTCGCCACCAGTGGCGGAGATTGGTTTTGAGCTGAAACTGTTTACTGAGAATCGCTGCGATCGCCGCATACCATTGTTCCACGGTCACCTGTTGCGTACCAATCGCTGTTAAATCCAAGGCCCCCGGCATCACCCCCGCCTCCCGTAAGCGGGCCATCACCTGCACCCGCAGACTCGATTTTCCCATTTGGCGGGAATTAAAGACATAACAAAACTCCCCCCTGAGGAGTCCTGCAAACAACGCCTCATCCGCCTGTCGGCGCACATAGGTCTGCGATCGCGGCGGGACACTGCCCCCAACATGATAATTAAACTGAGGATCGAGAGACGAGATCAAAATTGAGTGTAATCGCTTGAAAGTGAGATAATTTCTGACATCATTATTCCCGACATAACGAGGGCGTGACATTGACCTCAGAACTGGTGTTCAAATAGTCCCCAACTCGCTGACAACCATACTCAAATAGGTTCACCGAGAGGATACTCTCCAAATTCCAACGAATCGCTAAGCGGTCTTCACTGCCCGAGAGCAAAAAACGACCATCGGGACTAAACGCCAAGCTTAGCACCACCGCCTCATGTCCAGTCAAGCGGCTAACAAACTGACCGTCATCCGTATAGAGGTCCACATGATTATCCGTGCGTCCCACCGCCAACAACTGACCATCAGGACTCCAAGCCACCCGCGTCAAGCCGTTATTCTGCGAGAGAGTCAACGTCAACAACTCCTCTCCGTCTCGCGTCCAGACCTTGAGTAGACCATTGCGACTGGCCGAAACGATGCGATCGCCATCAGGACTCACCGCCACCCCCCACAGATCATTCTGATCGCTTTGTAACACCCGTTCGGGAGCCTCAGCGAAGCGCCGGTTCTCCTCGGCCGACTCCCAGACCCAAATTCTCGCAGTTCCATCGATACTTCCGGAGACCAAATACGAGCCATCAGGACTAAAGGCCAGATCCCAAATCCTGGCCTCATGACCCTCTAGTATCTGATGCAGCCGATACGTTCCTGACTCATCTTCCTTCCAAACCCGAATCTGCTTATTATCTCCACCAGAGACCAACCAACGTCCATCAGGACTGACATCAAGGGCAAAAATCGCGAAGTCATCCCCTTGCCATTGTCGGATCTCATCTGTAGCCAAGTCCATATGATAAATCTCTCCCCCAGCATTGCTCACAAATATATGAGGCCGATGGGGGTGAAACACCACATCAAATAACGCCTGACCCCTTAGAGTCGTCAATTCCTCGATTAAGTTGCCCTGCTCATCCCACAGATAAAGCTCCTGTCTCGATAGGGTGGCAAATTGAGAGGCAATGGGGGACGACCTGGGAGCATAGGCAACTCCCCAGATGAGATCCTTATGACCCGGCAGCTCTTGCCGAAAGTCATTCTTCACTCGCCACAACCGCACCAGTCCATCTTCGCCAGCACTAGCCACCTCCGTCCCCTCAGGGCTAACGGCCACCCCCCGTAGGCGGCTTTGATGGCCCCGCAAACTGGCAATCAAGGTTCCATCTCGGGACCACAGCTTCAGTTGGCGGTCAGCCGAACCGGAGACAAAATGGGAGCCATCGGGACTAAAGGCCAAGGCTGCCACTTCCGACTCATGCCCACTCAAACTCCGCAGTAACTGGCCATCCCGTCGCCAAATTCGCACCTGATTATCGCTATAGCCGCCGATGAGTTCTTCACCGTCTGGATGATAGGCAATCGACCAACCGGACATGGCGTTATCCTCAAGGCTGCCAATCAAGGTTCCATCGGTTCGCCAGAGTTTAATCTGCCCATCGGGACTCATTGAGGCAAATTCCCCCCCCTGAGGATGAAAATCCACATCCCAGACGGGGGCGGTATGGCCGCTCAGGGTTTGCAGAAGTTCCCCATCCCGAGACCAAAGCCTAACCGTTTGGTCACTACTAGCCGAGACCAGTTGACCTCCATCGGGACTCCAAGCCACATTCCAAATCGGCCCGTCATGGCCCCGGAGGGTTCGTTGCCAGGTTCCCGTTACCGACTGGAGATGAATTTCGCCATTGAGTGTGGGAATGGCTAGGACTTGACTATCGGGGCTAAATTTGAGGCTGTAGATCGTCACGCCATACTGAAAGGTCCTCACTAGGGTTCCGTCTCGTTGCCAGAGTTTGGCGGTTCCATCGGGACCGGAACTACCAAGCCATTGGCCATCGGGGCTATAGTCAACGCCTAACGCCCCTCCAGCATGGGCCTGCATTCGATTAAACTCATGGTTGCCTTGCACCGCTTGTTCTAGGGTTTGCCGGGTCTCCTGGTTGAGCTGTTGGCGGGTTTGGGACGGGAGCAACTGTACCCGTTGCAGGCTATGGCGGGCTTGCAGGGCTTGCACGAGGGCATCGAGCCGTTGGTTAGAGGCGTAACTGCCCCTGGAGGCGGCTATGATGGCTCGGACTTGGCTCAGGGAAGCTCGTTGATAGGCCCAAAAGGTCACGGTTCCGAGGCTGATGGCCCCCATCAGGGCAACGATTAAGACCGCGAGAAACTGCCGTTGACGACGCACGTTATGCTTTTGCAGGTCGAGGAGTCGTTGGGCTTCGGCGAGTCGTTCTCGTTCGAGTTTGCGTTGAATCTCTTGTCGTTCAAATTTGAGATTTTGTTGGATTTCTTGTTGTTCGAGGTCTTGGCTGGCGGTGAGATAGCGATAGTCGAGATCGCCGAGGCCTTTCTGTTGCGTCCAGTCTAGGGCTTCTCGTAGGGCTTGACCCCGTAATAGCCGTGACTCATCTTGATAGTTGGACTCAATCCAGGCATTGAGTAAACTGGCATAGGGCCGCAGGCGGTTCAGTTGCTCGTCAATCCAATGATGGTCAAAAATCTGTTGATAAATTGGGTTTTTGACTCGCAGATAGCCCTCTCGTTTTTCTACTATCCCCGAGAGAATTAACTCCATTTGGCTAGGACATTCGATCGCCGGAATGGAAGGGGCCTCCGAGAGCGTGTGTTCCGAATCCCACACTTGACGATAGAGACTGAGCAACTCTCCCACTTGTTTCTCATCGTAAAGGAGGCGATCGCGGATGGTTTTAAGATGTTCGGGTTCGTCTTTGGCTTCCCAACGATAGAGAATATCTTGCTCAACACAACCATCAATAAATTGGTCTATATCCTGGGAATTTCTAAAAGGAGGCAAGGGAGACGCTTGAGCGCGTTCAACCACTAGCCGACAGAGTTTTTGCATTAAAAAAGGTTGCCCACCACTCCAATATAAAATACGCCCGAATGCCCGATCAGACTGGGGCAAAACAGCAGCTAACCCCTCTGCTAGCGGTGTTGC
>SMDP01000334.1 GCA_012911965.1 Geitlerinema sp. P-1104
GAACCCAAAGAAGGCGCTCCCGCTGGCGCTGGTATGGGTGGCGATTTCGACTACTAAGAGATTGCTCTGGGGTGAGAGAAATCTCACCCCAACTCGGGTGTATCTTTCGATGCACATCCCCTCGCAACGGGTTTGCGGGGGGTTTTTTGTCGTCAACTGCCATCATCGGTCTGTCTGGCATTCGACTGGCGCTATAATCGCAATTGTATAAAAAACTCGCTTCCCTGCCCCGGTATCGATGTAAAGCTTAACTCCCCTTTGTGTTGTTTATTAATAATTTGGTAAGATATCGGTAATCCCATCCCCGTTCCCGCTCCAATGGGTTTGGTGCTAAAGAAAGGGTTGAATATTTTAGCTTGAACCTCGGGGCTGATGCCGATACCATTGTCTTGGATGGAGATATAGATAAGTTTGGAAGACTCCATCGCCGTTGTGATCGTTAGGGTTCCTACGTAATTCGGATCGGTTTCATGGTTAACCCGTTCTTCAATGGCATCTATGGCATTGAGAAATAGATTCATGAAGACCTGATTCAGAAGACTACTATGACATTTGATGTTGGGGATGTCATCATAATGTTTAATTATCTTGATTTTATGGTGCTGAATTTTCTTGAGACGATGCCCTAAAAGAACTAAAGCACTATCAATATTTTTATGAATATCGACGCTTTTTAACCCAGCTTCATCTAGGCTAGAAAACGTTCGCAATGAGCGAACAATTTCAGAAATTCGTTGAGTCCCTGTTTCCAGAGACGTTAAGATTTTGGGCAAATCGCTTCCCATAAAATCTAGGTCAATGTCATCAAGCATTTCCTCAATGGTACTTGAAGGCTGAGGATAGTTGTCTTGATATAACGTTAGGAGTGATAACAAATCTTCAAAATAATCACGGAGATGAGGGAGATTGCCAAGAATGAAGCAAATTGGGTTATTAATTTCATGAGCAATTCCAGCGGCTAACTGCCCCAAGCTGGACATTTTTTCGGCTTGAATGAGCTGTGATTGAGTTTCTTGTAATGCTTCATAAGCCTGTTTGATGGCTTCACTTTTGGCTTGAGATTCTCGAATCAGTTTTGATTTGTCCTGTATGAGAAGTTTGAGTTGGGACTGAGTTTGTTTCTGTTCGGTAATGTCAAAGCGAATGGCTAAGTAGGAGTGGGGTTTCTTTTGCTCTCCCAAGATAGGAACAATCGTGGTATCAACCCAATAGCGATCGCCCCGTTTAGACTGATTGCAGATTTCTCCTTTCCAGACTTGTCCCTGGCTGATGGTATTCCACAAGTTAGCAAAGAACTCTGGGGGATGATAGCCGGAATTAAGAAACCGATGTGTTTTGCCAATAATCTCTTCCGGGGTGTATCCACAAAGTTCTGAAAATTTATGGTTGACATATTCAATCCGACCCCGTGAGTCAGTTATCGCGATAATGGCAGATTGGTCTAAGGCATATTTAATCTCCGATAATTGCTTGAAGGCAGCTTCTCGTTCCGCTCGGGTCCGCTTCTGTTCAGTGATATCCAGAACTGTGCCAAATAAGCGCACAATTTTACCCTGTTCAGAGTCGGTTTGAATGCAGCAGTTGAGATGACGCACATCTCCGTCAGCTCGTATGAGCCGATGTTCAAATTTTTTTGAATAGCCTTGTAGAGCTTGATTCACCGCATCCTCAACCTGATGACGATCATCGGGATGAGATTGTTTTAGATACTGTTGCCAATCGGGTTCTTCTTGGTCACTGCTGATGCCAAAGATGCGAAATACTTCATCAGACCATTGGATCTTTTGGCTGGCAAGGTCGAACGACCAGTAACCAATATGGGCGATCTCCTGCGCTTTTTTCAGTTGCTGGCTGAGTTGTTCTAATTGAATTTCTTTTTCTTTCTTCTCTTGGATATCACGAGCAACACCTAAACAGGCTAGCATCTCTCCGGCTGGGTTTTTAATCACCGAGAGGTTGGCACAATGCCAATGATAGTTTCCTCCCTTATGTAGCACACGATATTCCACGCCTCGGCTTGTTTGTCCGACTAAGGCACGCTGAAACGCTGAGGTGTTGATGTGACGATCTTCAGGATGGATGAATTGGGAAAAGTGCTGTTGCAAAAGCTCCGACCGATCATAGCCCATGACTTGCTCGAAGGTAGGACTGATATAGCTGAATTTCCCCTCGGGATCAATGCTGAATACCATATCATTGAGATTCTCAATCAGGTGTCGGAACTCACAGTTATGTTGTGAGGGGGCACAGGATTTAGCTGTAAGACCTGGGAAGGGGGTGAGCCGGGCCTCGTCTGGGGGCAGGAGATTTTCTAAACGTCGTTTTTCGGCTTCTACTTGTTTGCACGCTGTGATGTCCCGCAAAATTGACAGGTGGTAGTGAGGTTGGATGTAAGCCGTAGCCGCATATTCAACATCCCGGATTTCGCCATCAGCCCGCCTCAAACGAAATTCACCTCGTTCCTGACCGACTTCTAGGAACTGTTGCCAAGCGATCGCGAAGTCAAACTCCTCCAGAGCAAAATCCTGAATACTACAGCCGAGCAGGTCAGCCTCGGATGCTCCCAATAACCGACAGGCGGCAGGATTAGCTCGTAGATAGACCCCATCGTCGTCAGCGATGAGCATAGCATCTAGGGCGGCGTTAAATAGGCTCTCAAATGCCACGTTGGTTAGAGATAGGGATGAAGACTTAAACATGGTTAGGCAAGGAATTGGGAGTTACTTCAGCGAGCAAGATACATTTAATCGGCTACAGACTATAAAACCATATCACGTTGAATAGAGTTTAGGGCATAAATTCGAAAAATCCTATCATGTTTTTTTTGAAAATCTCAATTTTTTTGTGAAAATTTTAGATTTGGGGCAGCTAGAGGCCATAAGGCAGGGGATAGAGGCAACCGAACACCCTCCCCCACTTCGCCCTCAGACAGATGGGGGGACCTTGCCCGAGCCAGGTGTCACCTGAGTGAGAGATCAAGGCTTGACCATGATTAGGCAAGGAATAGGGAGTCTAATCCCAGACGGGGATAACTCTCGACCGCGATTCTAGCAAACACCTGCTCGTCCTCCAATTAAATTTGATAAATTTACTATAAATGCACAGAAGTAAATAAAAATAATTGGAATTTAACATTAAATGTAGTGGTGACTCATAACTTTAGTGACTCTGCGGGAAGCCCTGACCCCTAACCCTGTTGGTGGAGCCTCAGGATGAAAACCAAGTCCCTCAATCGGGGCGATCGCCCACTGAAGAAAAGTTCAAACCGGCGATCGCCCCATCTGGGTATTAACCCATCAACAAGACAGTATCAATGACATGAATAATCCCATTATCG
>SMDP01000335.1 GCA_012911965.1 Geitlerinema sp. P-1104
GCGATTCCCGACTCCACCAGCGATCGCACCACCCAAGCCGTATCCCAAACCGGGGAGACACAAGGCTGCACCCAATAGGTGTCATCCGTCTCAACACCAAAGCGGGCGATCGCCTCAAACCCCCGTTCCACAACCGGATCACCCAGTTCATAGTTCAAACTCCGCAGGGCTAACATGGAGTTGAGCATGGCGGGAATAATCCCTCCCCAGTCACCGCTGGCTTCCTGACGCTCAATCACCCACTCCTCAGCGGCCTTGAGTCCCTCCTCCCGGAAGGGAACTAAATTAACCTGTTCCCCCCACTTAAAAAGGTTGTCCAATTCCACAAACCCATCGCTCCAGTCCCCCGTTCGCGGTAACTCAAAGGAAGCGGCGGCCACCCCGTCCGTATAGAGTTCATCTAAACTCACCTGGGGGTCGAGGCGGTACACCGGTTTCTCATCAAAGACGATTAACAGAGGAACCGTACTGCCCCGGGCCCAACTGGACATATCATAAATGCTGAAAGGCCCCTCCCCTGGAAGCAGCATAATCCAAGGGGGAATTGAAGGAACCCCTCGCCAGTCATAGGCGCCAATCAGAGCCAAGTGCATTTTGGTAAACACCCGCGTTTGGCTAATTCCTCCTTTGGCCAAAATAAACGTCTTAGCTTTCAGCAACGCCGGATCATCAGCGGGAACCCCCAACAGCCGCAACCCCAAATAGGCTTCAACGGAGGTACTTAAATCACCCCCATCCCCTCGGAAGAGTTCCCAGCCGCCGTGATTCCGTTGCTGTTGTCGGAAAAACCGTTCGGCTTTTTCCCAGGGAAGGCGATCCTCAAGCTGCCAGATTTTATGGAGGAGAATCACCTCCGCCAACATAGTAACGTTGGATTCGAGAGTGGCCCACCAATAGCCATCAGGATGTTGTTGTTGCAAGAGATACTCTTGGCTGGCCTGAATGGCCCGTTGAAGTCTGTTCCTATCCATGAAAAATTCTAAAACGGCTTTTAGCGCAGTACAGTCTCTAAAGTGGGGACATCGAGCCAGGTTTGCTGCTGACTCGATTCATGGGTTAAATCCATTAACAGTTGGGAATACACCCCTTCTCGGAACGAGGGGGCGATCGCCACACCACTGTCAATTCCCTGTACCCAGCGATCAATGGTACGCAGGAAGGGGGCCAACCGTCCATCAGGATAGCTACGGGGGAAGGCTAGGCGATCGGGAATCTCTAGTTCCACAGGAGCCTCCCCGGCTTGCGCTCCCAATAACCGGAAGCCGTGAACATAGTCTTGCTGATTACTACTTCCTAAAATCAGGGTTCCTGCATCACCATAGACTTCTAGCCAATGACCACGTCCCCCATAGGTTGCAGAACTAATACTCACCTGACAAGGCGTTCCATCGGCCAGTTCTAAGGTTAATAAGGCCGTATCATCAGCATCCACCGCTTTGAGACGGCCTCCCTCATTAGGATCGGGCCGTTGGCCAATAGACGTATGTAGCTGGGCCAACATCCGTTGCACCGGGCCAAACAACCAGGCAATATAATCAAAGGTATGCGACCCTAAAGCCCCCAAAGCGCCACCCCCTTTGTCTTTCTGAGCGTACCAGTTCCAATCTCGTTCTGGATTCGCACGACTGGACATCAACCAGTCAATTTTAATCAATCGTTTCTGGCCCACATAGCCCTCTTCTAGAAGTTCCGCCAGACGCATCCAGGTGGGAACGCCACGATATTCAAAATCCATGGCCGCCACAATTCCCTTCTCTTGGGCCAGATGGTAGAGGGTTGTGGCTTCCGGTAGGTTGAGCGTCATCGGCTTTTCCAGGAGGACATGTTTCCCGGCGGCGATCGCCTGTTGGACCATCTCAGCATGAAGAAACGGCGGTGTGGCGATACTCACCGCATCAATCTCTGAGGAATTAAACAGATCCTCTAAGGAACTATAGGCCTGGGGAATGTTGAACTCATTGGCCACCGATTGGGCCTTGTCCGCATCTCGATGATAGACCCCTTGAACTTTGGTGCGATGGTGAATCTGAAAACCAGGAATATGGACTTTTTGCCCAAATCCTGTACCAATGACC
Source organism: Geitlerinema sp. P-1104 (assembly GCA_012911965.1). Classification (GTDB taxonomy): domain Bacteria; phylum Cyanobacteriota; class Cyanobacteriia; order Cyanobacteriales; family Geitlerinemataceae; genus Sodalinema. The sequence continues at coordinate 2,076 of SMDP01000335.1, forward strand.
GCGACTTTGATATCTCCGTTCATAACATCTCGCTAACTCGTCAATATTCCATGGTGACAGGGAGACGGCCGGGCCGCTAGTTTCCCTGACGCAATTGTTGAATGCGATCGCACATCCAGTTCACCACCGTCTCCCCTAAGCGCACGTCATCAAGGAGGTCGATTTCCCGGACCCCCGTGGGACTGGTGACATTGACCTCCGTTAAATAGCCGCCAATCACATCAATGCCCACAAAGTACAATCCATCTTGCCGCAATTTGGGGGCGACTTGCCGACAAATCTCCTGTTCTCGTTCCGTAATCTCCGCCTTAGCCACCCGTCCCCCGACGGCCATGTTACCCCGGAACTCTTCCCCCGTCGGAATCCGATTGACGGCGCCAATGGGGTCCCCATCTAAGAGGATAATCCGTTTATCCCCATCTTTGGCTTCCGGGAGATATTGCTGCACCATCACCGGAACATCCCCAAGGGTACTCAGTTCCACCAAGGAGTTGAGGTTAAAGTCCCCCACCTGAATCATAAAAATCCCTTCCCCGGCTTTCCCTCCCAGGGGTTTGAGGATGGCTTTTTGGCGGCGTTGCACAAACTCACGAATCACCGATTTATCCCGAGTCACGATGGTTTCGGGAATGGCCTCGGGAAACTGCAAGGCATACATCTTCTCGTTGGCGGCCCGTAAGCCTCGGGGATGGTTGAGAACTAAGGTCTTTTCTGGGTTCACATAGTCCAGGATATAGGTGGCGTAGAGGTAAGGCACATTCACCGGCGGGTCCGTTCGCATTAACACCGCGTCCATGGCTTCTAGGGGCTGCCAGATGGGGGATTCGACCTCATACCAGGGGCTGGCAGCCTGCCAATGACCGTCATGGTTTTCGACGGGGGTTAGGGTAACGGGAGAGAGCCAACTATAGGCGACTCCATCGACGACCCCTAATTGATTGGCTTGGGTTGTCCAGACTTCATGGCCGAGATGCTGGACGGCTTCCATGAAGGCGACGGTGGTATCGTGACCGGGGTCAAGGCTCGCGAGAGGGTCGAGGATGAAGGCAAATTTCACGGCATTTGTTTTGAGAGCTGACTCCTGGTATTTTGCCTTATTTTGGGGGGAAGGGGGAACCAGGGAGTCACAGAGAAGGAGCGGTAGGATGCGTCCCGGCATCGGTTCGGGTTGTGACCTCGGCCCATCAATTCCAAACTGCCGGAACGCATCGCTTAGGCGGGCAGGAGGGGGATTGGTATAATTTGGGCTGG
>SMDP01000336.1:0-1182 GCA_012911965.1 Geitlerinema sp. P-1104
ATTCGGGCTAGACTTGCAGATGGAGAGTTTTTCTATAAAGCTGATTCTGAGCAGCCCCTAGAAACCCTCGTTCCTCAGTTGGAAAGTATCACCTTCCAAGAAGATTTAGGAACCGTTAAAGATAAAGTGGATCGCTTCACTGCTGTCGCCAATCAACTCAGTCAAGCCCTCAACTTGAGTGAATCGGAACAGACGAAGATTGAGCGGGCTTGCTATCTCTGCAAAGCGGATTTAGTCAGTCAAATGGTCTATGAGTTCCCAGAACTGCAAGGGGTGATGGGTGAGAAATACGCCCGCGTCAGTGGGGAAGATGAAGCCGTTTGTCGGGCAATTTTTGAGCATTACTTACCTCGGGGTGCAGAAGATAGTTTACCCCAGACCTTAACCGGGCAACTTGTCGGCTTGAGCGATCGCCTCGATACCCTAGTTAGCATTTTTGGCTTAGGCTTATTACCCAGCGGATCATCCGATCCCTTCGCCCTGCGTCGCGCCGCCAATGCGGTGGTAAGCATCATCTGGGCGGCGGAGTTAGAACTCAATCTCAATCAGTTCTTACAACAAGGCGTTGAGACCTTCAAAACCGCCCATCCCCAAGCCTCGCCCGAGTTACTCCAACAGTTGCAAGAGTTCTTCCTGCAACGGTTACAAACCCTCCTGCAAGATGACCGAGGCATTGACTATGACCTCGTGAATGGGGTATTAGGAGACGATGACCCGGATTATGCAGAACGGGCCTTAGCGGATGTTTTGGATACCCGCGATCGCGCCGAATTTCTGCAAAAAATCCGTCAAGACGGAACCCTAGACATCATTTATGAAATTGTCAATCGCTCAGCACGGTTAGCCAAAAAAGGAACATTATCGACCCAAGACTTGAACCCCGAAACTGTCGTTAAACCCGAATTATTTGAATCCCCAGCCGAACAGGGATTTTATGATGCCTTACTGGGGCTATTACCACGCACCGAAGCCGCCCAACAGGAGCGTAATTATAGCCAACTGATTGAGGGGTTAGTGGAGATTGCGCCCACCGTGCGGGAGTTCTTTGACGGAGAGAATAGTGTGTTAGTGATGGCCGAGGATGAGGCCGTGAAAGCCAACCGTCTCAACCTCCTAGGGTTATTACGCAACCACGCCCGTGTCTTAGCCGACTTCGGGGCGATCGTCAAAAACGGCTAACCC
>SMDP01000336.1:1320-3277 GCA_012911965.1 Geitlerinema sp. P-1104
ACCATCCCTAACCCCAAAAACCCCCCTGTCAGTGATCCCCATCACAGCCAACCCAGACGAACATCAACTGTGCCACTGTTCTCAGGTGGCATACTAGAGCCATTAAGGGTGTAATCAGGGTCAACACACATGATATCGACATTAGTTGAATCCGCATTTGAAACAGGGTGTTTAAGCGTCGCGTCAGAAGGACTCATCTACCAAGTCCTAACCCACCGCGCCTATGGCCCCACAGATTTAGACGCATTGCAACGTCTCCAGTCCGCAGTAGAACGGGGAAAAATCCAACGAGAAGCCTCCCGCCAATTCACGGTACTATCAAACCTGATGGTTGCCGCATAGAATTATCAGAGTCCCTTGTCCGAGAACCCCTCCAACCCACCCGTTGAACCGACTGTCCAACACAGTCGCCTCATCGCCGCCTCCCCCATCTACTACGGTTGGCTAATTCTCCTCGCCGGAAGTTTGGGGATGCTAATGACCATTCCCGGTCAAACCGTCGGCGTATCCGTATTTCTCGACAAAATTATCCTCGATCTCGACCTATCGCGATCGCTCGTCTCATTTCTCTACCTCCTCGGAACCGTCAGTGGTTCCTTTTTTCTGCCCGGAGTCGGACGCTTCATCGACCGTGCGGGCCCCCGCAAAGCCGTCATCGTCATCGCCAGTCTCTTCGCCCTAGCCTGCGTTTACATGGGGCTAGTGGGCAACATCATCATGTTAGCCTTCGGCTTCATCGCCATCCGCAGTTTAGGACAAGGGGCCTTAGCCCTCGTTAGCCTCAACGTCATCAACCTGTGGTTTGTCCGTCGTCGAGGCTTCGCCCTCAGCATCTCAGGAATTGGTCTAGCCCTGGGAATTGGCGTATTTCCCCTCATCATCGAACGCCTAATCAGTCAACTCGGCTGGCGACTCGCCTACGCCAGCTTAGGGGGAGTCGTCGCCCTGACCATCCTACCCCTAGGGGCGCTCCTCTACCGAGACCAACCCGAACGCTACGGCCTACAACCCGACGGAAAGCATCACGGAGAAAACACCGTCGCCCTCAGCGAAGTCAACTATACCCTGCCCGCCGCCCGCCGCACCCTCACCTTTTGGATATTCACCGCCGGGAGTATCTGCGTCGCCATGTTAATCACCGGCCTAATCTTCCACCACTACTCGATTATGGCCAGTGCAGGGATTGAACGGTCTGTGGCGGCCATGGTCTTTGTTCCCTTCGGAGTCGTAACCGCCCTGGCCAACCTAGTCACAGGCCTATTACTCGATCGCATCTCACCGCGATTTCTCATGGCCACCATGTTGCTGCTACTCTGTAGTGCCTTATTCCTCGCCGTGCGCGTCACCACCGCCGAAGGAATGCTACTCTACGGCGGGCTATTGGGCTTAATGGAGGGCATGAACGGAGTCTTGAAGTCGGGGGTTTACGCCTACTACTTTGGGCGCTCTCACCTCGGCAGTATCACCGGCTTTGCCACCACCCTAGCCGTCATCGGCACCGCCACCGGACCCGTCTCCTTCGCCCTAGGGTTAGACCATTTCGGCAGTTACGGACCCGTCTTAGCCTTGACGGCGTTACCTCCCTTTCTGGTAGCAGTCATCCTACTCCTGACCCCCTCCCGGCTGTTGGAAACCTCCCCGTAACCCCAACCCAGCCCAGACTGAAACCACCGATTTCCAGGCATCCCAGCCCTTGTGCCTAAAATACCGTCTCCCCAGCGTTAATAAACTAGACGCGACCCACACTCCTGTCCGGGTTAATTCAGCAAACCCACGAAGGAATCAACAGGTGGAAGAAGGCGACCCATTCTGAGGAAGAACCCACCCCTAACCCCTCCCAGAAGGGGAGAACCTCCCTACTGCCTACTGCCTACTGCCTATTCCCTATTCCCTGTTCCCTGTTCCCTGTTCCCTGTTCCCTGTTCCCTGTTCCCTGTTCCCTGTTCCCTGTTCCCTA
>SMDP01000337.1 GCA_012911965.1 Geitlerinema sp. P-1104
TTGTTCGGGACAATTTGAATGGTGAGGCGATGATGCAGTTTACAATTGCAGATATTCCCCAGATTTAGGGTATCCTAAACTTAGAGAATGACGGGTAGCAGGAATTGCAGTTTAAGCATGGTCAGTGTTCCTCATTTAGTTCAGTATCAAGGAAGTAAACGAAATCTCGCTCAGCGAATTTTAAGGTTTTGTCCTTCCTCTGTTCCTCGACTGGTAGAACCCTTTGCGGGGACAGCGGCGATGAGTGTGGCGGCGGCGATGCAACGCCGGTCTGGTCAATTTTGGCTCAATGATTTAAATTCGCCTTTAATTGAGTTACTAAAGTTAGTGATTTACCATCCCCAGGAGTTGGCGGATAGCTATGCAGACCTTTGGAGTCAACAAGAGTTTGATTCGATGAGTCATTATTTTGGCGTCAGAAGACAATTCAACGAAAGCCAAGACCCAAAACTGTTTTTATACTTATTAGCTCGGTGTGTGAAGGGTGCGGTTCGTTATAATTCTCAAGGGGAGTTTAATCAGAGTCCTGATAAGCGACGTCGGGGAACTCGACCGGAAACGATGCGAAAAAATATTGAAGGAGTCTCTCGACTTTTGCGGGGTCACTGTGAGTTGACAGCTTGGGATTATCGAGAGGTGTTAGAGGGGGTGTCTCCCGGAGATTTGCTTTATCTTGACCCTCCCTATCAGGGAGTTTGCGGTCGGGGAGATTCTCGCTATTTATCGGGGATTGAGTTTCATGAGTTTGTCTTGGCTCTTGAGAGACTGAATCAGAGGGGAATTGCTTTTATCCTTAGTTATGACGGACAGCGGGGAGAGACGCGGTTTGGTCAAGCTTTACCCAAGAGTTTAGGACTTCAGCATATCACACTGACAGCGGGGCGATCGTCTCAAGCAACGCTCCTGGGTCGAGACGAGGTGACGATTGAGTCACTTTACCTTTCCCCAAGTTTATGCAAGCAGCATCCTATCGATATTCCCAACGAAACTCGGGAGCCACGACAACTGACACTTTGGTGATTTCATGGAAAATGGAAAGCCTCTGCCAGATTATTTTCTCAAACTTTGTCAATCTGTGACAGCAAAACGTCCTAAGGTGGTCATTGACCATATTTTGGAATATGGATTTATTACCACTGAAGAAATAAAAGAGAGATACGGATATAATCATCCTCCGAGAGCGGCCAGAGATGTTCGGGAACTTGGGATTCCCTTAGAGACGTTTCGAGTTACATCTCATAATGGTCGCAAAATTGCCGCTTATCGATTTGGAGATATCACTAAGGTCAGGTTTTCTAAAACGTCCGGTCGAACTGGATTATCTAAACAAATCAAAGACGCTTTAATCAACCAATATGGTTGTCAATGTTTTATTTATTTAGAGGAGATTGAGGAACGAGAGTTGCAAATCGACCATCGTATTCCGTTTGAAGTGGGGGGAGAGCCGGAGTTAGATGCCGATAATTTCATGCTTCTTTGTGGTTCGGCAAATCGAGCGAAATCTTGGTCTTGTGAACAATGTGATAATTGGAAAAACTTAAAAGACCCATCAATCTGTTCTTCCTGTTACTGGGCTTTTCCTGAGAAATACGAGCATATTGCAATGCAGCCCATTCGACGAGTTGATTTGCTGTGGCAGGGAGACGATATCGAGACCTATGAGCATCTTAAAGAACGAGCTATTACCATGAATAAAAGCTTGTCCGATTTAGTGAAAGACATGATTAAACAAGCATTAGAAAATCCTGATAGTTCCTAAGTGTTTCCGTTCAAAGTGATACTGAGATGACCCAATTAAAATGGCCGCAACGCGCCCGTCAGGGTTGCTGGAGGTGGTGCGTTCCTCAAATCACGATAGAATCGTCTCAGAATGTTGTCTCCCTGGCTAAAATTCACCGATGAAATGCCCTGTTTGCGGAAGCCAAAATCCTGACTCCTCCGAGACTTGTTCCGTCTGTGGCTATGACTTAACCCCTTACCCCTATGTACTGGGTGAGATTCCCGAGGCGTTTTTGGAGAAGGAACGGCGGCGAGTGGCGGCGGCGAAACGAGTTTGGGAGAAGTCTCAGGCGCGAGTGGCAGCGGTGGAACGGCGGTGGGAACAAGCTCAGGCACAAGTGGCGGCGTTGGAACGGCGGTGGGAACAAGCTCAGGCACAAGTGGCGGCGGCGGAACGGCGGTGGGGACAAGCGGACCTTAAGCCTCAGTTGCAGCAACTCAAAGTTCAGGAGTCAAGGAATTCGAGAGGAGGGACTAATAAACCATCCCAGCCTTTGAACAAACCGTTCAAGTCGTTTGAGGGCCATTCAGATTCGGTCTGGAGTGCCAATTTCAGCCCTGATGGCACTCAGGTGGTCTCCGCCTCTCGGGACAGAACGGTGAAACTATGGCACGTGGGCAATGGTCAACTCATCAAGTCCTTTGAGGGTCATTCCGATGAGGTCATGAGTGCCAATTTCAGCCTCGATGGCACTCAGGTGGTCTCGGTTTCTAACGACAGAACGGTGAAACTGTGGCAGGTGAGCAATGGTCAACTCATCCAGTCTTTTGAGGGTCATTCTCGTGGGGTCAGGAGTGCCAATTTCAGCCCCGATGGCACTCGGGTGGTCTCCGCTTCCCACGACAGAACAGTCAAAGTGTGGCAGGTGAGCGATGGTCAACTCATCCAGTCTTTTGAGGGTCATTCGGATTGGGTCAACAGTGCCAATTTCAACCCCGATGGCACTCAGGTGGTCTCCGCTTCCGATGACAGAACGGTGAAACTGTGGCGGGTGAGCGATGGTCAACTCATCCAGTCTTTTGAGGGTCATTCGGATTGGGTCAACAGTGCCAATTTCAACCCCGATGGCACTCAGGTGGTCTCCGCTTCCAGGGACAGAACCGTCAAACTGTGGCCGCTGAACAGAGCTAATACCAAACCTGTTTACTAAGTCGGGGTACTTCAGATCTGTCCATTGGCTAGACCCCGGTCAAAACCAACAACAAATCCATCTCAGGACGGCTCGACTCGGTGGTGGCTCAGGTAAACCTTCCCCGCGCACCCGTCCCCGTGTCTCATCAGATGAGGTGGTGGGTTCTGGGTTGAGGATGGGGAGAGCCATGGAAGCAACCGCATCCCCACTTCACGATACAATTATGCTCAAGTCCCCACCCCATGGATGACCCGCCTATGAAATGTCCCGTTTGCGGAAGCCAAAATCCTGACTCCTCAGAGACCTGTTCCGTCTGTGGCTATGACTTGACCCC
>SMDP01000338.1 GCA_012911965.1 Geitlerinema sp. P-1104
TGCCGACCCCATGAGCCTCATACCAGTGGATCTCCGCTAACCGTATCATACCGTTTGGAAGCTGAACTTGGGCAATATCCTTCAACTTTCTCCACTTCCCTCGACTATATTGTTTCCGCAATCGTGCTCGATCACAAATTCCTGTTCCTGTGGCAATCACCTCAACCTTTGTGATATCGCTAATAATCTCGAAGTCCACGCCAGAGCAGCCGGAAAAGTGTTCTTTGACTAGCGCATTTCGATCTCTGCTACGGCAGGCATTTCAACATCTGCCACCGACCGTAACCAAAGTGGCATATGGCTCGGGCTTCAGCAGTGGCAAAGGTCTTTAAATCACAGTCAAAGTATTTCAAACATCTGCTGCAAGCCCTTGTTGGACGCTGTGTAATTATCCATTGGTCACGTCATAGTCCTGCTTCTTGGGATTAAAAACTGACTCAGACTCTGCCGGATAATCCTTCCCGACAATACGGAGAGCGTTTATCAAATCATCCGCTTCGATCCCAAAGAGATTGGCATTTCTTTCCCTATCCGAGCAGAATAAAATAGCCTGAAATGACCCATTTTTGTCTATATCTGGAATGAAAACGTAGCTATGAATAATCTGATTACAGATAAAACGTAAATCCCGTTGCGATAAATTTTTAACTGCTAAATCGTAGAGTTTATCAATTTTGTCCCAATTATAAATCGTTACTGCCTTGCCTTTACTCGGATAGATACTAACCTTGACAGGCATTACTTCTGTTGCGTCAGATAACTTCTTCGCATCCATTAACTTGCGAATTGAGTAAAACGCCACAAAGATATCTTTTTCAATGCTTACTAACTCACGCTCTGTCCATTCTCTCGGTTTTCTCCACCGCACAAGTTTGCTTGCCAAGCGAAGCAAAGGTTCCTTCCAGTGTTCTGATTCCCATATCATGTTAGTTGTCTTGAGGCACAAAGCTATCTATTTTTTTGAAGCAGTATTCCCACCATTGTCTAGCTGTCGGTGCCCAACTATTTATTAGACCGCAACTGCAAGATAACTCACCTCTGGAGGGTGTTGTCAAGCACTGGCGGTCTAACTCCGACATTATGGGTGCTATCCCGAACTATTTACATCTCAGTTAACCATAGACTTCACTGAAAAAGACTAGCAGCCCATGCAGGATTGCCGACGGCACTTGGATCATTGATGGCTTCGCCATCATTTACGCGAAGCGCTTCTTTGAGTGTCCATTCTCCATCTTGATAGGCGTATTGTGCTTTAACAACCATGTCAGTTACATATTCATTGTTTGCATACCAGCGAATGTCATACTCTGCTATGCCTAAAAATGGTGAAACAATAGAATTTGTTTGCTGAATGTCGTAGCTGTAAGTGCCAGTAGATTCAGCTCGATAAACAGAATTACCTTGGCGTTGTTCTTCCTGGAGTTTAGGGGTAATCTTTTCTAGATCTTTCTGAATCCTAGCCTCAAATTTCTCTTTCGCTACTGCCGGATCGCTAGCGTTTTGCTCAGAAGCAGGTGAGGTAGCAGAATCAGAAGTAGTGGATGGCGAACCGCCACAAGCTGTAGCCAAGAACAGTAGCAGTATTAGAGCGCACAGTCTTAATGTCATTTTTGTTACAAAAAGTAAAGGTCAGTCAATTCAGAGAGATTGGGAGTACTGCATCGTCTCTTGTATGGTCTCTAAACCCGTTTTTAGAAATCAGGTATGGAATCCGGAGGTCTAGAACTGTTAGGCAAAGAAAGTATAACGCTAAAGCTCGCTGGCGGCAATAGAGTGCAGCGGAATTGTCGTCCAGTGCAGCGCCTTGTTAGACCGTGTTAACTTTGCTCAGTTCGACAAAACCGCCCTCGAATACCTGCACTGCTAGCTGATAGCCTTCCATCAGTAACATTCCAATTAGGGGATCTGAGTCAGCCTCATCAACCGGGATAGTCAACGGATCTCCATCCCAAACCACGATCGCTTCATAAATATTGAAAACACATTCGCTGCCGTCTCCAAGAATGGCGCGTCCTCGCCTTTTCCATCTCAGATTTAACTGAGCAATCAAGTCAGGAGGCAGAGAAAGCCAACCATCAAAGCCTGTATCTACGATCGCATCTTGCGTATAAACTTTTCCATCGGAGCCACAAACTGAAAGTGGAATAATCGGCTCAAAATCACGGACAATTCCAGAGATCATACAGATTTCTTCGTTCGCCCGCCGAATCGCCGTACATGACGAGAACCAACACGAATAATCCAGATTTGAGCATCTGGGTAACGGGCTTCAAGGCGATTGCAGGCAGCAACTTCACTTTCATCCACCTCAAAGGCTCCAGTTTCGATGTCAATCGCAACAATCTTGCCATGATTGCCTTCCTCGACTTGCGATCGCACCTGAGATTCATAGATCTCATCACCACGGCGAGCAAATTCCTCTTTGCTGTAACGGGGTTGTCGAACTGTCATTAGTCTGACCTACTCTTAACTTTTGCTGTTTCAAGTATAGCTTGAGGTATCCCCACCATAAATCGAATCGGTTGATTGACGATGGGGATAACGCTACCACCTTTTTTGTTTACCCTTCTTAGACTGAACGTTTACACTATCAAAAACTCTCAAAAATGACATTGTTAAGATTGTGATCGCACAAACTTCTGATGTTCTGAAGATTGCAGCCCGAGTTGTAGAGTATTAAGCACAGCCGCCAGATTATTTTGCAACAGTTGCGGCCGATTCAGCCATAACCCCGGAAAAACACGACTACGGAAAATCCCCGCCTCATCAGGAGTCAGAGACTGATAAACCCCCTCCTCCAGGTAGAACCAATCCAGTTGTTCATCAAAGATTTGCCAAACCAGATATTCTTGAACCCCATTGCGTCGATACACCCGTTTTTTGTCCCCCAAATCGATCGCCGCACTACTGGCGGCAATCTCAACCACCAGTTCCGGGGAACCTTGAATATACCCTTCTTGACTCAGTTGAGAACTCCCACCGGGAATCAACAACACGCCATCGGGTTGAAATTCGTTGTCAGCATCGAGGCGAACGGTGGGTTCAATCCCCATCGCTGCATTGGGAGTGGCGGACTGATACACTCCTAACCAGGTAATGAGACGGCCATGGGGTTCGGCATGAGTGGTAAACCGTAGCGGCGAGGCCATATAAACAACTCCTTCAACTAATTCGGCTTTCTGATGAGGAGGCATCGCCGCGTAACGTCGCTCAAATTCCCGGTAGCTGAG
>SMDP01000339.1 GCA_012911965.1 Geitlerinema sp. P-1104
CCGACTTATATCGCCGGGCGATCGCCTTCGCCTTTCCCTCTCTCTACGAGGGATTCGGGATTCCGCCCCTCGAAGCCATGGCCTGTGGTTGCCCCGTGTTAGCCAGCAATCAAACCGCCATTCCCGAAGTCTGCGGCGAGGCGGCGTTCTATGTGAATCCCTATGACATCGACGACATCGCCCAGGGCATTGTGCAACTGGTAAATAATTCCCAATTGCGGCAACAATTACGACAACGAGGACAACACCAGGTACAATCATTTCGCGCTCACCCAATGGGCGATCGCATCCTCAACATCCTCGACCATTACCTACCCCCAAATCGAGCCAATGGTACTGATTAACCTCGCCTTTTTAATGGAGAATCCCACCGGAATCAGTACCTACGCCCTGAATCTGATTCCCCAGTTGCGATCGCTCGATCCCATCCTCCTCACCCCTCAACCCAAACTGGGATTTCGCCATCATCCCATCCCCAGGGGACTCACCCCGGAACAAGGCTTAATCGGGCATCTCAAACGTCTCCTCTGGACCCAATTCGCCCTACCGCGACTCTATCGGGACTTAGACGGCGATCTTCTCTTCTCACCCCTTCCCGAAGCCCCCCTAGGCTGGACTGGCCCCTATGTGGTCACCGTCTATGATGCCATCCCCCTGCGTTTTCCCAAACCGGCATCCCCCATGACCCTCTATCATCGCCTCTACGTTCCCCAAGTCTTACACCAGGCCCAACATCTCCTCTGTATCTCCCAATCCACCGCCGACGATGCCATGGCCTTTTACGGTGTTCCCGCCGCCAAAATCACCGTCACCCCCCTCGCCTACGATCGCTATCACTATCGCCATCTCCACCTTCCCCGCCGCAATTACTTCCTCTATTTGGGCCGACATGATCCCTACAAAAACCTGCAACGGGCCATCGCCGCCTTCGCCCAACTTCCCCCATCCCTCGACTGTGAATTTTGGATTGGCGGGTCCTTCGACCGCCGTTACACCCCCAACCTACAGCAACAGGTGCAAGAGTTGCAGTTGGGCGATCGCGTCAAATTCCTCGATTACGTCAACCCAGACGACTTACCCATTCTCCTCAACCAAGCCTTGGCCTTAGTCTTTCCCTCCCTCTGGGAAGGTTTCGGCTTACCCATTCTAGAAGCCATGGCCTGCGGCTGTCCCGTCATTGCCTCAAACGTCGCCTCCATTCCCGAAGTCGCCGCAGATGCAGCCTTACTCGTCGATCCTTACGATTTACAACAGTTGTCGGATGCCATGCTGGTTTTAGTGAAAGAAGATGATGTGCGATCGCACCTTCAACAACGGGGCTGCGATCGCGTTCGCCACTTTAGCTGGGAGAAAACCGGACAACTCAGTTGCGGTATTCTGCATCAACTGTCTTGTTCTGGCAACCCCTAATACATAATTGTTCACGGCCGAACATGGTATCCTCCAGGTGTATGTCAGGTCGAGCGTGTCTCGGGTCTTTGGGCGGTTGAACCTTACCAGCAAACTTGGGGACGCATCAACCTGTGAGTGTGATTTGTGTGGAGTGATACGGAAATATGGTTATGTCACCTGTGGTTCGCCAAGCCTCAACGTCTTTGGCGGAGATCTCGCCCTTTGCAATATCTCCCCTGAACCTACCCCCCTCGAAGCTATTTGGAACCGATGGGATTCGCGGTCATGTGGGAGAACTTCTCAACGCCCCCCTGGCCTTGCATGTAGGCTTCTGGGCTGGACAGATGTTTAAAGAACATCATGGACGGGGTGCGATCGCCCTGGGGCAAGATTCCCGCAACTCCAGTAGTATGCTAGCCATGGCCCTGTCAGCGGGACTCACCGCCGCCGGATTAGAGGTTTGGGACTTAGGATTATGTCCCACCCCCTGTATCGCCTATCTCGCCGCCACCTCCGAGGCCATTGGTGGGGTGATGATTTCGGCTAGCCATAATCCTCCCGCCGATAATGGCATTAAATTCTTCGGGCCAACCGGGGCCAAACTTCCCTCAGACATTCAACAACGCATCGAAGCCGGGATTCGCGGCCAACTCAACCTCAGCGATAGTAACGCCAGTTGGGGCCGTCATTACCATCGCCCCGAATTAGTCGGAAACTATCTCAACGCCGTTCAAACCCCTCTGGGCATGGACTTACAGGGCATGAGAGTGGTTTTGGATTTAGCCTGGGGGGCCGCCAGTCACGTCGCCCCGCAAGCTTTCGCCGCCTTGGGGGCTGAGGTGATTTGTTTACATGATCGCCCCGACGGCGATCGTATCAACGTCAACTGTGGTTCAACCCATCTCGATCCCCTACGGGCGGCGGTATTAAGCCATAATGCCTGTTTAGGATTTGCCTTTGATGGCGATGCCGATCGCGTCTTAGCCGTAGATGGCCAAGGACGGGCCATTGACGGCGATTATATCCTCTATCTCTGGGGTCAGGCCTTGCGGCAAACGGGACAACTCCCCGATAATCTGATTGTCTCGACGGTGATGGCTAATTTAGGCTTTGAACGGGCCTGGGAAGCCCAAGGAGGCCAACTGCTGCGAACCTCCGTCGGCGATCAATATGTTCACGCGGAGATGCAACGAACGGGATCGACTCTCGGCGGCGAACAGTCGGGCCATGTCATTTGCAGTCATTACGGTGTTAGCGGCGATGGCTTGTTGACGGCGTTGCATTTGGCGGCGTTAGTCAAACGCAGTGGAAGCGGTTTATCGGAATTAGTCAACGAGAGTTTCCAAACCTATCCCCAGGTGTTGCAGAATGTGCGCGTCGAGGATCGGGAGTTGCGGTTAAACTGGCAACAGTGTGATCCGCTTCAGCAGGCGATCGCCACCGCTGAGACGGCTATGGGAGATCAAGGCCGTGTCTTGGTTCGGGCCTCGGGAACGGAACCCGTGATTCGCGTCATGGTGGAAGCCGCCACCTCTGAGTTAGTCCATCATTGGACTGATAATCTGGTGTTAGCGGTTCGTCAACATCTTTTGAGTTAAGCAAACTGCAAACAACCTGGGTCGAATACCAGAAACCGGGTTTCTTGGAGAAACTCGGTTTCTTAACTGCATCCTGCACCCCTAGCGATCGGAAAATCATCGTCCGGATGGGTTCCTTTGGCAACATTCAAAGTTTATACTTGAAGCATCCATCATGCCAGCCAGAGATATCTATCATGAACAGGTCAAAACCGCATTGATTCGGGAGGGTTGGACAATTACCGATGACCCCTATGT
>SMDP01000034.1:0-5974 GCA_012911965.1 Geitlerinema sp. P-1104
CAAACCCATCCCCTGACTGAAAACCGCATTGAACATTTGGATGCGATCGCCGCTGAGGAAGGATGGCTCATGACGGGAGAGACCACTCCCGTTCCCGATGGCTTGGCTTGTCCGAATTTTGAGTGTAACGAAAACCCCTCAAATTCATAACGAACTGAGGGGCCTCATAAATGAAAGAGTCAATTAAACCCGGGCCATTAAACCGTGGCCATTTCTGGGGAGGGAGCCTTGCTATTACGAATCCCTTCAATGGCTTCAGCGTAATCGGGGGCTTTGAACACCGCCGAACCCGCGACAATGGCATTAGCACCTGCATCTAGCACCTGCCAAGCATTCGCCGGTTTGAGGCCACCATCGACTTCAATCCAGGGATCGAGGCCGCGGTCATCACACATTTGACGCAGTTTACGGATTTTGGGGACCACTTCAGGAATGAAGCTTTGTCCACCGAAACCGGGGTTAACACTCATGATGAGCACTAAATCGCACAGTTCCAGGACATACTCAATCAGTTCCAGGGGAGTCCCGGGGTTCAAAACCACGCCGGCTTGCTTCCCAAGTTCACGAATCTGTCCTAAGGTGCGGTGCAGGTGGGGGGAAGCGTTATGCTCAGCGTGAACGGAGATAATGTCGGCGCCAGCTTTGGCGAAGTCCTCGACATATTTCTCCGGTTCGACGATCATCAGGTGAACATCGAGAGGCTTCTTCGTCACCGGACGCAGAGCATCGACGATTAACGGACCAATGGTAATGTTGGGAACGAAGCGACCGTCCATCACATCCACGTGAATCCAGTCCGCGCCAGCTTCGTCAACGGCCTTGACCTGTTCGCCCAGACGACTAAAATCGGCTGATAAGATTGAAGGGGCAATAACTGTAGATTTTTCAGAGTTTAATGTTGCCATGTGGCAAGTTCCTCGATTTTGTGTGTTGCGTTTGATACAGAATTTAATTAAATTTTAACAAAAAACGTCCCCATAATTCTCTAGATTTCTTGGCGATCGCCAAAAAATCATAATCATTTCCCCAATTCCTCGATTTGTATTAGGAGTAGACCTTTGGCGGATCGCACTAGCATCAGACGCTTTCTAACTCGATTGACCCTAGCCATGGCGATGGCGATCGCCCTAGGGTGGTTTTATCCCCTCCTGGCCACCTCCTCCACGGGAGAGGGCGGTATCCAAGCCCAGCGGCTCCATGAGAGTCCCTACAATCTCCGAGGACGTAAAATCGCCATTGGACAGGTGGAAATCGGTCGTCCGGGTCAATTTGGCATCGATAAAGGGGTTCCTCCAGACCAGGAGCTGGCCCCGGAGTTGGCGGGCATTTTCCTACGCGATCGCGCGGCGGTTCCGGGAAGTCACGTAGATGCCCATGCCCATGGAGTCGCCAGCGTCATGGTTAGCAGCAATAAACAACGGCCCGGAGTTGCCCCCAATGCCCGGCTCTACTCTAGCGCCACCTCGCCCGATCGCGGCGGTAATCGGCAAGGACAACATTGTTTATCCACACAGCAAGTGGCCGAACAAAATAGTAACGATGTCCGCGCCATCAACTTCAGTTTTGGCGAACCCCTCTGGCTCGATCCCCGTCCTGAGGCGGTTCTGGATGGGAATGCCTTGTTAACCCTCTGTATCGACTGGTCGGCGAACCATCACAATACCCTCTATGTCATCGCCGGAAACCAGGGACGAGGAGGCATCCCCATCCCCACCGACAACTACAACGGCATTAATGTGGCCTCAAGTCATGCCCACAGCGGTCGCTACGATCAAGTGGATGTCTCCAGCTTAGGCAATGTCTTTGAAGAACCATTCGACCGCCTGGTGGGTTTGGAAACGAACGTTGATGGACGACTATTAATCAGTCTGTTGGCCCCCGGCCGGGATGTGAATCTCCTAAGTCAGCAAGGAGAGGTCTTCCCCAGTACAGGGACCAGTTTTGCTTCCCCCCATGTGGTGGGGACCGTGGCCCTGTTACAGGAATACGGCGATCGCCAATTACGGGAGAATGCCCCCCATTGGACCCTAGATGCTCGTCAGAATCAGGTGATGAAAGCGGTTATCCTCAACTCCGCTGATAAACTCGAAGATGCCGGAGATGGGTTACGTCAGGGAATGACTCGTACCATTGGCGATAAACGGGGCGGAAACTGGCTCACGTCTGAGGCCTATCGGAACCCCAAGGTCCCCGTACATCGGGATATGGGAACCGGACATCTCAACGCTTATCGCGCCTATGAGCAGTTTAGCCCCGGACAGTGGCCGGCCTCGGCTCCCGTACCGGCCATCGGTTGGGACTTTAATCAGATCGCCACCACCAGGGTTCAAGACTATGTCCTCGATGTGCCCCTGAAAGCGAATAGTTATGTCGCGGCGACCCTCACTTGGAATCGTCGGGTTGACCTTGACGATCGCAATGGTGACGGCCGCTACGATATAGATGAGAGTTTCCGCGATCGCGGCTTAAATGACCTTGACCTTTACCTGATGCCTGCCGATTCTGACGACATCAACGAGGCCATTGCCGCCTCCACCAGCGAGGTGGATAGCTTAGAACATCTGTTTCAGGCCGTTCCCCGCAGCGGACGCTACAAACTCCGAGTCGCGTATCGCCGTCAGGTAAATGACCCCAGTCAAGACTATGCGATCGCCTGGTGGACGGTTCCTGATGCCTAACCCGAGGGCGATCGCCCCATTGCCGTATCCTGCTGTTTCCCATCATGAAACGTCTCTCCTTTTACTTCACCCTAGTTCCCGTCTTCGGCTTTTTTCCCGCCTGGTGGCGACTCTATCGTCATCAGGGATCGGCTCAAGAACAAGCCATTAGCCGTTTAGCCATGACCCTGGCGTTCCTGTGGCTTTCAGGTTACATTTTGTTTGGCACTGCCGCTCAAAGCAGCGAACTCGGGTCTTTGCCGGCTCTCGTCGGCGGTAGCCTCTGGACAACCACGTATTTTTTAACCTGTTTTGGTCTGATGGTACGTTTGTCCCAGGGAAAATCCTTATGGTTACCCGGAATTGGTCAGATCAGCGATCGCCTTCCCTAGACCGTGTTATGGCCCGAGAGGGCTTTCAATCGTCCGAAAATGGGTCATCCCAGCCAGATTCCCGGGGTCTGAGCCTCAAAATCTGGAACCATAACGTTAAGATATGTAATCAACTCACGGTTGATAACCGTTAGGACTCGTCCAACCTACTTGTGTGTGAGGAATTCCGTGTCAGCACAGCATCGTCAAGAGCGTATATCCCCGTCCCCTGCCCCCAAGCAGCAAGGGAAGAGGTTAAAAAATTCGGGCTTGGGTTGGCTCTGGCTAGGCTTAGGACTCAGTGGAGTGGCCATGCTTTCAGCAACGGCTGGGGCCTTACTCGCCGTATCGTTATCAAGCACTCCCTTGATGCAAAGTCGAATTCGTCCTGAAGATCATGGCATCTTCAGTGATGAAGATTTGGCGATCTCCAATATGCGAATCCCTGAACTCACTCGTCCGGTGAACATTTTGGTTCTCGGCACGAAAGTTCTCAATTCTGATGTGGGCAAACCCCTACGACGCTCGGGCCATGATCCCCTCGTCAACTCCCTCGATGGACTCTCTGACAGCATGATGTTGGTTCGCTTTGAACCGCAAGACAAGAATCTCACCTTGCTGTCTGTACCCCGTGATACCCTAACCTGGATTGATGGCTATGGAGACCAAAAAATCAACGAGGCCAATCACCATGGCGGCCCTGCTTTAAGCGCCCGAACCGTGAGTGATCTCCTCGGGGGAGTCGGTATTGACCGCTATCTGCGCGTCAATATCCAAGGGGTAGAAAAACTCATTGATGTTCTGGGGGGAGTCCGGGTCAATGTCCCTCAGGATATGAAGTACACAGACCACACCCAACATCTCTATATTGACCTCAAGGCCGGAGAGCAACATCTCAATGGTAATGAGGCGCTTCAGTTTTTGACCTTCCGTCATGACGGGATGGGGGATATTGGGCGCATTCAACGTCAACAGATGTTGCTGCGGGCCCTGATTGAACAAACCCTCAATCCTCGCACCCTGGTTCGTTTACCTCGGATTCTCTCGACGATTCAGGAATACGTCGATACCAATCTGAGTGTCGAGGAGTTAGTGGCCCTGCTCAACTTCGCCAGCCAAACCAGTCGTGAAAATGCCCAGATGCTCCTACTTCCGGGACAATTTCGTGATCCACAAACCCCCGAAGATTTGAGTTACTGGATTCCCAATTACGCCGAAATTGACCACATGGTGGCTGAGCATTTTGGCCGTTCCTCGGAACCCACCCAAGCCTGGCGTGCTGATCCGCGCTACTTACGGATTGCCATTCAAGATAGTACCGAGGAGCCAGAG
This sequence comes from Geitlerinema sp. P-1104, assembly GCA_012911965.1. Lineage (GTDB taxonomy): Bacteria > Cyanobacteriota > Cyanobacteriia > Cyanobacteriales > Geitlerinemataceae > Sodalinema. The sequence goes on from SMDP01000034.1 coordinate 4,361, forward strand.
GCCGTGGATGCGTTGATTGATAAACTCTGGGATGCCGGGTATCGTAACGTCTATTTGGCCCACGATTGGCAACAACCTCTGCGGGAAACGCGGATTATTGCCCAGGGAGGCGATCGCAATAGCGCCCTAGATGTCAATCGGTCTCTCGGTTTGGGGGAAGTGCGGGTTGAGAGTACCGGTGTGCTTCATTCCGATATCACCATCCAACTGGGACAGGATTGGCTCGAAAAACAAAGTTCCCATCCACAATCTGATCTGTGGTAGTACCGCTGGAGCGCCCTGAGTCCCTAACAGTTTCTAAAAAGAGGGGTTATTATCGTACAGAACGGGGATGTCGCACCCTCCGAGATCTCGGCTTGGACTTGTCCCCCTGACCCCTCCTTAACCGCTTGAACAATTATGGATGGAATTTGTACCCTAGCCAACGATTATGTCTACGACCAACTCGTTGCCTTGCTCAACAGCATCGAGGTCAATCAAGGGAAGGATACTCCTGTCTGTATTTTTCCCTACGATGATAATTTGGAACGAGTCAGAGCTGAGATTGCTCATCGTCCCAATGTACAAATCTATGACGACCAGGAATCCATCGACCGTTGGGATACCTTTGCTCAAGCTGTTTGGGAACGTCATCCTACTGCCAAGCAACAGTGGAACCTCCAATCCGGGTTACATCGGGCCGGGACTCATCGGCGCTTTTGTGGCTTTGATGGCCCCTTTGATCGCTTTATTTATATCGATGCCGATGCCCTCTTGATCGATTCGTTGGATTACATCTTCGAGAAACTTGAGACCCATGATTGGGTTGTCTATGACTATCAGTTTAAAGATCCAAGCCATATTTATACCTTAGATGCACCTCAACTCTATGAGGTATTTCCTAAAGAACGTATCGAAACTGAGATTTTTTGTTCGGGGTTTTATGGAACTCATCGCAACCTCTACAATTCTCAGCAGTTAGAGGACTTGCTCAATCACCTAGGAGCAGGCGAGGCTGAGGTTCTCTATGTTTGGGCCCCCGACCAAACTATCCTAAATTATTTGGCCATGCGATCGCAGCGACAAATCTATAACTTCTCCCTTCACCTCCCGCCAGAGGAACGAACCGGCTGCTGTGTCACCTCTCCTCATTTTGAAGAGACAGATGGGGTGGTGTATGACAAAGGTAAGCGCCTAACCTATCTACACTATATTGGCGTGTCATCCTCTATTTTTCGGCGCTTGTGTGAGGGAGAAAATCTCGACTGTCCCTATCGAGATGTCTTTCTGCATTATCGCTATCTCCATGAACCTGAGAAACGTCCCCAATTGACGGGAACACCGAAACCCCTAAATCCTCCTCCCACAGTGACGCAACGGCTGCTGCGGAAACTTGGACTCAGATCCAAGTAAGCTAAGCTAAGATCACTGAAATGAGGATGATACGATGACCCGGGGCATTTATATTGTTGCCAATGACAAGGTTATTGAGCAAACCATTGCCTTCCTGAAAAGCCTTCGCCACTATGATGGTGAGACACCGATTATTTTAATTCCCTTTGATGCCAACTATCAAAGCGTATTACAAGCAGCCAAACCGTTTGGCGTTGAGCTATTTGAAGATTTAGACTTTGT
>SMDP01000034.1:6242-11391 GCA_012911965.1 Geitlerinema sp. P-1104
CTGCAAGATGTCTTTAATAGTGGGTGGTGGGCCTCCAAGAAAGGTTTATTTTCCGTGGAGGACTTATATGAAACCTTCGCCGAATGTGCCAAGCATCCCGATTACTTTGATTTTTCCCAGAAAACAACGGATCAGCCGATTTTTAACTATCTTGTCCTGAAACGGATTCAGCGACGCTTTAACCTGGTACGCCAGCCGGGGAAAGCGCCGGGAAGCTGGGCCCGGAGTCCTCATTTTAAACGGGAGGGCGATCGCCTCATCGACACACAAACGGGACAGCCGCTACAATATCTCCATTGGGCCGGGGTTCGCATCCAACCGGGTTGTCCCTACTGGGATATCTGGGAACATTACCGTTATCTCGGAGAAGAGAGTCCAGAACGTCCGGCGATCGCACCGACTCCCCCCTCCCCCAGTCGCCAGTGGATCAACCGCCTGAAAACAGTTTATCAACGCCTTAAACCTTAACCTGATTTTAACCTTCCCCTCGGCCGTTAGCATGGCCTGTAGAGTCTCCATCGCCACCGATGGGGACTCTTGACGTGTTAACCCATGTCAGAATTAAGGCGGCTCCAGCTCCAATCATTAAGTTATTTCTGTAGGAATCACAAAAAAGACAAATACATTAGGACACTTTTTATGGCTAGACACAATACAGATAAATAAAGTTATTGTGTCTAATTGTTTTTATTGAATTGTCTATTGCAGTCCGGTCATCTTTAAGAGCAAAGTTGACATCTCAACTTGAGCAACGTTAAGGTTTGGTTAACCCAACCTTAAAGCAGCGCCAGCCAAAAGCGAATGGAGTCGTAGCCAGCGCCACGCTAACTGAGGTTGTCATAAATCCTGAAACGCTTTTACTAAGAGAGTTTCAGCTCGTTATCGGGAGGGACTGAAGATTGTTTGCCTACAAGTTTGAAGATTATGAGGTGTTAATCTCAGCTTTACCTAAACTAGAGGCTAAGCTCTGTCCCTTAGCGTCACCAGAGCCGCGTTTCTTTATCGACTTCAGCTCTGGACATTACCGGATTGCTAACCGTAAGAATTTTGTATCATTGCTCCGGAGTTTTTCTCGCCGGGGAGGACGAGTGCGACGACTCATCGCATCAACACAGTCCTATCTAAATGCCTATCCCACCATCGAAACCCATGCCACATCCATTCGCCTCGGTCGTGATGTGAGTAAGGGCATTCGCTTGTTTTATCCCAACGTCACTCTTAAAGTCCGTCAGAAGAGCAACGCTGACGGGGAAAATCCTGAAAAACCCTGGTTTATTCGTGAACAAGAGGGCCGAGAATCCTTACATCAAAAACTTGGCGATCGCACTGCCATCCGAGTTCCACAGGTATTTGCGGCTGGAGAATATGATGAGGTCTCTTATCTTCTCGAAGAACGGTTGAACTTACGACTCCTGGGACATGGTAACCCCGAAGATCGTCAACTGCTGATCAATCTATTCCTGCCCAACTTACTCACGTGGTATAACTCCCCGCAATGGCGGCCATTCTCTAGCTATTTTAGCGAAACGATTGGGGAGGTCTTAGAGGAGACCTTACGCTGTTCAGTGATGGCCGAGCTAGCTCCGGCCCAATGCCAACGTTTCCATAAACTGGTGGACGAGCTGCCTGAATCAGATATGACAGTCCCCTTTGCAGAGGGACTCGGGGATATGTCGTTAACGAATGCCTGCCTGAGTTCTAATGGGGAGTTAGTCTTAATTGATTGGGAAGCTTGTCATACTCGTCCCGTCGCTCTGGAGTTCGATCGCCTCATTCGTCCCTTTGGCATTGGCAGTGAGGTGCATCAGGCAGTCCGTCAAGCGTATGCACAGCAGTTCCAGATTTCGCCGCAGTGGTTTGACCGTCAGTTATATCTCTTTGGTTTAATAGAATCGAGTCGTCAGTTTCTGTCCGCTTCGAGCCAATCCGATCCGCAGAAGCGTCGGGGGGCTATCCAACGGGGCCTGATCATACTCGAGGCCGCTGACCAATTTGCACAAACGGCTCAACATTGCTCCCGCCGAGTTCCCGATGATGTCAGTGTCGTTGCAGCGGCATCCAATCCCTTGCAGCCATCGCGTTAGCTTTAGTCATATAATATAAGACGCTTTGGGAGATATAGACTTATGCCATTAAGGGGTTTTGGCTTTATTTAACCCTTAAGTTGGAATGACTTTTTTTGCTTGAAAGAGCCATGGTGGATGTTGATGGCGATCGCACCTGAAGGCGACGGCGATCGCTGCGGGAACTGTTGACGATCGCATCAGGTCATAGATCCTAATCATGGAAATCTTCCTTATTCTTAGGCACACTAGATGTATAGACCAATAGTCGGTCATTAGATCGGTCGTCTGGGCATTGCTCAAAGCGCCCGGGAAGACCCCATCCACCCAACCGAGGACCCCAAACCATGCGTTCTGAACCTAGTTCCTATAGTTTCAACGACCGGGCCTTAACCCAAACACTCCACGGAACCCTATTACGATACTTCTGCGATGCCTTCGATGGCATGATGGCTCAACAACTTGCCAATTGTCAATTCGGCTTTGCCCCCAGTCCCGTAGGAGAGCCAACCTTCTTCATCGTCGCCCCCAGTCGTGAAGAGATTGACCTCCTAAGCCGTGACGTTGATTGCCTTATTAACAAAGTTGCCGATCTCATGCCGGGGATGCGGAAGCTGGCTCTCTGTTGCCAACCCGTCGGCCCCAGACCCATGTCAAACCCAGGTTTCCTCTGTGGTCGTGTCTTTTCCGTACCCCAAATCGAGCTGGATACCGACTCAGACTAAGTCCTAACCGTGACGCTTCTGATGCCATTGCCAAGCGTGACGGACAATATCGCGCAACTCAGGATATTGAGGAACCCAGCCCAAACATTGACGCGCCTTGTCACTACTCCCCACCAAAATCGGGGAATCTCCAGCCCGGCGATCGGCAATCTCAACAGGAATCTTGCGGCCGGTCACCTCATGGGCCACGTCAATGACATCTTTGACGGAAAAACCATTGCCATTTCCCAAGTTAAACGCCTGAGAGTCCCCTCCATCTCTTAAGTATTCCAATCCCAAGACATGAGCCTGGGCTAAGTCGCACACATGGATGTAGTCCCGGACACAGGTTCCGTCAGGGGTGTCGTAGTCCGTCCCGAAGATGGCGATCGACTCACGCCGTCCCAAGGCCGCCTGAAGCACTAAGGGGATGAGGTGAGTTTCCGGGTGATGATCTTCCCCCAGTCGAGCTTGAGGATCGGCGCCAGCGGCATTAAAGTAGCGGAAACAGACCGATTTTAGGCCATAGGCCGTATCAAAATCGGCCAAGATTTGTTCCACCATCAACTTGCTAAAGCCATAGGGATTGATGGGATGCTGAGGATGCGCTTCCGTCAACGGCATAAACTGAGGAATCCCATAGGTCGCACAGGTGGACGAGAAAACCAAATGATGTACCCCCGCCGCCTGCATTGCTTCTAAGAGGGTTAAGGTGCCCACCACATTGTTGTGATAATACTTCGCCGGATCCGTCACCGACTCTCCCACAAAGATATAGGCCGCAAAGTGCATGACCGCAGCAATGTTATGATGAGCAAAGAGGTCATCGAGAAGGGGGCGATCGCAGGTATCCCCGAGAATAAACTCAACGTCTAACACCTCCTCCACTAAATCCCGATGTCCATAGACGAGATTATCGAGGATGACCACGGAATAACCCGCCGCCTTGAGAGCCAGAACCGCATGGGAGCCAATATATCCGGCTCCGCCCGTGACGAGGATGGTGGGGTTGCTTGAAGACACAATAGTTGACCTAAAAACCTGTAATTCTTTCTCCAGAATAGGAGCAAATTCCGGAATTTGACGAGACTGGGTAGTTTATTGGTGCCAGCACCAAATTTTGATGCTTTTATCCCAACTCCCCGAGACAATCGCCCGACTCCGTTGAGCCACTGCAATTCCATGTACAGCCCCCATATGGCCCGAGAGAGTATCACAGACGCGGCGATCGCGGATACTCCAAATTTTGATGGTTTTGTCACTACTGGCCGACACCAACATATCCTCATGCAGACCAAAGGCCACATCGTTGACATCCCAAAGATGGTTCGCGAGAGTACAGATATCCGTTCCCGACTCGAGATCCCAAACCTTAATCGTACGATCCTTGCTCCCACTGGCCAAAAACCGATTATCTGCAGAAATTGCCACCGATAACACCGATCCCAAATGGCCCGTCAGCGTATGCAGCAACTGGCGATCGCCCAAACTCCAGACATAAATCTTATTATCCAAGCCGCCACTAACCAACCAGCGGCCATCGGGGGAGAGGGCGATCGCCTTAATACTACCCGATGGAGTGCGTAAGACCCCACTCGTCTCACTCTGACCGGGTTTCCAAATCTGAAGCGTGCGATCCTTGCTGCCACTAATCAGACAAGAGCCATCCCCCGAGAACGCCAAGGAAGTCACCCCCCGCAAATGCCCTCCCAGACTATCGAGAAGTTCTCCCGTCTCTAAATTCCATAACTTCACCGTAGCATCATCCCCACCACTGGCGAGAACCTTACCATCAGGACTAATGGCCACCGCATTCACCGGCCGACGATGGCGATCGAGGGCATACTGAAGTTGACCCGTCTGCAAATTCCAAACAAACACCGTATTATCCAAGCCGCCGCCGACAATCCAGGGTAACGCCGGCCGACGTACATTACTAGAGAGGGGTTTAGTTGTCGGTAATCGTTCGTGAATCGCCACACAACTGACCAATGAGGTCAAGGCCGGCAACGTGTAGGCACAATGCCAGCCTCGGGTTTTCGGCAAGGGAGGCCGGTGAGAAATCGGGGTCACATCCTTAAAGCGACTATTGGAGGTGGGAAAAGCTCGCCCCGAGGGAACCGGTGTTATGGAGCGGGGTTTCGGCGGCAGGGGGGGCATAGAACGCCGAGGCGGCCCAGAGGAAGGGGCCTCAATGTTTGTCGGAGGGAGAGAGGCGTTACTTGGCTTGGTTTGGGGTGCAGAAACGGGAGCGTAATCTGAACCCGGTGCCACAGCCCTTTGCCGCTTTTTCGCCGTGCGGTGGCTGGTTGGGGGTTTGGTGGTGGGGGTTTTGAAATCTCGGATAATCTCATCGACCGATTGATAGCGATCGCGCAGTCG
>SMDP01000034.1:11881-13587 GCA_012911965.1 Geitlerinema sp. P-1104
AGCCGTCCCTCTTCTTCAAAAAAGGCGAATAAGGTGGGAATGTGGGGATGTTCTCCCAATTTGGAGAGTTGGGTGGCTTCTTGATAGAACAGGGAAATGGTTTTGTCATAGCTGCCTTCTGTGACATCGGTTCCATTATCCTGGGGCAGAAGTTGTTTAATGACACAGAACGTGTTGAGACGATCCTCATCCACCGCAATGTAGGTTCTGCCAAATCCTCCTCTGGCTAATGGTTTGGTTGGACGGTAGCGCCCCCGAAGTTTGAGGCGGGAACCACAGGTGACACAGTGACTGGCATCATCTGTATTTCGGGGCTGCGAGCAGTTGGGATTAAGGCAGAAGATCATGATGGTGCGCGCGGGGACGGGTTGGTGAGTCCGGGTCTATTTTCCATTGTCTCTGATTAACCCGCAACTGTCCTGTTTTTTTGTCGAGATTCGGGGGGCGATCGCCTCGGCGACCCCTAGCCGACCCAACTCCGACAAGGTCCCCCACTCTCTTGGACGGGGGACTACCGATCACGGCAATGGGGGAGTCGGAGTGCTAAAATCCAGCCAATTGCCTTAACTGACTCGACGACGCGATGAAATCAACCCTGTTTGCCCTAGACTTTGATGGTGTTCTCTGCAACGGCCTGATTGAATATTTCCAAACGGCCTGGCGAGCCTACTGTCAAGTTTGGTCCCCTCGCCAAACAACCCCCCCGGACGATCTCGCGGCCAGTTTTTATCGCCTGCGCCCGGTGGTGGAAACGGGCTGGGAAATGCCTGTCGTTCTGCGATCGCGCCTTTTGGGCTATTCTGAACAAGCGATTTTAGAGGATTGGCGACAGGTCTGTCAGACGGTGGTTGAGGATGAACAGCTTAACCCCAGCGAATTAGCCAATGCGGTGGATGGGGTTCGCGATCATTGGATTCGGGATAATGTCGATAACTGGTTGAGTCTACATCGCTTTTATCCAGGGGTCATTGAACAGTTAAATCATTTACAAACGGCTGAGATCCCTTGGGTCATTATTACCACCAAAGAGGGGCGGTTTGTGCGGGCCCTGTTAGCAGGACAAGGAATTGAGTTTGAGCGGAATCAATTGTTTGGCAAAGAGGTCAAACTCCCGAAACATGAAATTTTACGGCGACTGCTGAATGAAACCCCCTATTCTGAGATTATTTTTATCGAAGATAGACTCAATACGCTCTATTCGGTCGCTGATTATGATGACTTAAGTGCAGTCCAACTGTATTTAGCGGATTGGGGCTATAATACAGAGTCAATGCGAGAAATGGCTGAACAGGATGAGCGAATCAAGGTGATTTCGTTAAAGCAATTTGAAGCCTTAATTATCAATCAGAACTAAGCCGTTTTTTGGAGATTCTAAACCCTATGTCAAGCAAACTTTTATCCGAGTTTAACCTGAAGGGATTGCCCTTAAAAAATCGGGTGGTGATGGCATCCTTGACGCGATCGCGCGCCGGTGTGGAACGAATGGCCAACCCCCTCATGGCCGAGTATTATCAGCAACGGGCCTCAGCCGGGTTAATCCTCAGCGAAGCCACCGTCATCTCCCGTCAAGGCATCGGTTGGCAACAGTCCCCAGGGATTTATAGCCCCGAACAAGCCCAAGCCTGGAAACAGGTGGTGGATGCGGTTCACCAACAAGGAACCCCCATCTTCCTGCAACTCTGGCATTGTGGCCGCGCCTCCCATAG
>SMDP01000034.1:13950-27641 GCA_012911965.1 Geitlerinema sp. P-1104
CCCCAATGGCAACTTTAACGATGTTGGCTCCCCAGATTACCGAGAGACCTTTCTCTATGTCGCCCAACAACTCAACGCCTATAATTTAGCGTATCTGCAAGTGGTTGATGGCTTAGACTTTGGCTTTCATGACTTGGGCGAACCGATGACCCTCGACGAATTTCGTGCTGTCTTCCAGGGGCCACTAATGGGCAACTGTGGCTACAATCAAGACAAAGCTGAAGCCGCACTGGTCAGAGGAGATGCCGATTTTATTTCTTTCGGGCGACCCTTTATCAGCAATCCGGATCTAGTGGAACGCTTTAGCCAGGGTTGGCCCCTCAGCCCAGCCGATGATATGTCCGGTTGGTATGCCTTTGATGCCCAAGGCTACACCGACTTTCCCCCCTATCAAGAATCTCAAGAGGCTTAAGATAAATCCCGTCGGGAGGGAGTCGTCTGCAAGAGTCCCTCTAGCCCCTGTTGAGGAGTCCATTGGACCGCCCCCACTTCGGTCAGGGTGAGAATTTGGATTCCTAATTGGCTGACCTGTTGCTGTTGGCCAGCCCTCAACGGGGAGGGGATAATCAACACGGTAGGACGGAGTTGTTCTAGAAACTCCTGATTCAGTTCGCGACCGAAAAAGACCAGATAATCCACCGAACTGAGGCGATCGCGTTGCAGCAGTGACTGTTGTTGATCCTCCGAGAGATTACCCAGAATCAGCCAGGTGCGATCGCCCATCTGCAAGCCTAAAATGGGTGGCCGGTTGGATTGACTCTGAATCCGCATTCCCTCCTGAGTGAGTTCCATGCCTGGGGCCAGGAAAGTCCCCCCATCCTCCCCCGCCAGTCCCACATCCGAGAGACGATAGAGTTCTCGGGGATTGACCTGATCTAACAGGAGATCCCAGCCTTCCCCCACCGACGAGGTGGCGATCGCCGCCTGCAAACGGCCCACCCCCTCCCGTTGCAGAAAGGGTAACACCGCATAGCGGGTAATTTGAGGATCGCCCCCCGAGATGAGAGTGGTATTCCAACCCTGTTGTAGGGCGATCGCCGGTTCCCCCCTCGTCGCCAAAACCGTCACCCGCAATAGATTCGCCTTCGCCAACGTCCCCGGAAGCAACAGCAGTACCAATCCCAAGCTAGTGGCTACGCCATACAGGCCAAGGCGATAACGATGACGGGAGTGATGCAACCCCCAAACCCCAGCCATCAACGCATATAGCCCCAGAACTTGCCACAGGTGCAGCGGTTGAACCACGATCGCCCCCTGAGGAAGTTGTGAGATCCAACTCACCAATCCCAACAAGCCCCGAACCGGATAGTCTAAACTCCAAGCTAAAACTTCCCCCAACTCCGGAATAATCAGGGCGGCGATCGCACTGACAAAGCCTCCCAACGTCACCACCACCAAAAACGGCGTTGCCAAAATATTGGCCAAAATACTATAGGTCGGCATTTGTCCAAACACCCCCAACTGTAACGGTAACGTCCAAATCATCGCCGCCAGCGGAACCGCCAACATGGGCGAGAATCTCGGCGGACACCAATCCAGACGTTTCACCAACGCCGGAACCGTCACCAACAAACCCAACGTCGCTAAAAAACTCAACTGAAAGCCTAACTCCTCAATCCAAAGTGGGTTCAGCAGCAGTAACAACACCGCCGCCAGCAACAACGCCCCCAGAGGATTTACCCGTCGTTCCAAGGCTAACCCCAACAAACTTGCCCCACCCATCAAGGCCGCCCGTAACACCGACGGTTGAAAGCCCACCAATCCCACATAAATCAACAGCGTTAGGAATCCGAGGAGTAACTTCGGGCGATCGCCCCAGCGGCGGCTAATCCCCAATACGGCCCCCAAAATCAGGGAGACATGAAACCCCGACGCTGCCAAGACATGGGCCAACCCCACATCAATAAAGCGATCGCGAATCTCATGGGGTAAACTCACCGCCTGTCGCCCCAAGACCATGGCACTCACCAAGGGCCCCTGGGGAACCCCGAGGCCCTGTTCATGGGTTCTCACAATGCGATCGCGCAAACGCCACCAGCCCCAGCCAGATGTCTCCATTGCCGGGTCTAGATGGACGATATCTACCCGCAATCCCGCAAAAATGCCTTGTCGCGCCAAAAACTCCCGGAAGTCGAATCCCGTGGGATTTCGCGGCGCTTGCGGTTCATAAAGCCAGCCCGTCAAACGCAGATCACGCCCAGGATGTACCCCCTCAGCCATCTCGGGAGACACCGTCACATAAAGTTGTCCAGACACAGGTTCCGGTCGGGATATCTCAGCCACATCCCCATCTAACGCAGCCTCCAGCAGGTAATCAGCCGCCAAGACAAACCGCAGTCGGTCATTGCGGTTCAGCGTCGGCTGAGTCACCACCCGTCCCCGAACCGTCACCTCTCGATTGGCATATCGGGCCACATCATCCGCCGCCGGTAGAGGAATCACCGCTTGCAGATACACCGTAGCTAAAAATCCCACCACCCCCGCCACAAACCAAACCCCACCCCGGGGGCCTTTACGCCAGACACGAGGCATCGCCAGGGCCAAAACTCCTGCCGCCAGCAGCCAGACATAAGCCATCCCCGGCACTCTCGCCAGAGAGACACCGAGGAGATATGCCAAACAGAGAATAACACTTGAGGTTCGATGCACTCGACTCCCAAAACGTTAACGCGAGATCAGGGGGAATACGATTAGCATAGCCGCTCCCCCGACCCTTCAGGGCTAAATCGACAGGCCCAAGCGAATCCCAAGAATCGCGTGAACCACCAACAAGACCATCAAGCTACTGCCGATATAAGCGTGAACGAGGCGTAAATTAGCGGTTCCCCAAAACCCCTTAAAGGAGGTAAGACTCTGCAACACCAGTAACGCCACCACCATGGAGCCAGTCCAAAAGTGGGGACTTTCCAAAATCGGCTGCTGTTGCATCACCAGAGAGAGAACCCCACCGGTGTAGCCCAACATCATGAAAAATGCCATGAATTTAGAGATTTTACTATGGATAGAGCGGTTTTTCTGAGACTCCTCTTTATCCTCAGCTAAGCGGCCTTTCCAGCCGGTTAACGCCGTCGCACTGCCCATCGCCACGGCCACAATCCCCATCATCACGGGATGGCCCCAATGGGTGATGGGGGCAGGGATATTCAAACTGCGAAACTGAGCGGCAATGGGTTCTAACAGGTCACTGACCTGCTCACCCAAGGCGCTGGCCAATGTGATGTCAAAGGGTATCATTGAGGTGTTCTCCGAGTGTTCCTCAGTAATTTTAAAGCAGTCCGAGGCGAAGGGGAAGAAGGCAGTAGGCAGCAGGCAGTAGGCAGTAGGGGGGAAGAAAACAGTTGTTCTATTGCTAGCTTGCCTATTGCCTAGGGCGACCATAAAGGTACGCCCCTACCTTGTTTATCTTCCCTGTTGTTCTATTGCTAGCTTGCCTATTGCCTAGGGCGACCATAAAGGTACGCCCCTACCTTGTTTATCTTCCCTGTTCCCTATTCCCTTCTTCCTAACGTGTTTATTCATATCCCCAAACCCTGGACCCTTCCCGCCTCTGATGTAACCTCTGAGACGGTGTTTTGGAATCGTCGCCGGTTTCTCAAGAGTGCGATCGCCGCCTCGGTGGGGGTTAGCACCCTCGGCTTGAGTGGTTGTCGGAGTTCTAGCAACTCAGACCTCGATTCCCTAGCGGGGACGAGATCCTTAAAACCCTTATCTCGCAATCCTCAGTTTACGGCAGCCGAGTTGGGCGATCGCACCATCACCCCCCGTCGCTTAACGGCCGAGTACAATAACTTCTACGAATTTGGGGGCAACAAATCCATCTGGAAAGCGGCCCAGGCCCTGCCGACAGACTCTTGGAAAGTCGAGGTGGGGGGATTGGTCAAAAATCCTCAAACTTACGATCTCGATGACCTAAAACGCAAGTTTCCCATAGAAGAGCGCATTTATCGCTTTCGCTGTGTGGAGGCTTGGTCGATGGTCGTTCCCTGGGCGGGTTTTCCCATGCGGTTACTCTTAGAGGACGTGGACCCCCTCAGCAACGCCAAATTTGTCCGCTTCACCTCCTACTACGATTCTGAGGTGGTTCCGGGACCGGGTTGGCGACCCAATTCCCTCCCTTGGCCCTATCGGGAAGGTTTAACCATTGAGGAGATGGCCAACGACCTGGCCTTTTTTGCCACGGGGGCTTATGGGGAAACCCTCCCCAAACAAAATGGCGCTCCCATCCGCATGGTGATTCCTTGGAAATACGGCTTTAAGGGGGCCAAGTCGATTGTCAAAATTGACTTTGTTGAGGAACAGCCGGCAACGTACTGGAATAGCCTCATCCCCAATGAATATGGCTTTGTGGCCAACGTGAATCCTGACAAACCCCATCCTCGCTGGTCTCAAGCCCAAGAACGCCTCGTGAGTCGGGGGCCGTCCTTCTCGTGGGAGACGGTTCCCACCCTCCCTTACAATGGCTATGGCGAATTTGTGGCTCATCTCTATGGCTGATGGGGATGGGGATTCAGCCGTTGTTTCACGTGATCTAGTTACCCTAATCTTTACACCCTCTATCTTTTTTTATGGCTTACGAACAGGAAAAACAAGTGGCGATTCAAGCAACCCTCGCCGCAGCAAAACTTTGTCAGCGCGTCCGCCAGGATATTCCGCCGGCGATGGAAAAATCTGATAAAAGTCCGGTGACTGTGGCCGATTATGGGGCACAATCCCTGGTTTGTAAGGCGTTGGGAGAGGCCTTTCCCGATGATCCCATCGTTGGGGAAGAAGACGCAACGGCCCTGCGATCGCCCGAGTATGAAGCCTCCCGCCAGAAGGTGGTCTCCTACGTGCGGGAGATTGAAGCCAACGCCAGCGAAGCGGAGATTCTCAACTGGATCGATCGCGGTAATGGTCAGGTGGCCCCTCGCTTTTGGACCTTAGATCCCATTGATGGAACCAAAGGCTTTTTACGTCAGGATCAATATGCGATCGCCCTGGCCCTAATCGAAGATGGGGAGGTGAAAGTGGGGGTCATGGTCTGTCCGGCCCTAAGTCTGACCACCGATGACCCTGGAACTCTGTTTGTGGCGGTTCGCGGCCAAGGCAGTGAGATGATGGCGATTACTCAAGGAGAGTTGAAGCCGATTCATGTCTGCGGCGTGGATGATGTGAGTAAGCTGCGAGTGGTCGAAAGTGTTGAAGCCAGCCACGGAAACCCGGCGGAACAGCAAAAACTCCTAAATGCTGTGGGAATTACGACTCCCTCCCTGCATATGGACTCCCAAGCTAAATATGGGGTTGTGGCAGCGGGAGATGCAGCCCTCTATCTGCGGCTTCCCTCGGCAGACCGCCCCGATTATCGTGAGAATATCTGGGATCATGCTGCTGGGGCTATTGTGGTCGAAGAAGCGGGGGGCCGTGTCAGTGATATGTATGGTCAAGCCCTCGATTTTAGTCGTGATGTAAAACTGCGGGACACGCGGGGAGTGATTGTCAGTAATGGCATCATCCATGACCGCGTCTTAGAGGCATTAAAGAGTTAATAACTCATTAGGAGTGGGTCAGCCCTGGGGGCAGTGAAAGGGGTCAGACGCTGCTCCCACCTAGCCGCTGCCTTGGTTTACCCCTCCCATTTGAGGGGTATTTTTGCGACGTTATGTTTCTTTTCGGTGTTTAAGTTACGAAGTTGGACCGGAAACGTTACAATTAGAAGCGATCCATTTTATCCCTTTCATGACTTTTGGAATGGCAGACTCGATTACATCTTCAACAGATTTGGGAAATCACGCACTCTCAGAGACTCTATCTGGGGACTCTCGTGTTAGCGCACTGCGCGATTTGGTAGAAAGTTTACATATTGCTGACGAAATTGCAGCAAAATCCTATCTCGTCAGCAGCTCAGAACTGGCTGCGTTAATTGATATTAACCCTAGTGCCGTCACCAGTCGTGGTGACCATTGGGTGTGGCGTAACTGGGTCGTATCAAGGGTTCGCCGGGAAGGCAACCAAATTCTTTGGCAACTTGAACGGGTTGACTAAATTCCGAAATTAAACGTAGTTCTACGGAGACTGAATCAGGAGAATTATCTCCGGTTCAGTTTTTTTTATATTTTTTTGTACCAGCTAGTCAAATTTACTAAAACCATCTGCGAACTTTTACTGAGGGGTTTAGAAACCAGCTTAAAACGGCTTTTAAAACCCAGTTAAACCCGGTTTCCTCGGTTTTCCTATCAAGATTTAGTACATTAAATTAGGGTTGGCCTAACTGTTGCCACGCGGCGATCGCCTCGCTTGTCCAGAGCCAGTTACGGCCCAAGGAACTGGCTTGAAAACCCTCAGCATCTTGCTGTAAAACTAGGTTGTGTAGGTCTTGAGCTTGTTGTTGGCGCTCCTGGCGACGGCTTCCGGTGAGTCCTTGGGCTTGCCGCTCATAGGTTAAGGCCAGGCCCCCATAGGCATGAGTTCTTAATGCCGATGGAGTCATGCCTCCGAGGGCTTCCTCATTGGGGGGATTGTCAGCCTCCAGACGGGCGATCGCCCCTTCAAACTGGTTAATCGCCGCCGTCAGGTTGTCCTCGGCGTAAAAGACAAAGCCCAAGGCTAGGGCATAGAGGGGAGAATCTGGATCTTCCCGAGCGGCGGCTTGCCAGAAGCGACGGCTATCATCGAGGCTGTAGAGATCATTGCCCACTTGGATTCTTTGCCAGGTGACCCGACCTTTGAGAAATAGGACTTCTGGGCGATCGAGATCGCGAGTAGGAACTACGGCTAAGGCCGCCTCAGCACTGTTGAGAGCGTTACGATGACTCGCTAATAAATCGGCAACTAAAGGAGTCCCTACCTCGATGTTGCCCGCCCCGAGTTCCTGAATGGCCATAGCGGTTAGCTCATTATTGGGCACAGGCTGGTCGTCCGTTGCATTCCCAGGTGCCTCGGAAAGGGTGGGGGGGGAAACGGGATCCGTCTCCGGGACGCGATCGCGCAATCCCCAAATTACTCCCCCCAATCCCAGCAGTAACACCGCCGCGACACCGGCGACAACCGATAGGGGATAGGTTGGCGGTTTCGAGGTCTCTTCCGAGGTAGGAGTTCTAGACTGAGCTGGGGAATCAGAAGCAGGCGTTTGAGAGGGGGTTGGTGTTGGTTGAGTGGGATGTTGAGTCGGATTTTCTTGATCCTGACCGAGAGTTTCGAGCATTTCTTGTACAAACGCCGCATCCTCCGCCGTTCCTGGCTCAAGATCTTCGAGAGTACCTAAGCCGCGATCGCCCCCAGCTAAGGCTTCACGTCCCTCCAAACCATCCATCTCCCCTAAGGTGTCATCATCGAGGCGATCGCTCAACGGGGCCGGAGACTCAGCCGTTCCCGGCCAAGCATCGGGGGGGCGCAACCACAACGGTGGGTCATCAGCACCCCGAGTTTCTTCCCCAGTTCGTTGAATGAGATAGCCATCAAACTTAGGATGGAGATAGAGAATGGGCAGAGACCAATAGAGTTGATGGGAACTGTAGGCGGAAATCAACCCCTGACGGGCCCGACTCACACTCAGGTCAATGGGAACTGCCCCACGGGTTAAATTACGGTAAAACAGCCGCGTTAGGGTCAGGGCCACCTCATCAGGAATGCGCTCAGCCATCGCCAACACCGCCGGAATCCCCCGCTTGACTAGGGCCGCTGCTAGATGCCGTTCTCCCGCCTGTGGGGGTCCTCCGGGACTATGGGCGCCACGACAGGAGTTTAATAGCACCAGTTGAATGCCATTGTTGGCCAGCAGGCCGGCTAAATCATCGCCACTGAGGGTTTCGGTTAATCCCGTGGTTTGATTCACCAGGTAGACATTGCCCCCCGTCATCCCGGAACTACTATGGCCGGCGTAGTGAAAGATATGATAATGGCCATGTTCGAGGGCTTGGGTGAGTCGGGCGCGATCGGGTTGTCGGAGAATCTCGACCTGGGTGGGGACTTGGGGAACTCGACCCTGACTGTAGAGTTGCTGTAACTCCGCTTCGAGTTCTTCGGCTTCACGGGTTAACTCTAAATTGGCGCGATCGCTCGGGGCGGCGATGGCCATCAACACTCGCAGCGGTTGGTGGATTTCTAAGGGTTTGGCAATGGTGGGGGGGGCGAGGCCATTGGTGGCTGGCTGATAGCGAGAAAAGAGAACATTGGTTCCCGTGGCTAGGGGATAATCCCCATCATGGAGAACTTCCCAAGGCAAACTGGGTAAGCGATTACCCTTGAGGCCTAAGCGCAGCCGTAGGGGTTGCTGGTGATTTTGGGCGATCGCCTGGGCCATCATCCAGCTATCGCGCATATCCCCACAAAACAGGGCATCATATAATTCCTGCCCCAGGGCCGCCAAATTGGCCAAAACGGGTGAGGCGGCCGTCTCTTGTTGACTTAACAGGCCCGACACTGGATCATTCATCAACCGCTGGGCCTGCTGCATCCAGCGATCGAGGTTCCACACCGTCTGTTCCTCCGCCAGAGGGACACCCGGTTCAACCCGTTCGGTACGCAGTAAATACTCATCGACGCCAACGGGGGTTATGGAGACCTGAAATTCCTGAGTCACGATGTACGCGCTTGATGGTTTGCCTGATTGTCTCTATCTTAATCCTTAGCCCCAAGGCTATGGGGCCGGTGGGGGTCCACTCTCCAAGTTGTCGCCTGGGCTTTAATGGCGGCCACTTCCTCTGGGGTGAAGGGCTGCACCTGCAACCTCACTCCAAAAGCGTCTTCAGCGGCTTGAGTTAGGGTGCTAACGAGGTGGTTGATGTCCTTGGGGAGGGGGTCCCTCAGAAGAGAGGGTGGCGGTTCCTGAGACCCAAATAACTGGGCCTGTAATACCGGATTGGGTATGAGTTGCATCGAGCCATGTTGCAGAACAGCCCCCCGACGCCAGAGTTGGGCACTGCCAATGAACTTATATCCCTCGGGTGTCACCAAATCGGCCGCTGTGGCTGTCGCAAAGCAATTGGGATTGTGGCCCGAGGGGGGGCGATCGCCAAACCTCAACGGAACCCCCAACCGTTGCCATCCCAACTGCAAAAAGCCACAGAGTTGACGATAGACCGCCTCCCGACGACCTGGCCAGCCGGAGGTCACCAAACTATAGGTCAAATCCCCCTCATGCAACACTGCCCGTCCTCCCGTGGGTCGCCGCACCCAAGAGAGAGGCTGTCCCTGCCAGGTGATCTCGCGCCAATGAGTCGGATAGCGGCGTTGATGATAGCCCAAGGAGAGCGTTGGCGATGACCAAGTGTAAAAGCGCAACATCGGCGGCATCATCCCTTGACGGTGTTGGTCGAGTAACCAAGCATCAGCCGCCATGTGAAACCCTCCCGGAGCTGCCAGGAGGGGAATTAGCCGCCAGTAACTGTCCGAGGATGTCACCTAGGAGGCTCCGTATTTCTCCTGTAAGTCCTCATCATTATCATCGGCGATCGTAGCGACCACCGTAATCGAGCGGGAAATTTCCCCGGGGTTCAAGTCCGCCACCGTCCGCGACGACAAGACCACCACCTGATCCTCGACAATCGCAAAGCGGGACTCAAAGGTGCTTCCCCAGTTCATTTGCAATAAGTAATGCATTAAGCCAGGTTCATCCTTGGCCGGCAGTTTCAACACCGGAGACCAAACTGTGAACATATCCTCTTCCGTTTCTCCGGTGAGTTGGACGAAGACTTCTACACTGCCATATTTGAACTTCCAAGCATAGGCATCATCACTATGGCCCACCATCGCTTTTTGGTCTTGGGCCAAGCTGGAAATGACCGTTTCAATTTCTTGGGCATAGTTCACCACATCGTTCTCTCCAGTCCAGTCATCGGTAGCGATATTGCCTTGCATCGTCTCTTGTTCTGTGGTCACGCGAAGTACCTCACAATCTCAGTTGCCAAATCCACTCTATCGCTTCTTTTTGGCAATTGACCAGGGACTTGGGGGTTGTCCCCGTCTCCCCACCACAATTTGCCCTAGGCTGGCTTGTGGGCCACCCAGTATTTACTCATGAAGTGCAGTTGTATGGAAGTCTCCACAAATCCGGCACCTTCAAGCCGTGCGGTCATATCATCTTCACTGTAACTGCGGTGATAGGGTTCGTGAAAGGTTTTCTGGAAGTTATGGAGGAGGGGATTGAGTTGGGGGTCGTCATCGTTCTGAATCGAGTCACAAATCACGAAGGTTCCCCCGGGTTTGAGAACTCGGAAACATTGGTCAATCACGTTCTGACGCGCGGGCCCTGGGAGTTCATGGAAGGTAAAGACACAGGAAACGCCGTGGAACTGTTCGTCTCGGTAGGGGAGATCTTCGGCGTTGGCTTGGCACAGTTGCGGCAGTTCGCCGGGGAGTTGTGATAGGAGTTGGTTGGCTTTACGCAGATAGGCGGGGGATAAATCTGTGCCAAACAGGGCCGCTTTGGGCAACATTGAACGTAGGAAGCGCAAGGTGCGTCCGGTTCCTGTGGCTACATCCAAGACCCGAATTTGGCTGGGGGGAACGTCAGCAAAGTGGCTTAATCCCTGTTTGAGGGGGGCTAAAATGCGGCGACGCATGGCATCAGCGGCCCCGTTAAAGAGAATATCGACCTGCACGTCGTAGAGATTGGCGGAGAGGTCGCTGAGATAGCCATCGGTTTGATGGTGGAAGTTTTGCCGATAGTATTTGGGGTAATCGTTGAGGTCGATGGTAGCGTCGAAGGATTGATATTGTTTGTGACGGATTCGGTCCCAAATTTTAGGTAAATCGAACCAAACCAGGGGATAGTATTGAAAAAAGTCCGCCCAGGGGTTATCAAAGAGGGTTTCAATGGGATAAATCCCTTTTTTGGCATCGTTCCAGTCGGTTTCGATGACTTGATTGAGGCTGGTATAGATGCGTTCAATTACGTCTGGGGACAGGGGAAAGGTCTCGTGATCTCGTTTCCCGACGGCGAGTTGTCCGAGTTGGGTACTGAGGGTTTTATGGGCAACGCCGAAGTAGCTTTTGCCCTGTTGGAAGGTTTGGTAGGCCAGTTTCGTCAGCGTGTCTGTCATAACGGCGCGTCTCTTGGGAGCCAGGATTTATTTGAGATTATGAATAAATGTAACAACTGTGAGGCGGGGAGGCAAGGGGGAAGAAGGGAACCGGGAAGATAAACAAGGTAGGGGCGTACCTTTATGGTCGCCCTAGGCAATAGGCAAGCTAGCAATAGGGGGAGAGGGAACCGGGAACAGAAGGCAGTAGGAAAGGTGCATTGATGGAACCTTCATCAATGCACCTATTTTTAGTCAATTGAAGCAAGACATGAAATAACTGAAATGTATTGCCGATAGAGGCTTATCGGGTTATTTGCTGTCTATTGTTAAGTGTCTTGTTTAGCGACGGGCTAATTTCTTGGCGGACATCTTGCGTAGACGAATCGACTCGGGGGTGACCTCGACGAGTTCATCGGCGCCGATGTATTCTAAGGCCCGTTCCAAACTCATTTCTACGGGAGATTGAAGCTGAACCAACTCATCGCCACTGGCGGCGCGGTGGTTGGTTAACTGCTTGGTTTTGCAGACGTTCAATTCTAAGTCCTGGGGACGGTTGTTTTCACCGATAATCATACCCTTATAGACCTTGGTTCCGGGTTCAATAAAGAACACACCTCGGTCTTCGGCGTTTTTGAGGGCGTAGAAGGTAGCGACTCCTTCCTCAAAGGAGGTGAGGACTCCATTACGGCGGGTTTCTACGTCGCCTGAGAGACGACGATATTCCAAGAAACTATGGTTCATGATGCCGTCGCCGCGAGTGATGCGCACGAAATCTCCCCGGAAGCCGATTAACCCTCGGGCGGGGATGACAAATTCTAACTGTGACCGGCCAGCGGTCATGCGCATATCCTGCATTTCCCCTTTCCGTTCGCCGATGCGTTCCATGCAGCCACCGACGGCTTCTTCGGGAACGTCGAGAACTAGAAGTTCAAAGGGTTCGTAGGGTTGTCCGTTGACTTCCCGGTAAATGACCTGGGGTTGGGAGACTTGGAATTCGTACCCTTCCCGACGCATGGTTTCGATGAGAATCCCGAGGTGTAACTCACCCCGTCCGGAGACGGCGAATTTGTCGGGGGAGTCGGTGGGTTCGACGCGCAGGGCCACGTTGGTTTCTAATTCTCGCATTAGGCGATCGCGCAGTTGGCGAGAGGTGACAAATTGCCCCTCTTGACCGGCGAAGGGAGAATCGTTGACCAAAAAGGTCATCTGTAGGGTGGGTTCGTCCACCTTAATTAGAGGGAGGGCCTGGGGTTCGTCGGGACAGGCGATGGTTTCCCCGATGTTGGCATCTGCGAAGCCGGAAACAGCCACAATCATCCCGGCGGTGGCTTCTTCGAGTTCGACGCGGGCTAGGCCTTCAAAGCCCATTAGTTTGGTGATTTTGCCTTTGACGACCTGATCTCCTTCTTGGAGAAGTATTGCTTGTTGTCCGGCTTTGATGGTCCCGTTGTGAATGCGACCGATGACGATGCGACCGAGGTAGTCGGAGTAGTCGAGGGTGGTGACTTGCAGTTGCAAGGGTTTCTCGGGGTCACCGACAGGCGGGGGAACGTGACCGAGGATGGCCTCAAATAGAGGCTGCATATCTTTGTCTTCGTCGTCGAGGTTCTCTTTGGCGAAGCCGCCGAGGCCGGAGGCGAAGAGATAGGGGAAGTCGCATTGGTCGTCGTCAGCCCCGAGGTCGATAAAGAGGTCGAGAACTTTGTCGACGGCGACATGGGGGTCCGCTTGGCCGCGATCAATTTTGTTGACGACGACGATGGGACGTAGGCCTTTTTCTAGGGCTTTTTTAAGGACGAAGCGGGTTTGAGGCATGGGCCCTTCGTTGGCATCCACAATTAGGATACAGCCGTCTACCATGCCCAGGACTCGTTCGACTTCTCCGCCGAAGTCGGCGTGTCCGGGGGTGTCGACGATGTTGATGAGGGTGTCTTTGTAGTGAACGGCGGTGTTTTTGGAGAGGATGGTGATTCCTCGTTCCCGTTCTAGGTCGTTGGAGTCCATTACACAGTCCGGAACGTCTTCTCCTTCGCGGAAGATGCCGGATTGTTTGAGGAGTGCGTCAACCAGGGTGGTTTTGCCGTGGTCAACGTGGGCGATAATTGCAACGTTGCGAATTGGGAGAGACATAAAGAAGCGTCCAGACGGTGCGCTATTAACAAATTGACAGATTTCTTAACAATTGTAGCGGATCTTAGGGCGATCGCCGGGGAAAAATTCCTTAAAATACCCAGCGCTGCTGAGGGGAGGGGTTAGCCTGCGGATTGGCGTTGGCCCTCATGGAGACAATGGACAATGTCTGGGTTGGGTGAGATGAATCGCGCCCTTTTTATTGATAGACCGGGGTTGCAATCATGATTTCAGGGACAAGGAAGGCAAAACAAGCAATCGTGGATATCAATTGCTACTACAACCACCGCCACCGCCACCACAACCACCGCCACCGCCACCACTAGCGCCCCCCCCAAAGCCGCCATAACCACCGCTAGCGCCACCACTAGCGCCACCACTAGCGCCACCACCGTAACTGATACCGTAACTGATACTTTGACACTCCCCAGCCTAAAGGCGTGGGGATTCTTCCTTCAACGATCCGACTTGCCCTGACAGGTTTGCACCAGCCAAAGTAGCGGTCAAATCTCCAGAAGCGTTTGGGTCATCGACCCAAGTTCCGGTATGCCCTACCGTACT
>SMDP01000340.1:0-1826 GCA_012911965.1 Geitlerinema sp. P-1104
AGTTCGAGGCGATCGGGCAGGATTAGGGGATAGATGAGGGCAGTAGGTTGGGGTAAGTTGCGCAGATTATTTTGCAGTGTCCGGTGTTGGCGTTCGATTTCGATGGATTGACCGTCGGTTTGTTGACGGATTTGGCGCAGCAGGGTTGTGACTTCGGGGCGGTTTAGGAAAGCGGCGAATTGACCTTGGGCGGCTTGGTAGCGTTGCCGCAGGGTGTCTCGTTGTTGGCGTTGGGTGGGGGTGAGGCTGTCCTGGCCCTGTTGGCGGACTTGGTCGTCGAGGCGGGCGAGGGCGATGCCGTCGGCGAGGGTTTGTTCGTAGAGGGCGAGGAGGTCGGTTTCGATTTGCCAGAAAGCAACCCCGGTTGAAGTTGCTTGGGTACTCCGCACCTGGGAGAGGGCTTCGTCGAGTTCTTGAACTTTGAGCAAGTCGAGGACGCGCTGGGCTTCGAGGATGCGGTTTTGTTGCAGGAGGAGGTCGGCGAGGAGGCGGTAGCTGTCGGCGACGGTGTCGGTGAAGGATTGTTGCAGGTCGGTGTCGAGTCCGCGAATATCGCCACGTATGGCTTCGCGGATATCAACGCTGGCTTTGAGGAAGGTGATGGCGAGTTCGGGTTGGGCTTGGTGGTTGAGGAGTCTGCCGATGTTGCTGAGGAAGAGGGCTTCTTCAGACCGGGCACCGAGTTCGTTGAGGAGGGCAACGGCTTGACCATACTGCTCTAGGGCGCGTTCGTACTGGCCTAGCCTGTAGTAAGCAACGCCCAAATTGCCCAAGGTGCGGCCTTCCCCAGCCCGATTGCCAATCTCGCGGGCAATCACTAGAGATTGTTCATAGAAGTCAATGGCGCGCTCGTACTGCCCCAGACTGGAGTAGGCATTGCCCAAATTGCCCAGGTTGCCGCCTTCCCTAGCGCGATCTCCTATCTCGCGGGCGATTACTAGGGATTGTTCAAAGAAGTCAATGGCGCGCTCGTACTGCCCCAGGTTATTGTGGACATTCCCCAAATTGCCCAGGGCGCGGCCTTCCCCAGCGCGATCTCCTATCTCGCGGGCGATCTCTAGGTGTTGTTCAAAGAAGTCAATGGCGCGCTCGTACTGCCCCAGGCTGCCATAAGCAACGCCCAAATTGCCCAGGGCGTTGCCTTCCCCGACGCGATCGCCAATCTCGCGGGCAATTACTAGGGATTGTTCCAACAAATCAATGGCGCGCTCGTACCGACCCAGGTTCCGGTAAACAACGCCCAATCCCTCCAAAGTGCGGACTTCCGAAGCGCGATTGCCGATCTCGCGGGCAATTACTAGGGATTGTTCCAACAAATCAATGGCGCGCTCGTACTGCCCCAGACTGTCGTAAGCAACGCCCAAACTGTTCAGGGCGCGGCCTTCCCCAGCGCGATTTCCTATCTCGCGGGCGATTACTAGGGATTGTTCATAGAAGTCAATGGCGCGCTCGTACTGCCCCAGACTGTCGTAAACATTGCCGAAATTGTTCAGGGCGCGGCCTTCCCCAGCGCGATTTCCTATCTCACGGGCAATGGCTAGGGATTGTTCATAGAAATCAATAGCACGGTCGTAGTGCGCCAAGCGGTTGTAAACAATGCCCAAACCCCCCAGGGCGTCGCCTTCCCCGGCGCGATCGCCTATCTCGCGGGTGATCGCCAGCCATTGTTCATAAAAGTCAATGGCGCGCTCGTACTGCCCTAGGTTATTGTGGACATTCCCCAAATTGTTCAGGGTGAGGCGTTCCCCGGCGCGATCGCCTATCTCGCGGGCAATGGCTAGGAATTGTTCAAACAAATCAATAGCACGGTCGTACTGCCCCAGGTT
>SMDP01000340.1:1887-3189 GCA_012911965.1 Geitlerinema sp. P-1104
CGGGTAATGGCTAGCTGTTGTTCATAGAAATCAATAGCACGGTTGTATTGACCCAAGCGGTTGTAAACAATGCCCAAATTCCCCAGGGCGCTGCCTTCCCCAGCGCGATTGCCTATCTCGCGGGTAATGGCTAGCTGTTGTTCATAGAAATCCATGGCGCGTTGGTACTGCCCTAGGTTGCCGTGAGCAGCGCCCAAGTTACCTAGGGCAGCACCCTCCCCTAATTGATCGCCTATCTCGCGGGTAATGGCTAGCTGTTGTTCAAACAAATCCATGGCGCGTTGGTACTGTCCTAAGTTGTTGTAAACAACGCCCAAATTGCCCAGGGTACGGTTTTCGCTGACGAGATCGCCAATCTCACGGATAATGGCAAGAGATTGTTCATAGAAGTTAATGGCGCGCTCGTACTGCCCCAGGCTGTAGTAAACATCGCCTGACCCCCCCAGGACGTTACCTTCCCCAGCACGATTACCTATCTCGCGGGCAATCACCAAGGATTGTTCAAAGAAGTCAATGGCGCGTTCGTATTGGCCCAGGCTGAAGTAAGCACCGCCCAAATTGCCCAGGGCGCGGCCTTCCCCAGCGCGATCGCCCACGGCTCGGTAGAGTTCTAAAGCCCGTTCCCAAGAGGCGATCGCTTCCCGAAACTGACTGCGATTAAATTCCTCAATCCCCAAGTCGAGCAGGCGATTGGCTTCGGTAAGGCGGAGGTCAGCTTGGGTTAGGGTCTGGGGTAGGGCGAGGGTCAGTTGAGAGGGGGATGACTCCATGTCCAAAGATGACCCCGTTGAGTTTGCACTCAAATCAGGCAAAAGCCCCAATTCCTCTGGGGTTTCCTGAGTAGGGAGAGGAATTGGCGGTCGTCCGGCGGCCATGACCCCCTCTACTGCTGACAACCACAGGGCCGTCAGCAGCATTGCCCTCAGGAACTTGCCCCCAGTAGCCATCGTTACCCCTCCCTCGATTAACTCAGTAAATGTACTGATGCCTTTATCCTTCATAACCCAAACGGCCCCAATCCTCATCTGAAGCCCATCGCAGGTGTCCCATCATCACAAGACCGGGAGTCCGATGTCCTCCGGTGTGTCTTCTCGTCGTTGGAGGCGGGCTAAGGATAATTCAATCGCCCCTAATAGCACTAGGTCTTCCTGGGCACTAGCCAAATCGCGGGCGGTGTTTAGAGAGGTCAGTGCTTCCTCGTACTGTTCCATCTCCAGGAAGGTCACCCCGGCTTGATAGTGAATTTGGGGATCGCTGGGGGCGATATATTGAGCCTCCCGATGATTCAGGGCAGCTTGGTCA
>SMDP01000341.1 GCA_012911965.1 Geitlerinema sp. P-1104
TCTTTAATTTCCGAGACTTGTTGCCGCAAAATGGGGGTGTAAATGCGGTTGAGGGCGATCGCCATCATCGCTTCTTCCTTGGGCGGACGACCGCTAAAGGTGGTTAGATAAATCGGGTCTTTGCGGTGCGTCATACAGTGGAACCGCACCAGGGGCGAATCTTCCACGCCGCCGTAATAGCCCATATGGTCGCCAAAGGGACCATCGGGGAGTTCCTCACCTGGGGTAATGGTTCCCTCTAAGACAATCTCGGACTGGGCCGGAACTTCCAAATCCACCGTCTTACATTTTGCCAGAGAGACCCCAGACCCCCCATATAGCCCGGCAAAGAGCCATTCCGATAAATCCACCGGAATCGGAGTCGCCGCCGCCAGAATAATCAAGGGATCGACCCCTAGGGCGATCGCCACCTCCAATTTCTTACCCCGTTCCGCCGCCTTGCGTAGATGACGGGCCCCACCCCGCACTGACAACCAATGCACCGTCATCGTCGTTGGGGATTGAAGTTGCAGACGATACACTCCCACATTGGGCGTTCCCGTCTCGCAATCCTTGGTAATCACCAGACCCAAGGTGATAATCTTACCCGCATCCCCGGAATAGGGACGAATCATGGGGATACTATTGAGATCCAACTCGTCCCCCTCAATCACCACCTCCTGACAAGGGGGAAAGAAATTACGGCCCGGCTTGGCCTTGACCACATCAAACAGCAATTTGCCAAAATCCACCGCCTGAGAAATCTTCTTCGGGGGTTTTGGCTGTTGCAGCATCCCTAACTTTTGCCCCAATTCTTCCAATTCCTGGGGTTTTTCCATATTCATGGCCCAACACACCCGCTGTTCGGTTCCCAACAAGTTGATGGCCACGGGGAATTTCGCCCCTTTGACGTTCTCAAACAGCAGGGCGGGGCCCCCCGCTTGTAAAAGGCGATTGGAAATCTCGGCAATTTCTAAATCCGAGTCCACAAGGCTTGTAATGCGTCGTAATTGGCCTCGTTGTTCGAGTTGCTGGATGAATCCCCGTAAATCTCGTGCCATGGTCGATGGTTGCTCAGGCTGGTTATTTCCCTCTATTTTAGGGGTCTGGGCAACGCTGTGCTAGGATTTCAGGTTCAACCGATCTCCTAATCCCCCGGCTAAGGCCGCTTCTGAACCAACCCTAACGAATCTGAAAGGAGGTCAAAAACTGTCGAGCAGCGGGAGAATTGAGTAGTTCTATATCCGTCGCGCCTACTAGGAGTTGATAGAGAATGGCGCGATCAGGGTCAACAATGATGATCATCTGAAAGTGCATGGAATTTGAGGCTGACATGACCAGAGAACGGGCGGGAAGTCCTTGGACTCTGATAC
This sequence comes from Geitlerinema sp. P-1104, assembly GCA_012911965.1. Classification (GTDB taxonomy): domain Bacteria; phylum Cyanobacteriota; class Cyanobacteriia; order Cyanobacteriales; family Geitlerinemataceae; genus Sodalinema. The sequence goes on from SMDP01000341.1 coordinate 1,353, forward strand.
GATCTTCTTGCTCAATGGTGGCATTCATACTTGACGCTGCACCATCGCGAGCACCATTTAATCCTAGTTCTGCGTCGAAGACCATTCCAGGAGACATGGGAATCCGGTTACTGGCACTCATAAAAGCCAAATTACCGCTGCGCTCTTCATAAATGAGCATGGTGACGTTTACGTTTCCCTGGGCCGTCTGTACCCTTAGGTTCTGTCGCTGAGGTTGTTGGGGAAACTGAACCTCATACAGTCCATTGGCCCCCTGGTAGGTCGACCAACTCCTCTGGGCGATGTGGTTAAAGAGACTTGATCGCTCTTGAGAGGCTCGGCCGTTCCCAAGTTGTCCAACTCGGGCTTGGGCGAATGATGGGGCTGGACTGGTGAGGACGGCCAGACTTGTGGTTACCACCATCCCCATAACCGCAAAATGTTTTTTCATGTTGGTATCCCGTCGGAAACCTCCGTTACGAGCAACGGTGGCACAGACACTCCCTCCTTGGGCTTAGACAGTTGCCTCCACCCTAACAGCCGATCTCTATTCGTCCAAACCTTAAAGAGACCTTAAGAATGGTCATGGGAATGGGAGGAATGATGATGATACGCCCCTGTTTCTGGCTGAAAGGGGAGGGTTTGTAACCTCACCGTCAGCCCCAATTGTTGCAACATATCCGCCAAAACCGGATCAGGAGACAACCGCAAATACTCCGCTGTCACCTCTAGGGGAACATGACGATTCCCCAGATGATAGGCCGCCCGCAACAGATGTAGCGGTTCACCGGCGGTCACAGTCAGGACGGGTTCAGGTTTGGCGCGAATCTCCACCTGTTGCTGCTGCGTCTCATCGAGAAGGCGATCGCCATCCTCTAAAATCGTGCCACGGGGCAAGCGCAGAAACACGACTTCCCCTGAGTCGGTGTTGAAGCGGTGACGACTGCGCTGCCGATCCTGGGCGCTTAAGCTCAGGTAGAGCAACCCCTCCTCGTCAAGGGAGGCTCTGAGGGGGTCATCAGCGGGGACTCGCTGGGTTAAAACAATAGACATTACTGGAAATCCGCATTAGAAGCTGACGGCTCAACGAGAAGCTCAATAATACTATTTAACAACTCCTCCGGTTCGATGGGATGAGTCAAACAGGTATCCGCTCCCTGCTCTTGACAATAGGCTAACCCTTCGGCACTTAGGGGGTCGGTCATTAACAAAATTTTCAGGGATTGGGTGTTGGGCAGTTTACGGAGTAACTGGGTCAGTTCACAGCCGTCCATGCCCGGAAGTTGTCGCTCAATAATCGCTGCGACAGGCTTTAACATCTTAATCTGTTCTAGGGCCGTAGAACCATCCAGCATCCACACGGTATGATAGCCGGCGGCGGTGAGCAAGTCACAAATGAGGATAGCCTCATCTTCCCGATGGGCCACTAGCACCACGTGACCTTTGCGGGGAGGTAAGGGAATCCGGGGGGGAGGGGGTGGCTGTTGCTCTATGACGCTGGAACTGTGACAGGGAAGGCGCACGGTAAACTTAGACCCCACGCCCACTTCTGAGTCTACTTTAATTAGCCCTCCATGCAGTTCTACCAGTTGTTTCGTCAAGGCTAATCCCAGGCCTGTTCCTCCATATTGCCGGGTATAGGTGGACTCCAGTTGTCGAAACATCTGGAATAGGAGCGATCGCTGTTCTTCGGGAATACCGATACCGGTATCGGCGACTTCAAAGACGACGGTATCAGTATCCTGCCAGTAAATTCGCAATAGGGCCTGACCCCCGGTGGCGGTGAATTTGATGGCGTTGCTGAGCAGATTAAAGAGAATCTGACGCAGGCGATCGCGATCGGCACAGAGGCG
>SMDP01000342.1 GCA_012911965.1 Geitlerinema sp. P-1104
TTGCGCTTAATTAAGGTCAATACCTTTTTTTGCCGTTCTTCCAAAAACTGGAAACGGGCGTCTGGAGAGGTGGACGCCAGGGTGGTTTCTGGAACCTGATGAGTGCCTTTTTGCTGTTTCTTCCGTTTAGCCATCTGTATAATTCTTTACAGCAATTTTTGCGATACTGCTAAATTTCTATCAATGGAATAGATAGAAGGTCTGCTCTAAATTTAGCAATAATTTGAGAGAATGAGTGAAACGTACCCAAGAAGGTAGCACTGAGATGCTACTCAACCCCAAAATGCGGCCACTATTCTACCAGACTCTGCCACATATTCATCTGTGTGATTCATCTGTGTGAACCCTAAGTCCTGACTTGCGATCAGATCCTGCATGATGCTTTATACACTTCAATTTATGCTTGACTTTGAATAAAAGCCAGCGTAGATTGCAAAGCATCCGTGATTTTGTCCGATGTAACAACTTTGATATTATGAAGACTCGTTAAATCCTCTGCCTGTTGAGTTGGCAAATCAAGGACAATTAAATACATTTGTTCTGGACGTAATTTGAATTGCTTAGCAAATGCCGAATATTTAGAAATAAATCTTTCATGATTGGCAACTTTACACTCAAGCCAAAGGGGGCTATTTTGGATAATCAATAAAATATCGATCTCAATTTTTTGCTTGTTTGATTTTAAGATCTTGGCATTCATGAGGGCTTCATAGGCAACTCCTTTAGCGTCCAAAAAATTGGTTACTATTTGGTAAGCGTATCGCTCTAGCCACTGTCCGGTTAAAAACTGATTTCCATTACTTTGAAAGGGTGAAATATAAGCAATTTTTTTAGAGCTTTCTTTATCGTCATGATAATGGTATTGAATAAGCCCAAGGGTTTTAAGTTGGCTACAAACATTTGTTAGAACACTAATTTTATCTGTTGTTGCTCCACTTAAGTCAAGATTGAAGTTAGTTTTGTCAGAAGATAAGCTATTCCGAATTCCTTGCATTAAGTCAGAGACAAGTGGATAATTATCGCCAATTAGCCAGGCAATTTTATCTAACGTTTTATCGACCTTCTTTTTTCTATGGGATTGAATTAGTTTGGAGTCTTTAGATGCAAGCCATTGTTTGATTTGAGTGGCATCTTGCTCAGAGCAGTATCCATTCCATGATACCTCTATAGATTGATTTTTTGTTGTAGATATTTGATGAGTTTTAGCTTTTGTCAAGTTTTCGATATGCTGATACAATCTATTCAGATTGACTGAGATATTACTGGTTTTTATATTGTTTATTGTTTGGTTGAGAGCCTCATGGTTTTTCTCGGAAATCGCAAGAAATCGTGACAATAAAACCCCAGAAAAACTACCAACCATGAAACCTAAGCTTGCCCCAATTTTTGGATTGTCTGAGAAAGCTAAATATCCAAAAAGAGTGCAAGTAAGACTCAGGACGGCGATCGCACTATAGGTAAAAAAACTAGATTTCATAATCGATGACAACTGAACGGATTTAGAATAACCTCAACTCAAGGTCAAGCTTTGCACTCTATGTTCAGTATAGCAATGAATATAGGATGATGAAAATTATCTTGAGAGCCTATAAAATTATAGGCTCTACCTCCCGAGAGGATTCGTTAGAGCCGCCTACCGTTCGTGTTACGGCTCTAGCCTAGCCATAACACGAGGAAGAATGGGTTGATTAAAAATACAGTTTGATAAAATTTTTATGTTTTTACTCCTTGATAAACTTACCTTGTTTCTCTAAAACTGCTATCACCTGACTTGGGTTCACGACTTGAATTTTATGTTTGCTGGTTAAAGAATTTGAAGTCTTATTTTTAACGTCTGGGCTAACAAAGTAAATTTGGTGTGGCTGTAGATTACAATTTCGGCAAAAATCAGCATATCCACCAATACGAGATTCAGATACCGTTACATCGCATTTGATAAATAATGGCTGGTTATCCACGAAAAATATAAAATCAACCTTGCTTGATTGTCCATTTGATATGCGGATGTTAGCATTAGCAATGACTTCATGCTTAAGCTGTCTCCCATTAAAAAATTTCGTGAGTTTCTGATAAACAGAGCTTTTTAGCCAATCACTGATTAAAAATTCAATCTTCTTACTTCTTAATGGAGTTACTTTAGCAAATTTTGAACCCCCCTCCCTATAATATTCATAGGTTAGAAGCTTTTCTTTTTTGAGTCTATCACCAAAGTTATTTACAACTGACAAAACTTGGTTGCTTTTGTTTGACAAATCAACTTTAACTTCTTCGTAATTTCCGGCAATACTTTGGCGTATTTCTTTCATTAGTCCCGATAGTTTATCATAATGTTTTTCGATAAACAGGGCTATCTTTTTCAGGCTAGAACTCACAGTCTGATTATCTCCAAAACTGAGTAATTCGGCTTTTCGAGATTCCAACCATTTGGTGAGCTTTGGATACTGTTTTGCTTCCAGTTTTGTAGCACTAGATAAGACCTGAGGAGATGTTTCTGCCTCATTGTTAGTGATATTAATTGTTTCTTGATTTTCTTCTAATTCTACCTCCAATTTCTCAGCTTGGCTTGTACTTGTTTTTTGAGTATCCCAAGATTTAAGTGAGACATATAAATTGCTTAATTGTTCTAAAACTTGCTTCTGCTTTTGATTTTGTTGACTCGTGTTCTTGAGTTCATTAACATAGGTATTTAGGGTGTCTTGTAAGTTGAGCGATTCGAGTTGATCGATCACCTGCTCGATTCGGGTTAACTGCTCATTTCGTTTAGCCAGATGACTGTTTAGGAGTTTATGGGAGTCTTGGAGCGTCACAATAATTCGTGCCAACAAGGCACTTAAAACTCCTCCAATTATAAATCCTAGGATGGCACCGATATTGGAATAACTCGAAAGACTTAAATAACCCAGAACGGTAAAGCTTAAACTCAAGATCGCGATCGCAACATACAGAAAAAAACGAGACTCCATCATACTTAGCCAGCTTGCCTATTAACGATACATCAACCCTGCAACCAGGGTCTGAACATAACCCATTATACCGATTTCTGCCCAATTTACTGAGCAATCAGCCCTTTCTGCAACGCCAGAACAGCCGCTTGAGTGCGATCGCGGGCATCCAATTTACGTAAAATCGCATGAACATGAACCCGAACCGTTCCTGGCGCAATAAACAACAATTG
>SMDP01000343.1 GCA_012911965.1 Geitlerinema sp. P-1104
ATTGAATCGTACTTTTATTTCCATTTTAAAGAGGGGTACTATCACACTCAATAGAGAGTGATTGAAAACCAAGAACTCAGACATTGCCCAACAATTCTTCTATACTATCGGGGGTCAGGCAGCCAAGCCCAAGACCTGAGCCAGGAGGAGCGAGCGAATCCTCTCAGCACAGTGAATAAGTGGTCGGGCGTCAGACATATATTGAGTTAAGACCGTTCGGCAAAACGAGGAAACCCTGATGACCAGACAGTGGCAGCGGCAGCTATTCATCCTCCTAGGGCTTTGGCTAATCTGGGGAACCCCGGACGTTTGGGCAGGAGTGACCCCCAGGCACTTGTCCCGAGACTCCTTACAAGCCCAGTCCTCCCCACAATTCTGGGAATTGCCTCTAGTGATTGAGGGGAAATTAGATGAAAATAGTGAAATAGGGCCTGATGGTCATCTTTTCGATATTTACCCCTTTCCGGGAACCGCTGGAGATGTCCTAGTGATTGAATTGGTCACCCATGATGTCAATACCGGGTGGGTGGTTATGGATTGGGAGGGAAATATCATTGACCCCCACCCTCAAGAGAGAAATACAGGTGAAGAAACGCTGCGGGTTGAGTTACCGAGGACTGGTGGTTATGGGGTTGTGGTTTATGGCCATCAACCAGGAGACAGGGGAAACTATCATCTGACGGTTCGCCGTGCCACGGGTGAGGAAACGAGGTTATTGGAGGAAGCCTATCATTTGAACCAACGGGTTTTACAGTTGTTTGAGGAAGGTCGTTACCAAGAAGCCATGCCCTTAGCACAACGGGGACTAGAAATCCTAAAAAACGCCCTGGGAGAGTCTCACCCCTCTGTCGCCGCCAGCCTCAATAATTTGGCTGAACTCTACCGTGCTCAGGGAAACTATCATGCTGCCGAACCTCTCTTCCTCAGCTCTCTGGAAATCTCGGAAACCGCCCTGGGAGAGTCTCACCCTGATGTTGCCACTAGCCTCAATAATTTGGCTCTACTCTACCGTGCCCAGGGAAACTATGATGCCGCCGAACCTCTCTACCTCCGCTCCCTGGAAATCCGAGAAACCGCCCTGGGAGAGTCTCACCCTGATGTCGCCCAAAGCCTCAATAATTTCGCAGTACTCTACCAAGCCCAAGGAGATACATCCCAAAGCCTGAGTTTCCTGCAACGGGGCCTAGAAATTGAAGAAACTAACCTAGCCCAGAATCTCGCCATCGGCTCAGAAGCCCGAAAACAAGCCTATGTTGCCACCCTAACCGGCAGAACTCACCAAACTCTCTCCCTCCATCTTCAAGATGCCCTAGACCATCCTGGGGCTGCACGTCTGGCTCTAACCACAGTCCTGCGCCGCAAAGGACGCATCCTCGATGCCGTGACCGAGACACAACTACTACTACGAGACAATCTCAGCCCGGAACTGACTCCCCTTCTGGACGAGTACACCAACGCCCAAACTCAACTTGCGACTCGCCTCTATGCCGGTTTAGGTGACCAAGACCCTGACATTTATCGCTCTGAGATAGACGCCCTGCGTCAACGAGTGGAACAGTTGGAAAATGACTTATCCCGTCGTAGTGCTGAGTTCCGAGTGGCAACGGAACCCGTTGAAATCGATGCAGTTCAGGCATTGATTCCCGCTGATGCCGCTTTGGTAGAACTGGTGCAATATTTTCCCTTTGACTTTACCTCTAACAACTGGGAATCTCCTCGCTACGCCGCCTATATCCTTCACGCCTCCGGCGACCCTCAAGCGGTAGACTTAGGAGATGCCGAAACCATCGACAATGCCGCCTTTGCCTTCCTAAATGCCACTCAGGTTCCTAACTCCGAGCAACGAGTCCAAACCACAGGACGACAACTCGATGAGTTGCTGATGGCTCCCATTCGTCCTCTACTGGGAAATGCCACCCATCTACTCCTGTCCCCTGATGGTCAACTCAACTTGATTCCCTTTGCCGCACTGGTGGATGAGGAGAATCGTTATTTGGTGGAATCCTATCAATTGACTCATTTGACCACGGGACGGGACTTGTTACGCCTGCAAAATCCCCGTCCTAGTCGTCAACCGCCGGTGTTGTTTGCCAATCCTAATTATGATGATGCCGATACCTCTGCGGTGATGCAGGTGGCACAGGCGACTCGGGGAGAGTCTCAACGGTCAATGGAAATAGAGGATTTACAGTTTGGAGAACTACCGGGGACTCAGCGGGAGGTGGAGGCGATCGCTCCTCTGCTGGACAATCCCATCGTTCTCACGGAGGCGGAGGCGACGGAAAATGCTCTCAAACAGGTTCAGGCTCCCAGTATTCTCCATTTAGCGACTCATGGTTTCTTTCTCCAGGATGTGGAGTTTGTACCGCCTGCTGCTGGGACTCGGGGGGACATTGAGTTAGTGACGGCGGGAGGGTCGGGGAGTTTGGCTGCGCCTCCCAGTGACCGTCCCCGCAGTCGTGAGAATCCCCTGTTGCGCTCAGGTCTGGCATTTGCTGGATTTAATAGCCGCGACAGTGAGGGAGAAGATGGAGTGTTGACCGCTCTCGAAGCCGTGGGGTTGGATTTGCGGGGGACTCGTTTGGTGGTGATGAGTGCTTGTGAGACGGGAGTGGGGGATGTGGCGAATGGTGAGGGGGTTTATGGCTTGCGGCGAGCGTTTGTCATGGCCGGGGCCGAGAGTCAGTTGATGAGTTTGTGGAAGGTGGCCGATGAGGAGACGGCGGATTTGATGGGGGATTATTATCAACGGTTGTTGGCGGGGGAGGGACGGAGTGAGGCGTTGCGGGAAGTGCAGTTGGACTGGCTCAGTCGGGGGGCGCATCCCTATTATTGGGCGTCGTTTCTGTTTTCGGGGCAGTGGACACCGATGGATTGAGTTGCAGGGGGTACAACATTGTAGGGGCGAAAAATTTTTCGCCCCTACGGTGAGGGGGTTTATTCAACAACGATCGCCCGTTACGGATATTACAGAGGTCAATTATGAAACGTCGTTATTTTCTTCAGGGGGCTGGTGGGGCGTTGGGGGCGATCGCCCTCAGTCAGTGGGACCTCGCTCGGCAGGGCGATCGCCTCAACCGAGTCCTCGCTCAACCCACCTCCCGCAAATTAGCCCTCTTGGTGGGCATCAACCGCTATCCCGAAGGCATTGCTCC
>SMDP01000344.1 GCA_012911965.1 Geitlerinema sp. P-1104
AACCAGTTTGTGGCCGGGTTTGTGGGCAGTCCCCAGATGAATCTGTTGACGCTACAATGTCAGGGACAAACGGCTCGCTTGGGACAGGGGAAACTTCCACTTCCCTCGGGGTTATCCAAACCTCCCCGTCAGGTGGTTTTGGGAGTTCGTCCTGAGGATATGCGTTTGGCTCACGAGAGTGATTCAATTCGTTTCCCCGGTGAGGTGTTTCTGGTGGAAAATTTGGGGATGCAGAATCTCCTCAGTGTCCGCTTAGCCCCCGGTGAAGGGGAACAGGGACCTGTTGAGGTGCGATCGCTCCTCCCATCAGATTTGGATTGGGGTGGGGATACAATTGAACTGGCGGTGTCTCCCGAACGCTTACATTGGTTTGATGTTGAGTCGGGCGATCGCCTAGGCTAACCGCCAAATCCTTTGCTGTTTCTATCTTGAGTCCGGTTGCTGCCGACGTTTAGATCAGATTAGGATTCTCTCTAATCCCAACGTATCAAGGCACAGGGTCTAGCCACTTCTGACCATCTAAGCTAAAACGGAATTAGGTTATAGGTCTTACGCGAGTGGTGAGCTGCATCAAGCTCTGGCAGATTTTATTGGAGTCTATCTTGCTTAAATGCCCCTGAGCCACTGACTTGGGGTTAGGGAAATTTTTTTGACGATCATTTGATCGCCTTGTGGTGTGAATGAATAATGACATCAATCGAACAATTCGTGACTTAAAGCGACATCCGTTTAACCTAACGGGTAAAAATTTGCTCGTGTTTCTGGGGTTAACCTTGGCGAGTTTGGCTGGCAATTATTTTAATATCCCTCTGTTTTTTGGGATAGATTTTTTATTTGGTAGTATTGCAACCCTCTTAATTACCTATTTATTTGGAGTGAGATGGGGAACCCTAGCGGCAGTCTTGACCAATCTCTATACCATTATTCTTTGGGGACATCCTTACGGCATGATCCTCTTGAATTTAGAAATTCTTTGCGTGGGGATTGGCTTACGGCGTTCGTCCTTAAATATGGTTGCTCTAACCTGTCTGTACTGGCTGGGAATGGGACTACCTCTAGGCATTATTATTTATGTATTCATCCTACAAATCCCCAGCCAGCTCACAGTTCTTGTTATTTTAAAGTTGACGGTAAATGGTATTTTTAATGCCTTGATTGCTAGTATCATTATCGTCAACACTCCTTTACTTGAAATAGTTAGTCCAGGGTATCAACGGAATTCCCCATTTCGTCAGACTCTATTTAATGCCTTACTTGCCTTTACAATTATCCCGATTCTAATTGTAATTATTTTGGGGAGTCGAGTTCAATTTAAAGCTTTAGAAACTCAGGCAATTGCCATCGTTGAATCTGTATCTGAAGAATTTAGAGAGAATTTGGAAATAACTCAAACGTACCGCTGGGGAGATTTGAACTTATTTCAGGCCTTAATTGAGGCGAAGCGGAGTCCCTACCCAATTGACGTGTTTTTGTTGAGTGGCTCACAGGTGGTAAGACGATATCCTGAAACTGCTGATTCCTTTGATTCCTTCGATTTGAATTCTGGAATTATTCTTGAGCATGGTAATGATGTTTATCAGTGGAAACCTGGTGGTGGCCTGCCACTGATGGCCCAATGGCGTAAGTCCTACTATTATACACTTATTCGTGAAGCTCAACTGCCTTGGGATATTCTGGTTTCGTTACCAGCAGAACCCATCGTCAGTGAATTACAAGCCTTTTATATCCGTAATCTTGCCATTCTCTTGGCCATTATGGGGATTGCGATCATGAGTGCCAATACCTTGAGTCGTCACCTGATTCAGCCCTTAACTCAACTCGCAGATGTCACGAGAAATCTGCCCCAAAAAGTTGGTTATCAGGAGTCTCTCCATTTGCCGAAAACAGAAATTTTAGAATTGAATCTGCTTGCCGTGAATTTTCAGGTCATGGCTGAAGCTCTAGGAGAGAAGTTCAAAGAGATTCAAACCGCCAACGAGGAACTTGAAGCACGAGTAATTGAGCGAACCAAGCGACTTTCAGAAGCCAATCAAAGTTTAGCCACTGAGATTCAAGAACGACAACGTATTGAAGCAGAAATTCGCAAATCTCAACAACGGCTGGCGCTGATGGTTGAACAAACACCTTTAGCAGTTCTAGAATGGAACATGGACTTTAAGGTCGTAAGTTGGAATCCAGCCGCTGAAGAGATTTTTGGCTATCGGGCAGAAGAAGCAATCGGAAATCGGATTGTTGACCTCATTGTGCCACCGGAATGTGTGGATTATGTTCAGCGGGTGATGGATGATTTAATTGAGCAGAAAGGGGGAACTCGTAGCACCAATGAGAATATCCACAAAGATGGACAGCGGATTATCTGTCAGTGGTACAACACCCCTCTGATTAATCCAGCGGGAGAGTGTATTGGCATTGCCTCCATGACTCAGGATATCACGGAACAGCAGCGGGCTGAGGCGGAGTTACGGGAGAGTGAACAGCGATTTCGCGATGTATCAGAAGCGGCGGGAGAATACCTCTGGGAAATCGATTTCGAGGGGGGCTATACCTACCTATCGGAGCGAGTTGAGGCGGTTAAAGGCTATCCAGCTCAGGACTTGCTGGGGCGATCGCCCTTTGATGTTATGTATGGGGGCGATCACCAACAGGTGCAAGAGAGTCTCAATCAGGCTATTGCACAGCACTCCACCTTTAAACTCGAATATCGCGATATCACCCCCCAGGGAGAGATTGTTTGGGAAGAAGTCAATGGAGTTCCTCGTCTCGATGAACAGGGAAACGTAATCGGCTTTCGGGGAACAGGTTTGAGTATCACCGATCGCAAACGCTCAGAATTGGAATTGCGTCAATCGGAAGCCCGTCTACGGCAAAAAGCCGAGGAACTTGAACAGACGTTACGGCAGTTGCAGCAAACTCAGGCCAAGTTGGTGCAAAGTGAGAAGATGTCCAGTTTAGGGCAGTTGGTGGCGGGGGTGGCCCATGAAATCAATAACCCGGTGAACTTCATTTATGGGAATCTAACCCATGCTGAGGAGTATGTCGAGGAGTTACTGGCGGTGATTGC
>SMDP01000345.1 GCA_012911965.1 Geitlerinema sp. P-1104
AACCAGTTTGTGGCCGGGTTTGTGGGCAGTCCCCAGATGAATCTGTTGACGCTACAATGTCAGGGACAAACGGCTCGATTGGGACAGGGGAAACTCCCACTTCCCTCGGGGTTATCCAAACCCCCCCGTCAGGTGGTTTTGGGAGTTCGTCCTGAGGATATGCGTTTGGCTCAGGAGAGTGATTCAATTCGTTTCCTCGGTGAGGTGTTTCTGGTGGAAAATTTGGGGATGCAGAATCTCCTCAGTGTCCGCTTAGCTCCCGGTGAGGGGGAACAGGGACCTGTTGAGGTGCGATCGCTCCTCCCATCAGATTTGGATTGGGGTGGGGATACGATTGAACTGGCGGTGTCTCCCGAACGCTTACATTGGTTTGACGTTGAGTCGGGCGATCGTCTAAGCTAACCGCCAAATCCTTTGCTGTTTCTATCTTGAGTCCGGTTGCTGCCGACTTTTCGATTCGATCAGATTAGGATTCTCTCTAATCCCAACGTATCAATGCACACGGTCTAGCCACTTCTGACCATCTAAGCTAAAACGGAATTAGGTTACAGGTCTTACGTCAGTGGTGAGCTGCATCAAGGTCTGGCAGATGCTAATGGAGTCTGTCTCGCTCAAATGCCGCTGAACCACTGACTTGGGGTTAGGGACATTTTTTTGAGGAGCGTTTGATCTGCTTGTGGTGTGAATGAATAATGATATCAATCGAACAATTCGTGACTTAAAGCGACACCCGTTTAACCTAAAGGGTAAAAATTCACTGGTGTTTCTGGGGTTAACGTTAGCGAGTCTCGCTGGTAACCATTTTAATATTCCTCTGTTTTTTGGGATAGATTTTTTATTTGGTAGTATTGGAACCCTCTTGATCACCTATTTATTTGGGGTGAGATGGGGAACTCTAGCGGCAGTCTTAACCAATCTTTATACCATTATTCTCTGGGGACATCCTTACAGCATGATCCTCTTGAATTTAGAAATTTTTTGCGTGGGGATTGGCTTACGGCGTTCGTCCTTAAATATGGTTGCCCTAACCTGCCTGTACTGGCTGGTAATGGGACTACCTCTAGGCATTATTATTTATGTATTCATCCTACAAATCCCCAGCCAGCTCACAGTTCTTGTTATTTTAAAGTTGACGGTAAATGGTATTTTTAATGCCTTGATTGCTAGTATCATTATCGTTAACACTCCTTTACTTGAAATAGTTAGTCCAGGGTATCAACGGAATTTCCCATTTCGTCAGACTCTATTTAATGCCTTACTTGCTTTTACGATTATCCCGATTCTAATCGTAATTGTTTTGGGCAGTCGAGTTCAATTTAAAGACTTAGAAACTCAGGCAATTGCCATTGTTGAATCTGTATCTGAAGAATTTAGAGAGAATTTAGAAATAACTCAAACGTACCGCTGGGGAGATTTAAACTTGTTTCAAGCCCTAATTGAGGCGAAGCGAAGTCCCTACCCAATCGATGTGTTTTTGCTGAATGGTTCACGGGTGGTGAAACGATATCCTGAAACTGCCGAGCCCTTCGATTTGAATTTGGGAATAGTTCTTGAACATGGCAATAATATTTATCAGTGGAAACCTGGCGGTGGCCTGCCACTGATGGCCCAATGGCGTCAGTCTTACTATTATACACTTATTCGTGAATCTCGACTGCCTTGGGATATTCTTGTCTCCTTACCAGCGGAACCTATCGTCAGTCAACTGCAAGCCTTTTATATCCGTAATCTTGCCATTCTCTTGGGAATTATGGGGATTGCAATTATGAGTGCCAATACCTTGAGTCATCACCTGATTCAGCCTTTGACTCAACTGGCAAATGTAACAGGAAATCTGCCTCAAAAAGTTGGTGAAAAAGACCCTCTTCATCTGCCAAAAACAGAAATTTTAGAATTCAATCTCCTTGCCGTGAATTTTCAGGTCATGGCTGAAGCTCTAGGAGAGAAGTTTAAAGAGATTAAAACCGCCAACGAGGAACTTGAAGCACGGGTAATTGAGCGAACCAAGCGACTTTCAGAAGCCAATCAAAGTTTAGCCACTGAGATTCAAGAACGACAACGTATTGAAGCAGAAATTCGCAAATCTCAACAACGGCTGGCGTTGATGGTTGAACAAACACCTTTGGCGGTGATGGAATGGAATATGGACTTTGAGGTAGTAAGTTGGAATCCAGCCGCTGAAGGGATTTTTGGCTATACCGCAGACGAAGCCATTGGCACTCGCATTGCGGAGAAAATTGTACCGCCGGAGTGGGTGGCTCATGTTCAACAGGTGATGGGTGATTTGATTGAACAAAAAGGGGGAACTCGTAGCACCAACGAGAATATCCGCAAAGATGGACAGCGGATTATTTGTCAGTGGTATAACACCCCTCTAATCAATCCAGCGGGGGACTGTATTGGCATTGCTTCGATGATTCAGGATATCACGGAGCGACAACGGGCTGAGGTGGAGTTACGGGAGAGTGAACAGCGATTTCGGGATGTCTCGGAGGCGGCGGGAGAATACCTCTGGGAAATTGGTCTCGAGGGGAGCTATACCTACCTGTCAGACCGGGTTGAGGCGGTTAAAGGCTATCCAACGCGGGACTTGCTAGGGCGATCGCCCTTTGAGATCATGTATGGGGGCGATCACCAACAGGTGCAAGAGAATCTCAATCAGGCCATTGAACATCACTCCACCTTTAAAATCGAACATCGCAATGTTACCCCCGAGGGAGAGATTGTTTGGGAAGAAGTCAATGGAGTTCCCCGGCTTGATGAACAGGGAAACTTAATCGGCTTTCGGGGAACAGGTTTGAGTATCACCGATCGCAAACGCTCAGAATTAGAATTACGTCAATCGGAAGCCCGTTTGCGGCAAAAGGCTGAGGAACTTGAGCAGGCGTTACGGGAGTTGCAGCACACTCAAGCGAAGTTGGTGCAAAGTGAAAAAATGTCCAGTTTAGGGCAATTGGTGGCGGGAGTTGCCCATGAGATTAATAACCCGGTGAACTTCATTTATGGGAATCTAACCCATGCTGAGGAGTATGTCGAGGAGTTACTGGCGGTGATTGC
>SMDP01000346.1 GCA_012911965.1 Geitlerinema sp. P-1104
TTAACTGGAACTGACCTGGTCATAGGCGGACTCAATTGCGGCGATCACGGCTTTCTCCTGAAACGTCCGCGCCAACTTAGTAATCGTCACGGTAAACTTCTCATAACAGGAATCTTGGTCTTGCAGTTCCTGACATTTTTGCACGACTTGCTTAAGGGCCCCGCGACGAGCGGCATGAAGCAGATGATCTAACTCTTCGGGGGGAGGAACTCGTCCGAGTATATTGGTCTCAAGTTCCACGGTTGATATGTTGGTCACCGGTGCGTCTGAGGTTGTCTCTCGAATCCAGGTGAGATGGAGATACTTTTCTAACATGGATAAGAGGCGTTCAAATTCAATCGGTCGAGGCAGGAAATCATTGCTTCCGGCGGTGGTGCTGAAATGGCGATCGCGCTCAAACACACTGGCGGAGGATGCGATAATTGTCACTCCCTCTAACTGGGGGGTTTGGCGAATTTGTCGCATCATCTCAAAGCCATCGAGAATCGGCATGACTAAATCCGTAATAATCACATCTGGACAATGACGTTTCGCGAGTTCAAATCCCTCAGCACCATTCTCCGCCTCAAAAATGTCAAACCCTAAAGGATGTAGCAAATTGCTCAATAACATCCGGTTTTGTGGTTTGTCATCGACTAAGAGGGCCGTTAGTCGGCGACCCTCATACCCCATAATTTTACCTAGGTTATCGGTTTTAGTTTGGCTCGCATCAGCCAGTGAAACCTTAATCTCAAACCAAAAACAACTGCCCTTACCCAACTCACTCCTAACTTGAATTTGACCACCCATCATCTCGACAATTCGTTGGGCGATCGCCAATCCCAATCCGGTTCCCTCCGATAACTGATAAGACTCTCCCACCTGCTCAAATGGCAGAAAAATGCGCTCAAGTTGCTCAGCGGTCATCCCTACTCCCGTATCTTCCACGGAAAACCGTAAACCAATCTGTTTTGATGTTGTTTCCTCCTCATCTACTGATGAAACTGCAAAAATAATGCCTCCATTCTCGGTGTACTTGGCGGCATTACCCAGAAGATTAATTAAGACTTGCCGCAGCCGCTTTTCATCAATTTCAATGATATCGGGGAGCCGCTCACTGGGTTGATAGGTAAAGGTAAGATGCTTCTGAAGCGCACTGATTTGGCACATTTCCGTAACCCCGGCCAGCAGAGAACGGAGGGAAACTGGAGTCAGGTGTAACTCCATCTTTTGAGCTTCAATTTTTGAGAGATCGAGAATGTCGTTAATTAGGGTCAATAGATGGGAACCACATTGATGGATTACATCAATTCCCTGGCGTTGAAGTTGATTTAAGTCATCCCGCCGTTTCAAAATTTGGCTATAGCCGAGAATGCCATTGAGGGGGGTACGTAACTCATGGCTCATATTCGCCAAAAACTCACTTTTAGCTCTGGAGGCGCGATCCGCTCGTTGCTGAGCAATCCGTAACTCTTGGGTATGAATCTCCACTCGTTCAATCAGTTGGTTTAGAGATTCGGCGACTGAGCCAACTTCATCATGATGATAGATGGGACAACGGAGGCTAAAATCTGAATTTTGGGTCACTTGACGAGCCACCTGTTCCACATCCAGGAGTGGACGAGTTAGGGTGCGACTCGTCAGCAGTGCGACCAGGATTGATAAGAGGACTGAAAGGCTGATACTCAGATAAATAATCCATTGTCGCCAGGCTTCAGCTTGCTCAAAGTCTGCTTGAGCCAGTTCATGTTGAGCATCGGCAGCTGCATCGAGCCAAATGAGGTATTCCAGTAAGCGGTCAAAACGCACTTCTAGGGCCGTGGACTCCTGAGCGATCAGATAGTTGAGAATTTGTTGTTGTGCGTTGGGGATTTGTTCCTGGGTCAGTTCTGCTGGGTTGATCTGTTGCCAAATCTCCTGAATTTGGGACTGATACGCATCACTAACGATCGCATAATCGGAAAGAATGTCTCGCAGTTGGTCTACGTCAATGTCTGATTCCTCCCCATAGGCATCTAGGAAGGTTTCAAATTCAGCGATGGCCCGTTGCACTCGGTTCACATCCGCCGAAAATTTAGAGACTTCATAATCGAACCAGATCGTATTCCCTAATACAGTGATTAACCGTTGAGGATGCAGCCGCATAGCTCCCACGGCGTTCTCCAACTCATACAGTAGGTCTCGCTGGCGATCGGCAACAGCAAAATCCAAGTAGGCTCGCTGCTGATAGTAGTTGCCAATGGATAAGCCACCAACGGTGCCACAAATGGCAACCCCAATCACGAAACCATAGCCGAGTCCAATTTTTTGGCCAATCGTGCAACCATCCATTTGACGGGATATATACTGTTGGCCCGGCAAACGAACCGGTGTGAATTGTCTTGTTAACCGCAGCAGTCGGGAAGAGAGAGTCATGCGATCGCCCATAAATCCATAAATAACCGTAATTCCGAAATAGGAGTGTCTCACTCAAGAAAACTACCCTGACCAATCATGCGATAGGCCTGTCGGATAGCGTCATAATCCTGGTCTTCTACAGATACCACTTGTGAGCCAAGATATTTGTTATTGTCGGGGATAGCCGTAATGGCATCGACAATCTCAGCACTATGTTCCTCGGCTAACTGTCGCAGGATCTCAATAAACTGGGGTGCAGTACGGCTGTTGACGACCATGACATCATCGGGAAGTGGGGGACTCTTAACAAGCTGTCGATACTCCTGTTCTGAGATCTCCCCGGCCTCGATAAAGTTCCGATAGTCCGTCAAGGAGCCAAACCAGGCATCGACCTGACCCGCTTTGAGAGCCTCTAGACTGCCTTCATCTCCCAAAAACTTCACCTCATAGTCCGTTTGCGGATTCAATCCCGCCTCAACTAACAGGCTTGTGGGTCCGAGATGGCCACTGGTGGATCCCAAATCGGACATGGCTAAGGTTTTACCCTTGAGTTGGCTCAATTGGGTAATGGGACTTTCAACCGCAACAACCCCAATACTGTGATAGTCGGGACGGGTCAGAGCAAACACTGGAGTCGCATT
>SMDP01000347.1:0-1175 GCA_012911965.1 Geitlerinema sp. P-1104
AGAAACGAACCGCCATAACATTGAACCGTCGCCCCGCGCACTCGTTGCAATTCTTCGGGTAAAAAGGGATAGGCAACATGATAGCCCGTCGCACAAACAATTAAGTCAAACTCCTCCCGGCTGCCATCAACAAACTCGACAAATTGACCGTCAAGTTTGCTAACCTCTGGCTTAGGCAAGATGCGACCATGTTTGATATAATAAGGAACTTCGTTATTTAGAGTTGGGTGTTTGTCAAAAATACGATGATTCGGTTTGGGTAAGCCATATCGCTCATGTTTGCCAAAGGTTAGGCGAATAATGGTATAGGCTAACCCCCGCTGAAACCATTGCGGCATCCAACCGCGAATTAAGTCCACAATGGGAAATCCGGCGAAGCTTTTAGGGATAAACCAGACGGATTCGCGCAAACTCAAGACGCTTTTTTCGGCAACTCGGGCGGCTTCGGCAGCGATGTCACAACCAGAGTTGCCACCGCCAATGACTAAGACTCGTTTTCCTCGTAAAATATCGGGTGTTTTGTAGTCTTTGGAATGGATAATGTCCCCGGCAAAGGTTCCCTTAAAGTTTGGAAACCGTTTACACCAGTGATGGCCGTTACAGAGAATAACTCCTTTATAAATGCGTTGTTCGCCGTTGGCAAAGGTAACGTTCCAGAGGTTATCTGCAATGGGGCAAACTAGATTAACCCGGCGTTCGAGTTCAATCTGGGGGCGCAGTTGAAAGTGATCGGCAAAGCTGTTTAAATAGGCTAAGAGTTGTTGGGCACTGGGGAAATCGGGGTAATCTGAGGGCATGGGAAAGTGAGTAAATTGAGTCACTTTCTTCGATGAGATAATATGGGCGCTTTCATACACGCCGTGATACCAATTTCCGCCAATATCGTCGCTGGCATCCACTTGATCATAGGGGATTTTAGCATCTTTTAAGGCTTGGGCAATCCCTAAACCAACAAATCCCGCCCCGATAATTAGCTGTTTGTGGCGAGTGTCGGTGGGAGTGGAGGTTTTAGGTTGAGTTTCGGTACGAACCATAGGGTGATTGGAGGGAACAGGGAACAGGGAACAGGGAACAGGGATAACCCACCCCTAACCCCTCCCAGGAGGGGAGATATGACGTAGGGGCAATCCCTTGTGGTTGCCCGCCTTAAGGGTTAGGGTTTTGCGTTTTGTTTG
>SMDP01000347.1:1352-3015 GCA_012911965.1 Geitlerinema sp. P-1104
TCTTGCGCTAAACTCCCATATTTTTCAGCTTGTAACAGGGGGGTGCGACTAAAATAAGGATAGACCGCCGTTACCTTGACATTGTAGGGTTTGACTTCGTTAAATAGCCCTTCACTAAAGCCGCGCAAGCCGAATTTACTACTGGCATAATGAGCCATCCCCGCCACAGCAATCCAACCGGCTAAGGAGGAGATATTAACGATATGCCCTTGACGACGCTGAATCATATCAGCCACAAACAGGGTACTTAGCCGCATGGGGGCTAACAAATTGACTTGCATTAACCGTTCCCATTTATCCGTAGGAACTTCATCCATGCGTCCGTATAAGCCAATCCCGGCATTGTTAATTAAAATATCAACAGGAACGCCCAAGGCGTTAACCGCATCATAGAGGGATTGCGATCCAGCGGGTTCAGATAAATCGACTCCCAAACAGGCTAAAACCTTGCCCGTTTTAACCTCTTGCTGAATCGCCTCGGCTTGTTGGCGTAATCTGGCTTCGTCCAAGTCAGCCAGAATTAACTGTCCCCCAGCCTTTAATAATTTGCGGGTAAACTGTTGACCGAATCCACCCGCCGCCCCGGTTAGAACGATCGCAGCGTCTTTAAATTGAGTCATCTTGCAACAACATTAGATTAGCAACACAGCCAAATTTGGCACTATCAAGCGTTACGTTTTCGGGGCTTGTAACGCTCCCCACAGTAACAGCGGCCAGGGGACAATTAAGTCTGGAATGAGTGTATCACGGTCTCTCAGGGCGGGGAACTGAGCGCCGAGGAGAAAGCGCAGCGATCGCAAGGAGGCGGGACGATTGCCAGCTTGGTCTACCAGTTTATAGCGTCGGGCCAGTTCGGCGACAATCTGCACCTTACCACTGTAGCGGAGAACCTTGGCATCAGCGGCTAAGGCAGCGATCGCCCGGCCAGTGAGTAAGGGGGTTTCCCAATTGTAGCGATCGCGCATCAAGCTACGTTGCAAGTCCAAATCCCCATCGCTGGGGGTGTCGTCAGCAAAACGAACGATTTGTTCAGTTCCCACAATCCCCGGCCAAATCGCAATCGAGGCGATATTATCCGGCTTTAACTCCACAGCCATGTCGGCGGCTAGGCGATCGCAAGCCGACTTCCCGGCCCCATAGGCGGCCCCGAAAATATAAGACATTCCCCCCCAGGAGGAAATGGTACAAATCAGCCCTCGCTGGCGGGGTTGCATGAGACGGGCCGCAAAAATGCTGCTGACGTAGTGACTGCGTAACCCCACTTGGTTCACCGCATCCCAGAGTTGCGGCCCCTGTTTCCAGAAGGGATCACCGTAAGCATCGGCGATGGCTTGTACCCCGGCGAACACGTTGTTAACCAAGAGATCCAGTTGGCCCTCTTGTTCGTTGTCAATGCGATCGAACAGCGATCGCACCTGTTCATCATCACTGTGATCCACTTGAACCGGAACGCAGACACCGCCAGCTTCTTCCACCGCCGCTTGAGTGTCGAGTAAGGTTCCGCCAATCTCGCGATCTTCGAGATTTGAGCGATCGTAACTGCGGCCAGTAATATAAACTGTCGCCCCCGCTTCACCTAAGCCGACAGCGATACCCTTTCCTAAGCCCCGTGTTGCCCCAGTGACCAAAGCCACTTTACCCTGAAGATGTTGCACCATACTGC
>SMDP01000348.1 GCA_012911965.1 Geitlerinema sp. P-1104
GTTTGTGCCATAACGGTATGATACCCCAAGGCTTGTCAGCTCGGCGGCTCCTTGACCCCCACCTGCCGTTCGGCGAGGTGGGGGAATGCGTCGCTATTTTGTTCAAATCCGTGATTTCAAACATTTGGGCAATCTCCTCGCGACTGGCCTTGGGAAGCCTCTAAACGACAAGAGTTTCAATCAATTCAATCAGCTCTCATTGTAGCGGCGTGGCGGGGAAACTCTATTCACCCAGACACTCGGTTTCTGGCAGAAACCGAGTGTCTCAACCCCAAGCCGGCCACCCCCGCGTCACACTTACGTCAGGAACCGTTGCACCTCCTCAACAGATACATTAAGCACTTGCGCGATGTCTTCTAGGGAGTAGTTGAGATCGCGCAGCCGTCGAATTAGGAGCCGTCGTTCCTCTTCCTGAGCCTCTTGACGGCCCTCCAAAAAGGCCTCTTGATAAAAGCGGGTTTGTTTTAAATCCGTAATTCCTAACATTTGAGCAATCTCCTCGTGATTGGCTTCGGAAAGCTTATAAATAACAATGGTTTCAATCGGTTGAAACAGAAAACAAAGAGCAACAGAGATAAAGCACCAAGGGCTATAGAGTCCGCGCCACGGAACAACAAACCCGAAAACCAAAGTTGCTGCTGCGAAAGTCAGGGGTAAGCCTGTTGCGATACGCAGAACGACAGTATCGAGGATTGTTGTACCAAGAACCACCCCGCAGGAGCCGGTATTTTTCTGTACCTTTATCGACTAAATCTTGATTACTCCAGGGAGAACCATCAGTTGGTGCACCCTCATAATTGCGATGCCAGAGATCGAAACACCATTCCCGAATATTGCCGTGCATATCATATAGCCCAAAGCCATTGGCGGGAAAACTTCCTACAGGGGTCGTCTGTTTACGATAGTCACCCTTGGGACTTTGACCATAAGTGTAATTACCATCATAGTTGGCCACATCAGTGGTTATAATATCTCCAAAGGAAAACGGCGTTGTCGTTCCCGCACGGCAGGCATATTCCCATTCTGCTTCACTGGGGAGCCGATAGTTCCGTCCGGTTGCCTGGGAGAGGCGCTTGCAAAACTCTACCGCCTCATACCAGTTGATTGCTTCAATAGGATGGGTTTCTCCTTTAAACTCTGATGGGTCAGGGTCAAGGTCATCCTCAATCTTTGGCAATCCCGTGATAACGGCACGCCACTGGCCCTGAGTTACCGGATATTTTCCTAGGAAAAACTCGGGAATCCTCACTAAATGTTGGGGAAACTCATCCTTATCAGTCTCTTCTTCCCCTTCTGCTGCTCCCATGAGAAATGTACCTCGGGGAATCTGCACCATTTCCAGTATCACCCCCCCTCCTAAGTCTTCTCGATATTGCCGGGCAGTTCGGGGACGACGGCGGAGGCGATATGGTATCAGGGAAGTCATAGTGGAGGCAGGGATAGATAGGAAGTCTTGCTTTAGCAATCCTAAATCACTTGTGGATTCTCGATCTAGGTATGGCAAGGGTTTAGGCGTCTCGAGCTTTCCACGACTCATCTAGGGTTGCTATTGAACAGAAAACATAAAGAGCAAAGAGCAAACAGAATCAAGCGCAAAGGTCTATAGATCTCGCTCCACGGAACAACAAACCCGAAAACCGATGTAGTTGTTGCGATGGCCCGGGGTAACCCTGAAGCGGGCTGCAGAACGACAGAACCAAGGGATGTAGTACCAAGAACCGCCGCGCAAGAGCCGGTATTTTTCTATACCTTTATCGACTAAATCTTCATTAATCCAGGGAGAACGATTAGTTGGCGCGCCCTCATAATTGTCATGCCAGAGGTCCAAACACCATTCCCGGACATTGCCGTGCATGTCATACAGCCCAAAGCTGTTGGCGGGAAAACTTCCCACAGGGGTCGTCTGTTTACGATAGTCACCTTTGAGACTTTGACCATAGGTATAGTTACCATCATAGTTGGCCACGTCAGTGGCTATAATGTTTCCAAAGGAAAACGGTGTTGTCGTTCCCGCACGACAAGCATATTCCCATTCCGCTTCACTAGGGAGTTGATAGTCTCGTCCTGTCGCTTGGGAAAGGCGATGACAAAACTCTACCGCCTCATACCAACTAACTCGTTCAACAGGATGAGTGTCCCCCTGAAACTCTGATGGGTTGGGTTCAAGGTCATGCTCAATCCTGGGCAGTCCCGTGGCAACAGCACGCCACTGCGCCTGAGTTATGGGATATTTCCCTAGGTGAAATTCGGGAATCGTCACTAAATGTTGGGGAAACTCACGATCACTAGCCTCTTCCTCTCCCTCTACTGCCCCCATAAGAAATGTCCCTCCAGGAATCTGCACCATTTCTAAGGTAAACACCATCTCTGGACTAAAAAGAGACTCCAGAAACTGCCACCCTTGACCCCGAGAAGGCTGGGTCACCACCTCTGACCCAACCTTTTTAAGTTGCACGGTTTCAAAAGCAAAGGGTTCGAGGTCAACCTCATCAGATGCCGTCACCGGCTCAAAATACCCTTGTATAAACTCAAACGTTTCCAGGTGTGGGAAGCCGTCATAGGGGGAAAACGGTTCAATAGTGGCTGATATCGCCAGCATTCCATCCATAACACTTTGAGGCATGGAGGTCTGAAGTTCTAACAAGGCTGGTTCCAACCCCAATTCTCGCAAGACATCCTCCTGGTCCTGCGCCAATTCAAGCCAACGTTGCCGCTCATCATCCCGTCCCTCAGCGGTGGCATCCCGCAGTCGTTGGCGCAGTTTCCGAGAAGCCTCATCGACGGGTAGACAGGCCAAGGCAAGCCAGTCAAAATTTTGCCCCAAGTCCTGAATTACTCTGGAATTACTCGGTAACTTCGCCGTCACATAAGCCGTCATAAACCGTGCCAGTTCGTGGAGTCGGGCGGCTCCGAAACGGCTGTCCTGCCCTAACTCTCGTAATAAGACGGCCCGCACCTCCGGTTCCATCTCGTA
>SMDP01000349.1 GCA_012911965.1 Geitlerinema sp. P-1104
CCAGCCCCCAATCAGTCCGATGAAGGGGAGTAAGATGCCAATAATTCCAGCCAACCGTAGCCAGATGCGAATCAGTTGTCTGCCCTGGCTACTGTAGTTTAAGGTCGTCGTGAGAGGTAAGGCCCCAGCTTGGATTAGTTGAGCTGCCAGGAGTATCAATCCTGTCGCGAGGATGATAGCGGCGATCGTGGTTTTGCGCTGAAGCAGATTCATAACCCATTACCGATACAAGTACAGGACAGACAATTACCGAATAGAGAACCCTGGCGAGAGGTGTTATTTCCTATCAAGAAAACGTCAACTCCTCATCTCGAACATCAGTAACAAACATATAACCAGGGGCATGAGTAATGGCCAACTGTGGCGTCACCCCTCCCAGAACTCAGACATTGCCCAACAATTCTTCGGCTATACTATCGGGGGTCAGGCAGCCAAGCCCAAGACCTGAGCCAACAGGAGCGAGCGAATCCCCTCAGCACAGTGAATAAGGGGTCGGGCGTCAGACATATATTGAATAAAGACCGTTCGGCAAAACGAGGAAACCCTGATGACCAGACAGTGGCAGCGGCAGCTATTCATCCTCCTAGGGCTTTGGCTAACCTGGGGAACCCCGGACGTTTGGGCAGGAGTGACCCCCAGGCACTTGTCCCGAAACTCCTTACAAGCCCAGTCCTCCCCGGAAATCCGGGAATTGCCCCTAGTGATTGAGGGGAGATTAGATGAAAACAGCGAAATGGCGGCTGATGGTCATCTTTTCGATATGTACCTCTTTCAGGGAACTGCTGGAGATGTCCTAGTAATTGAATTGGTTACCCATGATGTCAATGCTGGGTGGGTGGTTATGGATTGGGAGGGAAATATCATTGACCCCCACCCTGATGAGAGGAATACAGGTGAAGAAACGCTGCGGGTTGAGTTACCGAGGACTGGTCTTTATGCGGTTGCTGTCTATGGCCATCAACCGGGAGACACAGGAAACTATCATCTGACGGTTCGCCCGGCCACGGCTGCTGGTGGTGAGGAAACGAGCTTATTGGAGGAAGCCCATCATTTAAACCAACGGGTTTTGCAGTTGTTTGAGGAAGGTCGCTACCAAGAAGCCATACCCTTGGCACAACGGGCGCTAGAAATTCGAGAAACCGCCCTGGGAGAGTCTCACCCCGATGTCGCCACCAGCCTCAATAATTTGGCTGTACTCTACCGTGCCCAGGGAAACTATGATGCCGCCGAACCCCTCGTCCTCCGCTCCCTGGAAATCCTAGAAACCGCCCTGGGAGAGTCTCACCCTGATGTTGCCACCAGCCTCGGTAATTTGGCTGGACTCTACCGTGACCAGGGAAACTATGATGCCGCCGAACCTCTCTACCTCCGCTCCCTGGAAATCCGAGAAACCGCCCTGGGAGAGTCTCACCCTGATGTCGCCATCAGCCTCAATAATTTGGCTGAACTCTACAGTGACCAGGGAAACTATGATGCCGCCGAACCTCTCTACCTCCGCTCCCTGGAAATCCTAGAAACCGCTCTGGGAGAGTCTCACCCCCATGTCGCCACCAGCCTCGGTAATTTGGCTGGACTCTACCGTGACCAGGGAAACTATGATGCCGCCGAACCTCTCTTCCTCCGGTCTCTGGAAATTTATGAAACCGCCCTGGGAGAGTCTCACCCCCATGTTGCTAGCAGCCTCAATAATTTGACAGCACTTTACCAAGCCCAAGGAAATACATCCCAAAGCCTGAGTTTCCGGCAACGGGGCCTAGAAATTGAAGAAACCAACCTAGCCCAGAATCTCGCTATCGGCTCAGAAGCCCGTAAACAAGCCTATATTGCCACCCTAACCGGCACAACTCATGCAACAGTCTCTTTCCATCTTCAAGATGCCCCAAATCATCCCAAGGCAGCCCATCTCGCCCTAACCACCGTCCTACGCCGCAAAGGACGTATCCTCGATGCCGTGACCGAGACGCAACAACTGCTACGAGATAACCTCAGCCCCGAACTTGCTCCCCTTCTGGACGAGTACACCAATGCCCAAACTCAACTGGCGACTCGCCTCTATGCCGGTTTAGGTGACCAAGACCCTGACATTTATCGCTCTGAGATAGACACCCTCCGCCAACGAGTGGAACAGTTGGAAAATGACTTATCTCGTCGCAGTGCTGAGTTCCGAGTGGCAACGGAACCGGTGGAAATTGAGGCAGTTCAGGCCCTGATTCCTACCGATGCGGCATTGGTAGAACTGGTGCAATATCGTTCCTGGTCTCAAGGTTGGGGAACACCTCGCTACGCCGCCTATATCCTCCATAGCTCTGGTGACCCCCAGTGGGTGGACTTAGGAGATGCCGAAACCATCGACAATGCCGCCTTTGCCTTCCTAAATGCCACTCAGGTTCCTAACTCCGAGCAACGAGTCCAAACCACGGGACGACAACTCGATGAGTTGCTGATGGCTCCCATTCGTCCTCTCCTCGGAGATGCGACTCATCTACTCCTCTCCCCTGATGGTCAACTAAACTTAATTCCCTTTGCGGCACTGGTGGATGAGGAGAATCGTTATTTGGTGGAATCCTATCAATTGACTCATTTAACGACTGGACGAGACTTGTTACGACTGCAATATCCCCGTCCCAGTCGTCAACCGCCAGTGTTGTTTGCCAATCCTAATTATGATGATGCTGATACGTCTGCCGTGACGCAAGTGGCACAAGCCAGTCGGGGAGAGTCTCAACGGTCAATGGAGATAGAGGATTTACAGTTTGGAGAACTACCGGGGACTCAGCGGGAGGTGGAGGCCATTGCACCTCTGCTGGACAATCCCCTCATTCTCACCGAGGCGGAGGCGACGGAAAATGCGCTCAAACAGGTTCAGGCTCCCAGTATTCTCCATTTAGCCACCCATGGTTTCTTCCTCCAGGATGTGGAGTT
>SMDP01000035.1 GCA_012911965.1 Geitlerinema sp. P-1104
CTGCCTACTGCCGGAAGAGGGCAGCCACAAGGGCGTGCCCCTACGTTATTTCTGTTCCCTGTTCCCTGTTCCCTGTTCCCTTCTAACTAAACTGAATCCGCAAATAATCCTCTTCCATTTTTGCCCCCGAGGGTTGTAGGGCAGCTAGAGCTTGAGGGAGAACCAGATTGCGCCGGTGGTTGCCAATACAAATATTCAACTCATCGCCCGTTTTAGACAGTTGAATCTTGTCCTTCGTGATACCCGGTAAATACAACTCAAGGCGATAAACTCCCTCCTCCTGAACAACCCGAATTGTATTTTCCTTGTAATAGACCTGACTGGGGTCTTCATCCCCATAAAGGGTATCCCGTAGGCGCTGTAATGCCTCCATGCCGCACATCTCTTCAGAATACAACGGAACTTCTTTGACGGGTAACGGATGAAAGTTATCGTGGATTTCTTGCTTGTATTTTTGCTGTTGCTCCTTCCAGCGCAGGAAAAAGGGATCGGTTACATCATCGGGTAAAATCCGGTTAGAAATTACCAAATCTGTGGCGACATTGTAGAGACTTAAATAGGCATGAGCGCGGAGAGATTCTTTAATCACCATCCGCTCAGGATTCATCACCAGACGTACCGTGGTTTGATTGTTGTCGGTGAGGACTTTTTCGAGGGCTTCAATTTGCTCATAAAACTCGTAGGGGGCATCCATCACCTCTCGATCCGGTAGGGAGAAGCCCGCGATCGGTTTGAACAAGGGTTCGACGAGGGGACGTAGCGCCACAGAAATGCCTTGTAACGGCTTGTAAAAGCGTCTCATATACCAGCCCCCGACCTCGGGTAAACTCAGCAGTCTCAGGGCGGTTCCTGTGGGGGCAGAATCGACGATGAGAACATCATACTCGCCCTCGTCATAATGGCGTTTCATACGCACCAAGCCGAAAATCTCATCCATCCCCGGCAGAATCGCCAATTCCTCAGCCTGTACCCCCTCTAAGCCTCGGGCCTGTAGCACTTGCGTAATGTATTTCTGAACCGACCCCCAGTTTTCGGCTAATTCAACTAACGCATCTAACTCAGCACCCCAGAGATTTTCTTGGATCTGACGGGGTTCGTGGCTGAGTTCTTGATCAAAACTATCAGCGAGAGAGTGAGCCGGATCGGTACTCAGCACCAGAGTTTTATAGCCTTTCTGAGCACATTGCAGTCCGGTGGCGGCGGCGACGGAGGTTTTACCAACGCCACCTTTGCCGGTCATGAGGATAATTCGCATGGTCTGGGTGAGTCCTTAATTCTGAGAATTGCTACACATTTGTTTACTTTAGCGGCTTTTGGGGCGGTCTGCGTCTGTCCGTCGTCAGAGATTGGCATCAGAGATTGGCATCAGAGGTTGACCATCAGAGGTTGGGATGCTTGGGGGGGGAGGCTCCGGGGAAATGTTGTCGCAGCACCTGCCAGGGGGAACAATGCCAGTAGTCGAGATGGTGGCTGATTTTACCCTGGTCATTCACCGTGAGTTCACTCCAGCCGGGAATGGAGATGCGGGGAAACCAGGGTAGGGGGGTGTTCCACTCCAAAGTCCAGTCCGTGAGGATGCGATCGCCCTCCTGGCGGATATCATGCAACTCCAGATGCACCGCCTTGAACCAGGTGGCGATGAAGTTGATGTTCTGGCGATAGCGATCGCAGCCCCGAAACTCGTTCAGGGGGTCCTTAAAGTAAACATCCTCAGCGTAAATCTCGTAGGTTTGCGCCTCGGGAAAGCATTGGTAGTCCTGTCGCAGAATATCTAAAAGGGTCATGAGGGGGTCTCGGGAGAGCCTGAGCAAGAAATTTGACAGCTTGTCACTGCGATCGTAGATTTTCCTTTACAATAACAAGTGTGACGCCTTGTCATAGATGATTGAGATTGGCAAATAAGATAATGTCCAAACGTTTAATTCAAGCTTTCTTCGCCGTAGTGCTAGTGGTCAGTAGCTTTGCACTATCTGTTGCTCCCGCTGCCGCAGCAGATGTCACCGTCAAAATGGGTGCAGACAACGGTATGTTAGCCTTCGAGCCTCAAACCGTGGAAGTCAGCCCTGGGGATACGGTGCATTGGGTCATCAACAAACTCCCCCCCCACAACGTCGTCTTTGACGAAGCCAACTCTGCTGATGCTGGCGTTGCCAAACAACTGTCCAACAGCAAATTGGCCTACAGTGCTGGCGATGGCTATGACGTGACCATCCCCAGTGATGCCACTCCTGGAACCTATAACTACTTCTGCACCCCTCACCGTGGTGCAGGTATGGTGGGTAAACTGGTCATCAAGTAGCCCCTGGCCCCGGACTCCACTGAGCCGAGACCTAGTGGAGAGTCCCCAATCAACCCTCAATCTCCGGATTGGGGGTTTTTGCCATCCGTTTTGCCTCTCGCCGTTCTCGCAGGCGTAAGATGACCGTTTCTTGCAGTTCCCGAGTCACCGGATAGTAGTACATCAGCAGCAAGCCAACGAGCAAAAAGACGGCGGGCAGAGGCCCCACCACCACACGAATGGCAAATAATGCTGACTCCGGTTGCGGGGGGATAGGTTCCCCAGGAGGAGGTTCTACAAAACCCGACAGTTCTAGGATAATCCCCGCTAACCAAATCCCTAAGGCCAATCCCGTTTTTTGCAGAAACACCATTAGGGCGTAAAACGTTCCCTGACGTTGTTCGCCGGTATTTAACTCATCTAAGTCAGTAACATCGGTTAACATCGACCAGGGAATCAGATAGGCAGTCGATACCCCCAAGCCGGCCATAGCACAGAGAATATAGAGCCAGTCCACGCGATCGCTCGGTAAGAAAAATAAGAGGATCTGGGCAATAATCCAGCCACTCATCCCCGCAAAATAGGTACGTTTGCGTCCATAGCGATAACTCACCCAACTCCACAAGACCAATGCCAACATCGCGGTTCCTTGCACCACGAGGGCTACCGTAAAGTAAGAGTCCATCCCCATATAGCTGACCGCATAGTAGGGAATAATTGCCGCCGTCAGTTGGAACGAGAGCCAGGAACAGAGGTAAATGCCAATGACGAACCAAAACGGGCGACTCTGAAGCACATCCCTAAACTGCCTCCAGATCGACCCCGAGGGCGTTACATCATCCTCTGAACCAAGAACAACAGTGTTCTGACGAGGGTTAAAGGCGGTGGGATCAGTGGTTCCCCAGACGCACCAGTAAATCGGTAAAACTGAGAGAACCGCGCAGACGGCCCCCAAACTCAAATACTGAGCGACACTGTCATCGGGAAACTGCATGGCAAAAAATTGCCCCAGGGCCAACGCCAGAATACTGCCACCAATGGAAAACATGAAGCGGTAACTGGTGAGACTCGTGCGCTCATCATAGTCTTTACTCAGTTCGGGAGTTAGAGCGGTATAGGGTAAGGTGACCGCCGAGGAGACGGCGTTAAAGATAATACTAATGACCGTGTAATAGATGAAGCGACCCCATTGATTGATGCCTGGGTCTTCACTAAAGGTGGGTACAATCCAATAGAGAAAGAAAAAGACGCCAAAAGGAATCGAGGCCATCAACATCCAGGAATGTCGTCGTCCCCAGCGGGAGCGGGTGCGATCGCTCAGATAGCCGATAATCGGATCATTGACAGCATCCCAGATTTTGCCAATGAGCAAAACCGTCCCCGCTAAGGCTGGGCGTAGGTTTGCCACATTGGTCAGGAAAATCAGGAAGGAAAAGGCCAATAGGGTGGCTGTAATGCCGGCTCCAGCATCTCCCGCGCCGTAGGCCAGTTTGGTTTTAAAATTTAATGGTTTGTGACGGTGGGGGGGTTGTGGCTGGATAGACTCATCGTGCATTGATCGAGAAGGGGCGTTGTGTATGGCATTGGCCATTCTAGGCGATCGCCTTCCTGGAGCGGATCAATCGGTGGTCGCTATTCCTGATTGTCCTAATCCAGCCCCATAATGAAGCCATTGCCCTGAGATGTATCCCTCAGATGTATCCCTAAGATTTGCCAATGCCACCCTTGCGAGTCCCACTGAGCCAGAGTTGCCGCCGAGTTCTTGTCACTGGGCTAATGATACTAATAGTTCTCATGGGGACTGTGGGCCTTCCTGTAGCCCCCACCTCTTCCCTGACCGCACCGGTGACCGATGACACCTCCCTACAAGTGGTGACCCGCCTCCTTCCCCCCTTAGTCATGGAAGAGAATCGCCAATATCAAGGTTTTGTGATTGATCTCTGGCGAGAAGTCAGTCGCCGGCTGAATTGGTCTTATGAGATTGAGGCGGTCCCAAGTGTGGGTGAACTTCTTGAGGCTGTGGAGTTAAATCAAGCCGATGTGGGAATTGGTGGGATTAGCATCACGGCTGAACGAGAAGAACGCCTGGATTTTTCTCAACCGATTTTGGAAGCGGGATTACAAATTCTCGTCTCTGAACAGCACACGGGGATCTGGAGACAAATTCAACGAACCGCCATGGGGATTCTCTCGTCCCAAGCGTTTTATGGTGGGATTGGCGTGTTTGTCGTCATTTTGTTGCTGGTGGCCCATCTAATCTGGTTACTGGAACATCGCCATAACCCGGACTTTCCACGACGCTATGGGGTGGGGATTTGGGAGGCCTTTTGGTGGGCGGCGGTGACGGTAACCACGGTTGGCTATGGGGATAAAACCCCAAAACGCCCTCTGGGGAAATTAGTGGCTCTGTTCTGGATGTGTGCCGGTTACTTTGTCTTTGGCTATTTCATTGCCAGTATGACGACAATTTTCACGGTGGATGGGTTACAAGGAACGATTGGCTCCCTGGATGACCTGCGGGGACGACCGGTTGCGACAGTCGAAGCCACCACTGCCGCTGAGTTCTTGGCCAACACCCGTAGTATTCGCCTGGAATATGCAAATCCTCAGCAGATGTATCAGGCGTTACGGCAAGGAGAGGTGGCGGCCATTATCTATGATGCCCCGGTTTTACAGCATTATGCCCATGATGAGGGACGGGGTGAGGTGAAACTGGTGGGGTCGGTATTTCAGCGGCAATTCTACGGCTTTGTTTTCCCCCGAGATAGTCCCTACCGCACTCGGGTCAATGTGGCCCTCCTGGAAACGATGGAGGATGGAACCTATGAACGATTGCGGGAGTTGTGGTTTGGGCAGGAGGATTGAGGGAGGTTAGGGAACTCGTCGGTATTCTAGGCAAAGGGTGGGGCGGTTAGTCCCGCTAGGGCGACGACGCTGAATTTCTTGCAGTCCCTGTTGAGGAATCTGTTGCAGTTCCCGCTCCGACAAGGGCCATGGGGGTCCATCGGGTTCGGCCTCATCTTCACGAACATTGGTAATCAGAAATAGGGTTCCCTCGGGGGCCAGGAGTTGGCAAATGGCGCTTATGGTTGGCTGGCGAACCGTCAGGGGGAGGGCTTGAATCGTGCGACATTCAAAGACGAGATCAAAGGCTTGTGAGTGAGTTTGGGCGAACTCGAATAAGTCGGCCACTTGATACTCCACCGAGGAGTTGGGGAATCGTTCCTGACACCAGGCGATCGCCGTCGGGGAAATATCAAAGGCTGTGACCTGATAGCCCCGTTCTACCAAGGCTTCGGCATCATCGCCTAAGCCGCAGCCGACGACTAAGGCCCGTTGCGAGGGACTGGGGCGATCGCACTTATCTAGCCAGGCCAACAGATGGGGGTTTGGCTGCATCTGCGCCCAAGGAATTGCCGCTGATTCTCCCTCAGCCGTGGTATACACCTGCTCAAACCAACGGGATGGATGGTCATCCTTCGTCGCCTTGGTGGCGATGTCGCGAATATACTCCCGGCGGGATTGAGGATCAGACATGGTGGATTTTCGTGAACAATCAACGTATTGAGTATACAAATTCCCTGTGCCAATTCCCTGTGCCAATTCCCTGTGCCAATTCCCTGTGCCAATTCCCTGTGCAAAGAGCGCGATCGCCGTCAAACCCCGATTCCCACGCCAGCCCCCGAATCAGGCGTGAGGTCAGTCACACCAAAGCTCAATAGATCGGTCACAGTAGAAGCACTCGATCAACTCTCGTGAGATTATTGCCATGCCTCTGACCGTTGACCCGCCAGGACGAACTCCCCGAAGTCTTGTATCCGTAAGCGTTTTGCGGGCGATCGCCATACCCCTCAGCGTCGGCCTAACGCTCCTGAATCGCCCCGATGCAGCCGCCGGGCAATCCTTTCGAGACACCTCAGACCATTGGGGAGGAGATTGTATCAGCCAACTGGCCGCCGAGAACGCCCTCAATGGATATCCCGATGGCAGCTTTCGCCCCAATCATCCCGTCACCCGCGCCGAGTTTGCCGTTCTCATGCTGAATAGCTTTCCCGACGTGAGACCGCGATATCAAGATGAACCCGAGTTTAGGGATCTCTCTAGCGATCATTGGGCTTATTCGAGCATCCAAACGGCCTATCGTAAGGGTATTTTTGTCGGCTATCGGGATCAAACCTTCCGGGCCGATCAATCCATTACTCGTATCGAAGCCCTGGCAATTCTTTCGACCCTAATTCGCCGGCCCGATCACCAGCGTTATCGAGAGCGAGGCTTGGCGATTCCCCCCAATCCTCAGCAAGTCCTGGCTGAAATGGTCCAGGATGCTCAAGAGACTCCTGATTGGGCGCAAGAGGCGGCGGCGGCGGCGGCGGCGAGTTTTTTAATTGTTGACTATCCCAACGGACGACACTTACGACCTCAAGCAGCTAGCACTCGGGCCGAGATTGCGGCCTTTTTATGTCAGTCTCGGGATTGGCATGGTTTGGTTCCTCTGGCGGCGGTGGCGGGGAATCAGCATTTTTCGGGCCATCCTGGATTGGCGATCGTGCAAGAGGCGACTATCCGGGGTCAAGCGGCTTGGTTTGACCGGCAACGAGAAAGGGTGGTTCGGCCGGTTCCCCCCGCTGGCTGGCAGGTGCAAGAACTCGGAGATCTGGCGGAGGATCGGGTGGCGGCTCTGTTTGAGGATGAGTCGGGAACTCGGCGTTGGGGCTATTTTGATCACGAGGGTCAGTTGGCGATCGCCCCTGAGTTTAGCAGTGCTGCTGAGTTTTCTGAGGGTCTCGCGGCGATCTCACAGCAAGACCAGTATGGGTTTATTGATGCTACGGGCCAGTTGGTGATTCCGGCCCAATTTGAGGCGGTTCAACCGTTCCATGACGGACGGGCTGCTGTGCGTGTTCAGGGACAATGGGGCTTTATCGATCGCAGCGGGGAAGAGGTCATCGCGCCCCAATTCGTTGCCGTTTCCCCTTTTTCTGAGGGGTTAGCCCGCATTGAAGCTCGTCCCAGTGGCAAGAGTCGCTATGGCTTTATTGATCGCAGCGCAAGAGCGGTCATTGCGGCCCGGTTCAAGGAGGCTCGCTCCTTTTCTGAGGGCTTAGCCGCCGTCTGTGTTGAGATTCCAGAGACTGGCCGAGAGCGTTGTGGCTACATCAATCCCCAAGGAGATTGGGTCATTGAAGGAACGCTGGGCATCGGAGGCGACTTTTCATCAGGGGTTGCTGCTATTCGTCGCCTTGAGAGGGGGTCTCATGTTGAGTTTGGCTATAGCGATCGCAACGGCGACTGGGAAATTACTTCAGAATCACTGACACAGGAGTTAGGCGGCGTCGCCCGAGATTTGGGAACCTTTGTCGATGGATTTGCCAGCCTTCGGGTTGGGGAAAACGCCGGAGTGATCGATCGCCAAGGTCGTTTGGTGGTTCCGCTCAAGTTTTCAGCCATTGGCGAGATGGCTCAGGGCTATGCGCGAGTTCACTATGGCGGTGTTTGGGTGAGTTATGTTGGGGGCTATGATCATTCTGCGATGCCATTCTACGAGACGAATTTGGAAAGTGGACGCTGGGGATATATCAAACTCCCGGATTAAACTCCCGGATTAAACCGTGAGACAACGGCTGTAGAATGAGCATTGAACAATACTCCCCCCAGGGGCTTCGGTTGACAGAGCAACGCCAGTATGACGACTACTTCTCCGCCTCCGATGACCATGCCGGATATTGAACGACGGATTCGCCAGGCGATCGCCCCGTCGCAGTTACGTCAATGGTTAACCCTGAATCCAACTCGGGCCTATCGGGATATCATCCTCGACTGGCTGGGAATTGGTCTCGGTTTGGCGATCGCCGCTGAGTTTCAGACGCTTTGGAGTTATGCGATCGCCATCCTCATCATCGGCAACCGTCAATATGCCCTCTTCATCCTGGCCCATGATGCCATTCATGGTGCGTTGCATCCCCATCGTCGTCTCAACGACACCCTAGCCCGCTGGCTCGTCTATGGTCCGATGTTTATGGCCCTCGAAGATGCCCGCCGCAACCATCTACAACACCATCGCCATATGGGAACGGCCGCCGATCCCGATCGCTATCTCCATACCTTCGAAGGCAAAAACTCTCCCCTCGCCTTCCTCCTCTACTGTTCGGGCCTCGCCACGTTCGGCAAAACCGTTCTCAAGGTGACTCCTTTTGGGCGACTACTGACCCCCAGCCCGAAAACCGGGGCCACCCCTCCCCAAACCCTACTCAAAGACTACGTTAAACAGCGCCTGCCGGTCTTGATTTGGCAACCGCTACTCATTTGGCTAGTTTGGCTGTCTCCCCTGCCAATTTGGGCATATTTGCTGCTCTGGGTATTTCCCATTTATGCCCTCGTCTTTGTGCCCGATGAGATTCGCGCCTTCTGTGATCACGGCGTTCTGCGCCATCCGGCACCGGTGGGGGATCCGCTACGGCTGGTATCCTTTACCCCACCTTGGTGGCAAGCCCTGTTGTTGGCTCCACATCATATGCACTACCATGCCGAACATCATCTTTGGCCGGCCATTCCCCACTACAATTTACACTTAGCTCATGGTGCGGTGCGCGATCGCCCTGAGATTACCGTCCGTCCCAGTTACTTGGGGTTCCTCTGGCGTGTCCTGCGATCGCTACCCCTCACGGCAAAAACAGCAATTGTCTCAAGAAACTAGGGGATGCGGGTGAATCTACAACAAGAATTTGTCTCTTGTGGCGTGTGTGGGAGCGATCGCTGGGATCCCTACGCCAGTGGTCAAGATTACGAATATGGCACCTCAGAGGATATCTTTCAGATTGTTCAATGTCGTCATTGTGGCCATCGCTATCTGAATCCGCGGCCGGTTATGGCGGAACTCCCCCGCATTTATCCCCCCCACTACTACGCCTACAACTATGATCAAGCCGTTCACCCCCTCGCCTTGCGGGCCAAAGACTGGCTGGATGCGGGAAAGGTGCAGGGTTGGATTAGCCGGTCCCCCAACAAATCCGATTCGAGTCAGTCAAGCCGGCCTCAAAAAGCCCTGCGGGTGTTAGATGTCGGCTGTGGGAATGGACGCTATCTGAAGCGGCTTCATCATCTGGGGTTGGCCAAACATAATCTCTATGGCGTCGAAATGAATCAGGCGGCCATTGATCAACTCAACCAAGCCGGATTTCAAGGTTACTACGGTCGCCTAGAACAGGTCGCCCCGGAGTTACCGGATAATAGCTTTGATGTGATTGTGCTGCTGCAAGTTCTCGAACACGTTGCCAATCCTGCCCAAATTATCCAGATTTTAGCTCAACTCCTCCGTCCCGGTGGCCGCTTAATCCTGGAAACTCCCAATATGGATGGCTGGGATGCCCAACTCTTTCGCGAGGGCTATTGGGGAGGCTACCACTTTCCCCGTCACTGGCATTTGTTTAATCGCGAAACCTTAGGGAAACTCTTTCAGGATGCCAACTTAGAAACTGGGGAATTTCGCAGTTTACCCTCTCATGCCTTCTGGATTCTTTCCTATCATCATTGGCTCGAACATCAGCTTAACTGGCGTCGCGTTGCTGCCCGCTTTAACCCACTGCAAAATATTCCGTTGCTCAGTGTATTTACCGGATTGGATTTAGTTCGCTCTCGCTTAGGCTTCTCTACCTCCAACATTCAGGCGATCGCCCGTAAACCCAATCACCCTTAAGGTTAACTGAACGTTAAGCCAAGATTAATAAAAATCAAGCTCTGAAGTCTTCATAGTATCTAGGTTCTGGCAATTCCTGGAGTCTACGACAATTCCCGTAGAATAGGTCAGAATTAAAGAAGGTGAGCCTGGCGATCGCTGACCCTAGCCATCGCTAGATCAATGGATCAGATAACAGGGGTAAATCCCGTCATAGGAGTCTCTATAGCGACTTTCCCCTGATGGTTCATTGTCCCGTCTCCTTTGTCCATAATTATCCTGAGCCGTGATGATGCTAGAACTTGACCGTCTGTCCCATATTTATGGCAGTTCTTTAGAGAATTTAACGCTCAACTCAACCCTAGAAGATTTAACCCTAGAAGGCTTTAGTCTTGATCGTAATGTACCCGGACACATTTTAGTCCAGCAGTTCAACGAAAACCCCTTACTTCCGGGGGTAATTGTACTGAAACGAGGTCAATATATGGGCATGATTTCTCGGCGAAAATGCTTAGAAATCATGAGTCGTCCTTACGGAATTGAACTGTTTTATAAACGTCCTTTACAATGCCTCTATGATTTTGTAAAGACTGAGGTTCTCTGCTATCGAGGGGACACGCCAATTTTCGCCGCAGCCCGTCAATGCTTAGAGCGATCGCCCGACAACCTCTACGAACCCCTAATCGTCCTTCTCAGTGACGGTTCTCATCGTCTCCTCGACGTTCATAAGCTCCTGATTGCCCAATCCCAACTCTATGAAGTCGCCAGTAAACTCCTCGACAAACGCCGTCAAGACCTCGATCGCGCCAACGCCGAAGTCGAGGAACTCAATCAACGGCTTAAAGCGGAAAACCTACGATTGAGCCATGAAGTCAACATTGCCCATCAGTTGCAACAAATGCTCCTCCCCACCGAGGAAGATTTCCAGAAAATCCCCGATCTCGACATCGCCGCCTACATGGAACCCGCCGCCGAAGTTGGGGGAGACTACTACGACATTTTACCCCATGCCGATGGGGTAAAAATTGGCATCGGCGACGTCACCGGCCATGGCCTCGAAAGTGGCGTCTTCACCATCATGGTCCAAACCGCCATCCGCACCCTGCTCACCGCCCAAGAAACCGATCCCGTTCGTTTCCTGACTACCCTCAACCAAACCATCTACGACAATGTCGAACGGATGAACTGCGATCGCAACCTAACCCTGAGTCTCATTGACTACCATCAGGGACGACTGCAACTAAGCGGACAACATGAAGAGGCCATTCTCTTACGCCGAGATGGCTCCCTCGAACGGATTGACACCCTCGACTTAGGCTTCCCCATTGGCCTCGACGCCGAAATTAGCCACTTTATCCATCCCATTGAGCTGGCCCTACATCCCGGCGATACCCTAATCCTCTACACCGACGGCATCACCGAAGCCGAAGCCCCCAACGGTGACTTTTTTGGACTCGAACGGCTCTGTGAGGTGGCCCGTCGCCATGCCCAAGATGACGCCGGGCAGATTCAGCAAGCCATCATCGAAGAGCTAAAAAAATATATTAATGGTCACAAAATATACGACGACATCACTTTATTAGTGTTAAAACGTAAGCTTGAGGGTAGTCTACCACAGCATCCCCAAGTCCAGATTGACCCTCGGGGAGGCAGCCACCCCTAACCCGGAGACCGTGACGGGGGGTGGATTGTGTGTCACAATTTAACCTGAATTTAACTGGACTTTGTCTGTTTGATAACTGTGATTTCCTTGAGCCTGTTCTCACTCGTGTTCGCGATCGTACAACCACATGGGAGTGAGGGGAGCAGTTACCCAGTGTTTGATATTCTTTGGGTTCTTGTTTGTTCTGGGTTAGTGTTCCTCATGCAGCCGGGGTTTATGTGCCTCGAATCAGGACTAACGCGCTCAAAAAACAGCATCAACGTTGCCGTCAAAAACTTTGCCGACTTTGGCATCTCCGTCTGTTTGTTCTGGGCCTTCGGCTACGCCATCATGTTCGGCTCCTCCCTCTTCGGCTGGTTAGGACAAAACAGTTTTTTTTTGGCGGTGGACGACAATCCCAAACTGGCGGCGTTTTTTCTCTTCCAAGCCATGTTTTGCGGCACAGCCACCACCATCGTCTCGGGTGCCGTTGCTGAGCGGATTAAATTCGGAACCTACTTAGCGGTAGCCTGTCTGACCTCAGGACTCATCTACCCTGTCTTTGGCCATTGGGCCTGGAACCTAAAAGTGACGGGGATGGCTGGGGGCTGGTTGGGTCAATTGGGCTTTGTTGACCTAGCCGGCAGTACAGTAGTTCATAGCATTGGCGGCTGGATTTCCCTAGCGGTTCTGCTCGTCATTGGGCCGCGAGTGGGACGCTTCCTCCCGGACGGGACACCGCAAAAAATTCAGGGGTCGAATCTGCCCCTTTCCGTCCTCGGAACCATGCTGCTGTGGTTAGGCTGGTTAGGGTTCAACGGGGGGAGTACCCTCGCCTTTAACGATCGCGTGGCTGCGATTATGGTGCATACGATTCTCGCGGGGGTAGCCGGAATGATTACAGCCACCCTCTATAGTTGGTCTCGTCATCGCGTCCCAGAAGTGGAACTCCTGTTAAATGGGTCCCTCGGCGGCCTCGTCTCGATTACGGCATCCTGTGATGTGGTCAGTACCTTAGGGGCAGTTGTCATCGGCATTGGCGGGGGAATCATTACCCTCATCAGCAGTTCCCTCCTCAAACGCTTTCGCATTGATGACGCTGTCGATGCCGTCGCCGTACATCTCGGAGGCGGAGTTTGGGGAACCCTGGCCGTTGCCATTTTTGGCGATCTAGACCTCTTGGGAACCGGACTCACTCACCCTGAACAGTTTTTCGTGCAACTGCTTGGGGTTCTGGTGGCGGGCCTATGGTCTTTTGGCATTACCTATCCCCTGTTGCGATTTGGTCATAATATCGTGCCCCTGCGAGTCTCTCCAGAAGATGAAGAAATGGGCTTAAATGTCTCAGAACATCGCGCCAAAACCGAAATTTATGACCTGTTTCAAGTGATGGAGTCTCAGGCACAAAACCAGGATTTGAGCTTGCGAGTCCCCGTCGAACCCTTCACCGAAGTGGGACAAATCGCCAAACGCTACAACCAGGTCATGGAAGCCCTCGAAGATGCCGTCAACCGCACCAATGCGATCGTTAATACCGCCAGCGATGCGATTTTGACCTTTACCCCCGATGGCTTAAAAATCACCAATGCCAACCCCAGCACTGAAACCATTTTTGGCTACCCACGCCAGAAAATTCTCGGAAAATCCCTCACCGCCCTGATT
The DNA here is from genome assembly GCA_012911965.1 of Geitlerinema sp. P-1104. Lineage (GTDB taxonomy): Bacteria > Cyanobacteriota > Cyanobacteriia > Cyanobacteriales > Geitlerinemataceae > Sodalinema. Next base: position 13,255 of record SMDP01000035.1, read on the forward strand.
GATTGGGATGCCAGTTCCAAGAATGCTGATCCCTTACCCCGGTTACTCCTAGAGGGCCGGGCTGAGTTGGTGGGCCAGCGGGCCAATGGCGATGGAATTCCCCTGGAAGGGACGGCTACGAAGGTTTGTGTGGGGAACCATTCCTTTTACACCGCGATTTTTCGGGATATTTCCGAGCGTAAGGAGGCCGAAACGGCTCTGGCGGAAGCGAATCGAGAAATCACGCTCCTCAACGATCGCCTACAAGCGGAAAATCTACGTCTGGGGGCAGAACTGGATATTACCCGCCGCCTGCAAAAGATGCTGTTGCCCAAAGACCGGGAACTCGATGCGGTGATGGGGTTAGAAATTTCCGGCTATATGGAACCGGCTACGGAAGTGGGAGGGGATTACTATGATGTTCTCTGCCATGATGGAGGGGTGAAAATTAGCATTGGGGATGTGACGGGCCATGGCCTCGAAAGTGGGATGCTGATGTTGATGGTACAAACGGCGGTGCGGACGCTCCTAGAAAATGATGAGATCGATCCTAAGCATTTCCTCAATACCCTCAATCGCACCATTTACGGCAACATCCAACGCATGGACTCCGATCGCCATCTAACCTTGGCCCTGCTCGATTACCGTGATGGGGAAATTCGCCTGAGTGGACAACATGAGGAGACGGTTGTTGTCCGGGCCAGTGGCGAGATTGAACGGATTGATACCATTGATTTGGGGTTCCCCATCGGACTCGAAGCCAACATCAGTGAGTTTATCGATGAAAAAATCTTCCGGCTCAGTTCCGGGGACGTGGTGGTGTTATATACCGATGGCATCACGGAAGCGGAAAATGAACAGGGGCAGTTTTATGGGATTGAACGACTCTGCGATGTTGTGCGACACTACTTGCGTGAACCCGCTGAGATGATTCGACGGGCAGCCATTGAAGACCTACGCCGTCATATTGGGCGACAAAGGGTTTACGATGATATTACTTTAGTAGTAATGAAACAAAAGTAGCTTCTTCGGGAGTCTTGGCAAATATGACGCAAATTTTCGGGGACTATTGTGAGGGTGAGCCAAACAGCCCAGAGTTTTTAATTATTGGCTTTTCGCCGAGTTCGGTTCCTCTCAAACAACGCTGGCGCAACAATGGACTGTCGGCAGATTTTATGGCGGATTACTTGACGACCTTCTTTTTGGGGAATGAAGAGAATCCCGCTTCGATGCGTCGTCAAGCCGAAATCAAGAGTGCTGTTGGCTTCGTGGCGAATGAACTTTTGGAAAATGCGATGAAGTTCACCGATGAACGCTCTGCTTTCCCCATTAGTATTCAGCTCCAACTTCACCCAAACCAGTTAATGTTCTTTACCACCAACAGTGTTGAGCCGGAACGAATTGCCGGGTTTCAGACTTATCTCGAAGAACTTACATCCTGTGATCCAGAGGACATGTATCTGCGTCAGTTGGAGAAAAATGCCTTGGAGGAAAATGGTACTAGCTCTCGGTTGGGCTATTTAACGATGATGAGCGATTACATGGCCCGCTTGGGCTGGAAGTTTGAAACCGTCCAGAAAGATCCTGAGGTCGTTGCTGTTACAACCATGGTACAGCTTCCGGTTTAAGGTTTCGCTTTAAGTCTCTTCTCGACGAGAGCCAGAGCCATTGAGGGGATGATGTCCACGGTCGTCCGGCTCACCTATTTCGGGTCGATTCATGGCATAGTAAAGATATGCCAACCTTGATCCACTAACTTTGCCAGGTTTGTACGAGTTGAGGATGCGATCGCTGCCTCATTCGGTAAAGGAGGGGTTCTCCTTCTGTGAACGTTAACAGTGCATTATGGAAATTAAGACAGACGATTATCGTATCTGCTACGACCCGGAGACAATAACGGTATTTTGTCAAGGCTCACTTCGTTTGAGTGGAATGGCAGAATATGCCCCGATTGCAGAACTGCTTGATAATATCGCCAGTCAAGAGCAATCTCCTGTCGTTCTCGATTTACAAGGCTTGGAATTTCTCAATAGTTCCGGGATTAGTATGCTCTCGAAGTTTGTCATCAAAGTCCGTCACAAAAAAACGGTGACGATGATTGTTCGTGGCTCCAAGGCAATTCCCTGGCAAGGAAAATCTCTGAAAAATTTACAACGGTTGATGCCCTCCCTAACCCTAGAATGGGATGATTAGGGGTCCAGTGCCGATGGGTCAGGAGGCCGCCGGGGGCCTCGTGGCTCTCGGGTGATACAATGGGGGTCTGTCTGAAGATGGGGCAACCCTGGGGCCAACGTCCCGTCAACATCACATTCAGTTAACTCACTTCATTTAACTCTGGCTATGTTTTGGGCTGATAAAATTGCCGCGAGTACACAGGGCGACAGCGTCGTCAACGATTCTAAAACTCCCTCGGGACGGGTTCATGTGGGGTCGTTGCGGGGTGTCATTGTCCATGACACCATTTATCGGGCCCTCAAGCGTGCTCAGAAACCGGTGCGGTTCCTCTATGGCATTGATGACTATGATGCCCTCGATGGGATTCCCGCTTATCTCGATAGCAATCGCTTTCAGGAGTATCTGGGACAGCCGTTATGTAATGTCCCCTCTCCCGGTGATGGGGCCAGTGACTATGCCAAATACTATAGTGGTGAGTTTTTTGAGGTCTTTGAAGAACTCGGGGTGCGACCGGAGATTTATTATCTACGAGATCTCTACCGCCAAGGCCGCTTAAACTCCTATATTGACACCTTCTTGCAAAAGGCACACCTGGTTCGAGAAGCCTATAAACAAGTCAGTGGTGCCGAACGGGCTGAGAATTGGTATCCTTTCCATCCTATCTGTGAGAACTGCGGCAAAATCGCCACCACCGTCGTCAGTGACTACAATGGCAAGGAGGTGTTTTATACCTGTAAACCCGATGCTATGAGCTATGTCAAAGGCTGTGGCCATTCGGGCTGGGTGTCTCCCTTTGATGGTAAGGGTAAACTCCCCTGGAAGGTAGAATGGGTCGCGAAATGGGATTTATTAGGGGTCACCATTGAGCTAGCCGGGAAAGATCACTCGCAAAAAGGTGGTTCTCGGGATGTGGCCAACGCCATTTATCGCAAGGTCTTTGATAAACGGCCGCCCTTCCATTCTCCCTATGAGTTTATCCTGGTGGGGGGAACCAAGATGAGTTCCTCGAAAGGGGTTGGGGCCAGTGCGCGGGAAGTGGCGAATCTGCTTCCGCCTGAGTTGTTGCGCTTCTTGATGTTGCGGACTCAGCCGAAAACGGCGATTAATTTCTCCCCCAACTACGAAACGATTACGCGACTGTTCCGAGATTATGATACGGCGATCGAGAAGTATCAGAGGGCAGCTAACAATAAGGATTTAATAGAAACCTGGGCTTCTTCACTCAAAGAACTGGAGATCACTGAAGCTCAGATTAGTCATCAGGCCTATCAGCAGTATTTGAACACTCCCGAATTGACACAAGAGCAAAATCATGATAAGGCTGAAATCTCACTTTATAAACTGACCGACGAGAAATTAGGGGACTTGACCGAGTCCTTAGGACTAGAAATCGATCTACATGCTGGTGTGTCTTCCGAAATGATAGAAACGGAGGCGTATTACCATTCTCAATCTCATCCAGAACTCTCTCCTGAGGAAAATCACGACAAGGCAGAAATATGCTTGCGGAAGCGTCGCCGCAACCACCATCTAGAACTGATCAATGAAGAGCTTCAGAAACGTAGTTCAGAGACTCAACTCGGCAAAGATCTCTTGGCCCTGCTGTATTCGCAACTCGATGAGCAGATTCAGCCCTATCACCCCTTTGATTTCAGTACCTTGATTTCTCTGCTGCAAGTTCCCCATCTCGATATTGAGGCGGAGGTTCACAAACGCAGTCAACAGCCCCTGACGGAGTTAGATCAGCAGGTGGTGCGTGAGCGGATTGAGGTGGCTCAAAAGTGGTTGGATGATTATGCGGACCCTGAGGAAAAACTCATTTTATATGTTGATGAGATTCCTGAGTCGGTGGCGGCGTTGGATGAGCAACAACGTCAGTATCTCGGTGAGTTGGCCACTCGTCTGGAGGCGTTGAGCGAGTGGGACGGGGAAACGTTGCAAACGGAAATTTTCACGACCACGAAGCAGCTAGAGCTTCCTCCTAAGTTGGCGTTTCCGGCGGTTTACCATAGCTTTTTGGGTAAGGAACGAGGACCGAAGGCGGGTAATTTACTGTCTTATTTGGAACGTCCGTTTGTGGTGCAACGGTTGCGAGATGTGGCTCAGGGCTAAGTCTGCGCGTCATCTTAAGGATTTCCCGTGACGGTTGGGCCAACTTTTTTCGCCCAGGGTCGTCTAATTAATCCGGTTGCTAATGTTCGTTCTGGGTATAAAGCAGATGATCAAGGTACAACGGATCGTGAAAACATCCTTCGGGTTGGGCCCCATCCATCTCGGCAGTCGGTGTCGCGGTCATAGCAGCGGCTGGATGGTTATGGTGTTAATGATGTTGGTGTTAGCAGGCTGTTCAACGGGAGTGGAGAACTCTTCAGCGGTCGATATTACAAAATCGCCGCCCCAAGAGAGTTCGGCGGCTGAGCGGTCGTCGGAGTCGGGACAACGGTTACCGATTGAAGCCTATATCCGCTGGGGCGATCGCACTCTGGAGTTAGAGGTAGCCCGGACTCCGGAGCAACAGGCGATAGGGTTAATGTTCCGAGAACAACTCTCGGACGATCGCGGGATGTTGTTTCCCTTTAATCCCCCCCGGCCAGTCCGCTTCTGGATGAAGAATGTCCGCATAAATTTGGACATGATTTTTATGTATGAGGGGGAAGTGGTCGGTTTGGCGGCGGATGTCCCCCCCTGTGAAACGGTGGCGTCTCGCTGTCCAACCTATGGCCCAGGGGATGGTGTTCTGGTGGATGCGGTGCTGGAACTACGAGGCGGCCGCGCGGCGGAGTTGGGGATTGAGGTGGGCGATCGCCTTGAGGTGATTCGGGAACTCTAGATGAGATACATTGAACTAATAGACAGATGGCTTAGGACATCAACTTATCCCTAAGCCATCTATTGTAGAGGCTTTTATCCGACAAATATGTCTAATGTTAATTGACTAACGCTAATTGAGTAAGTCCGGGGTCGGCGATCGTTAAATGTTTATAAAAATGTTGTCGGTTTATCCATTAAACGCTATGAAACCCTGTTAGGCTTGTAGCTTAACCGTCATTGGACAGGAGTCGTAATGGTGAATCATCTCAGAACTAGGAGACTGGGGTGGCTGAGCGTCGTTGTGAATCTCTGACTTGTGAGCATTTGAGACGTTAGGACTGTTGGACAGTCCAGTTTAGGAACTGTTCGCTGATCTCTAAGGTTTGAGCGACGATGGCTCGTTATTGTAGACAGACCTGAGTAGCCAACTTGCAAGCTGGCCGCTGATTCAGGGGATTTGGCTGAGGTCTAGCTCATAATACCCCTAGTTCAATCAAGATATTAATAATCGTCCAACAGGGGCAATTTAATCATGGGAGCTACACGACAACGACAATTTATTCGCTTTTTGCAAGAGGATCTGGCCCTGTCGCCAGACTCAATTGCGATCGCCCTACGTCAGCGCGATACCGATGTGGGCCCATTACCCATGATTCTCTGGAAATACGGCTTTGTCACCCTGGATGAACTGTCTCAGATTTATGATTGGTTAGAGGCCGTTTAACTCAATCTTAAGCACAAAAAAAGATAGAAACTGATTTGTTTTTGACAACATCCCCCTGAATCACCGTTCAGGGGGATAGTTATCGGCAGAGTTGACCGAGGGGGACTCTAACCGGCGTTGAGGATTTTAGAAGCGGCGGTAATGCCTGCTCCCGGCTCATTTCCGGCATTGAGGCCCTGCAATGTGGCTTCGAGGGAACCGATCGCACAGAGAAGATCGCGATCGCTGACGAAGCCTAAATGACCAATACGGAAGATTTTACCTTTGAGATGGTCTTGTCCACCGGCCAGAGCAATGTCAAATTGCTTTTTCATCACGGAACGGATTTGTTCGGCTTCAACGCTAGTGGGGGCCACAGCCGTCACCGCTGGACTAGCACAGTCATCGGGACCGAGTAGGGGTAATCCCATGGCTTTGACGGCTTCACGAGCGGCCCGTTTGAGGCGATCGTGGCGAGCAAAGATGCTGTCGAGTCCTTCGGCGCGCATCATGCGCAGGGAGGCTTGGAGGGCAAAAAACAGGTTCACTGGGGGGGTGAAGGGGGTGGTGTTTTTGGCCGCATTCTTACGATAGGGGCCCAAGTCAAAATAGAACCGGGGCAAGTTTGAGCGTTCATAGGCTTTCCAAGCGCGATCGCTCATGGAAATGAAGCCTAAACCCGGAGGAATCATATAGCCTTTCTGGGAGCCTGACCCCACCACATCGAGGCCCCAGTCATCGATGGGAACATTGCAGGCACCGAGGCTGGTGACGGCATCGACAATAATTAAGGCTTCACCATGAGCCTTGACATGACGATTGATGGTTTCTAGGTCATTGAGCACCCCGCTGGAGGTTTCGCTGTGGGTGAGGATGACCGCTTTAATCTCTTTGTTAGTATCCGCTTCTAAGGCTTTGCGGAAGGCTTCGGGGTCGAGGGGTTGTCCCCATTCAGCGGTAATGGTTTGGACGTCGAGGTGATAGGCTTTGGCGACTTTGGCCCAGCGATCGCCAAATTTCCCATTGGAGCCAACCAAGACGCGATCGCCCGAACTCAAGACATTGATAATTCCGGCTTCCATGGCTCCGGTTCCACTGGCAGTCAGAACCAGGACATCATTTTGGGTTTGGTGGAGCCATTTGAGATCGGCAAAGACTTCTGCCACTAAGTCGGAAAACTCGCCACTGCGGTGGCCAATGGGATGTCGTCCCATGGCGGTGAGGGCTTTTTCCGGAACCGGGGTGGGGCCCGGAATCATTAACATTAATTTGTCATCCATAACACGTCGGCGATCGCTAAAGATCGCCATTATACAACTGGGACTTGCAGTTTACCGAAAAACGGGCTGGCTTCCTGAGGCCAAGTTAACTGGCTTCGCGATCGCGGACAGTAGCCGGAGACTCCATCGGTTGGTTTAAGGACCAGCGATACTCTACAGGAATGCCCTTCATCTGACAGGCTTGTTCCAGTCGCTTCTGCTGAGAGAGGGCTTTCCGCAGGGTCATAATCAGTTCGTCAATCTGTCGTCGTTCCTCGGAATAGTGATTCACCGAAAACAAGCTTTGACGTTCGAGCAGTTGCAGAAGTAACTCGTAATGAATGTGAGACGGAAGGGGAAGCGGCTCCATATTGATTTCGTAAGGGATGAGGTAGACAGGCGGCGGAGCGTTGACCGTCCTAAGTTCAGGGAGTCAGGACAGGTCGCATAGATTCATCTCTATTGTAGGGCCGTCGGGTGTCAGGCTTGGGATTAATTAGGAGGCAAAGAGGCGGGCGATCGCCGCTCCGGGATCGGGTTGTCGCATCAAGGACTCTCCCACCAAGACGGCGTTGGCCCCAGCGTTGGCGACGCGATCGAGATCGGCTCGCTCAAAGATTCCTGACTCGCTGACAATGACCACTTCTTTGTCTTGGATCTGTTGCTGACGAGATGCGAGTAAGTCGGTAGTCGTCTGCAAACTTACGCTGAAGTCTTCTAGGTTGCGATTGTTAATACCAATGAGTTGGATGCCTTCGAGGGCCAGGACGCGATCGAGTTCTTCAGCGGTATGGACTTCCACCAGGGCGCTAATTCCTAACAGTTTGGTGATTTTGAGGAAATATTGCAAATCGAGATCGCCCAAAACCGCCGCAATCAACAACACGGCATCGGCCCCTTTACCCCGAGCCTGATAAATCTGATAGGGGTAAATCACAAAGTCTTTGCACAACACGGGCAGATTCACGGCCTGGCGAGCGTCCCGCAGATAGTCAAAACTCCCTTGAAAGAACTTCTGATCGGTTAAGACTGACAGACAACTGGCCCCACCAGCTTCGTAGGCTTGGGCGATCGCCACCGGGTCAAAATCCTCTCGAATCAGGCCTTTACTGGGTGAGGCTTTCTTGACTTCAGCAATTAAGGCGGGGTTGGTGTTTCCCTGACGTAGAGCGGCGATAAAGTCTCGGGGAGGGGGGGCGATCGCCACTTGTTTCTGGAGTTCCCGCAGGGGCATATAGAGGCGGAGTTTAGCGACTTCCGTTTCTTTATGCCAGACAATCTCCTCTAAGATATTAGCCGGTTCGGCATCGGGAATTGGAACTTGATACTGACAACCTTCTGTTTTGACGGGGGGATTGGGGGAGCGACGGCGAATTCTAACCATGGAGATAGGGAACAGGGAACAGGGAATGTACGGGCGTACCCTTGTGGTCTTTGGCATAACCCTAGACCCCTTATCCTATCAGCTTTTAAATCGTTTTAGGGGCTGACACTCTCGGGAACTGTCACCGGAACTGTTAATTTTGCGAGGGGGTGTTGGGGGATAAGCTCGGGTCCAGACGCGCCAGATCCGCCATTTGTTCTCGGCGGATCTGAGGTTTGAGTCCACGAGTAATCAAGATCAGGCCCAGTACACTAATGGCCAAGCCAGCGCGATAGTACCAGGTCAGTTGCTCGCGAGATCGGCGCCACTCATCAAGCTGGTTCTGAAACGCCTCATCGCCGAAGGGAGTCACCGATAAATCCTCGGTTGAGACGGATAGAACTTGATACTCTTGGGGGACACTCAGCAAAATTTGTTGATTCACCAAGGCCATGTGATCAATTGGCTTAACGGCCGGGAGCTGAATGTTTCGGGGATTTTCCCAGTTTTCATCAAATCGCAACAGGTTATCACGGGATAAGGCATGATCGGCCAAGAGAACCCACCAAAAGCCCTGAGCATCCTGCTCAACGAATTTGGGGATCACCCGTTTTTCCTCAGCCACAGGGAGGGCGATCGCCCGTCCAGATTGACGATATTCAGGGAAACAGTGAGTCTGGGGTCTGGGTTCTTGAACAGTCGCCATCTCTGCTTCCGGGGTTGGATCGAGTCCCTCGGCATTTCTCGACCAAATCACAATCTGAAAGTTGTTGCTATCGGCGATCGCCAGGTTGCCGGCATTACTCAATCTGATTCCATTAGGGAAACATAGTAAGGGGTCTTCCCCTCGGGTTGTTTGTAAGACTTCTCCGTCTTGGTTCAAGATCACTAAGCCATGGCGAGCTGTATCTGTGACATAAATTAAATTCTGGTCTGGGTCAGCCACAAATCGAAATGAACGTTCAAACGGTGACGTGACTGGGGTCAGTCCTGTAAAGGCCGGCAAGGGTTGGCAAGTTTGCTCATCGAGATGACAATTCTGAATGATTCCTTCCTGCCAATTCGCCACCAAGAAGCTTCTATCAGATAGGGTCTGGAGGTCGATCAGCTCCCCCTGAACTTGAAAGTCAGGCAGGTGATAGGCCTCTTGTAGGGTTCCTTGAGCATCCAGATAATAGAGGTCATCCTCATAGGTGATTAAGAGAGTGTGACCAGCGGGATCTGCACCGATCACACTTGTGGGATTACTTGATAAACCCAGCTGTACACCGGAGTACAGACTATTTCCTAAAATGACTAAAACTAGGATCAGACCCGCTAGGTTTTTGAAGATTAGCGAACGAGATATCTTGCCATAATTTTTAACAGAAAGTGAGGGGACATCTTGACTCTCATTCCATACTGTTTCCAGAAACTTGTGCCCACAAGTTAGCAATCCACTAGATTCACTAACGAGAAATATCCATAAATAGTAATTTTTTGATGATCTCTTATCTTTTAAGAATAAAAAACTACTAGGTATTTTACTGGTTTCAAAATCAATAATGCTGCTGTGAGATATTACATTTTTGTAACGAACTGAAGTTCGCTCAAGATGCTCCCAGTCAATAGATATTGTTTTTAGTTTATCTTTGTTTTTGCGATGATATACAAAGAGGGTAATCCCCAGATCATTCCACTTTAGGATAGCTGGAATTACCTCAGAAAACAGAGTCTTATCTACATTTTCTGAGGCTACAATTTTTTTTATCGTCTTTGGAGGTATCAAAAAAGCAGGAAAGAAGCGATAAGATTCTTTCAATGCCTTTGGAGGTATCAAAAAAGCAGGAAAGGAGCGATCAGATTCTTCCAATGTTTTTTCCATCAGGTACATGAGTTGCCGGTACTTTTTCTGGGGAAACTGTTCAATTGTTTTTACTTGTTTATGACCTAAAATACCAAAAACAACAAAAGAAACTACCAGAGAAACTAATACCAAACCGATCAAAGCTTCAAGTAAACTCATACTTAAATAACATCTACTTCAATATTTAGTCAATTAGCTGTGACAAGCTTGGGTCAATAGAAATCAGCTTTTCACGTTCTTTGCGGGTACGCCAAATCCTAACAATAACTATCAAAAGATTTCCTCCGAGCAACCCGACTATTAAAACCCTAGCAATAAGCCCTGCGATTTCGCCGCTAAACCCCAAAAATTCCGACAAGATAAGAAGCAAACAAAACAAAATACCTAGGATAGTAATCAGCCAAATTAATTTGGTTCTTAGACCTCGGGGAAAAATACCATAGTTCACTCTTTTAACAGGAACATACTTTCCCATTGTTTTAACGTGCTTGTTAATTAAACCTATCGGTTCAAACGTCCAAATTCCCGTGACTCTTGGGGAGATAAGCCAAAAGTAACAACCTGTCTTCGTCTCTGGATTAACGACATATAAAAAATGTTTAGATATAGTTATGCAATAGTCCAGAGTTTTTTGGGAGTAACGGCTGAAACTCTTATTATCTCGCATCCCGAGAAAAACTTTTCGGTATAGTTTTTCACGACGACGACCATACTGGACGGTATAGATACAATCAGAATTTGAATGAAAATAATTCTCCAATAAATACACCTCACTGGTTCGCCGATCAAACTCAAAACATTTAATCTTGTTGGGCTGGTCAGCATCATACAAAAAATACTTAATACCCTCAGATCCATAGGCCAAAATTCCTGGGATAATCCTCTCAAAGTCTTGGAAAGTTAAACTATCTACACAGCTTAACTTAATAATTAAAAATCTGGGGATCCATAAGACTGGAACTTTCTTGACCTGAGGAGGCAGGTCAAGACTCTCAAAAACATACATTTGTTGTTGGACTTTTTTCCCTAAACTTAAATTAAATTGATATTCAGAATTATTGGTTACATTCTCAACAAGCTTTTCAAGCATAGGGGGTCTCCTATAAATAAAGAACGTGTTGTTTTGGGCTGGGAAGACAAAATCTTGTGAGGGAAAACAGCCGTTGCCTAGAGTTTCAATCGGTTTTGATTTGAGTTCTGTTATCTGACAAAAGTCTCCGACAAAATGCTAAGGTTATTAAATGTTATGCTTTAGAATTTTTCTAGTAGAAATTGTAACAGGTGATCCAGAACCCGAATGTAGCGAGGTTGACGAAACCCTAAGGGCGATCGCCATGAAACTATAACAATCACGACTCTCGCTCATCCCTTGGCTTGTGTCGACAAAAAAAAGCGCGAGAAAGCCGGTCATAGCTTCTCGCGCAGAGTTTAGGTTTGAGGGTGAGGCTTAGGGAGCGAGGGCGTTACCACGCAACAGGCTACCAATCGTCTTGGCGGTGATTTTCATCTGCACCAGAGGATTGGCGGGGACGACCGTTTTATACAGATAGCTGTCAAACGTCAGCTTCTGCACATCTTTGTCGTCGCACATTTCCACAAAGGCCTCGCGAGTGGCATCGGTGCGATAGAACACTCGTTGCAGCAGATCTAAGACCAAGTAAGTCATGCCATACTGTTTATCCCAGCGTTTGATGTAGAGTTTTAAGTCCTCTTCCGTGGGCAGTTTCTGACCCGCGTTGGTAGTTTCAACGAGGGTTTCAGCACACATCCGGGCTGATTTCGCCGCGAAGTAGATCCCTTCTCCCGAGGATTTGGTTACAGTTCCGGCAGCATCACCGACGAGGGCGACGCGGCCACGAACCCGACGGGGACGGGGATGTTCAGGGATGGGGTGGGCTTCAACTTTGATGATTTCCCCACCTTCGAGACGACGAGCGGCCCGAGCGCGAATCCCGGCTTGTAGTTTCTTAATTTTGGCTTGGTTAACACGCATGGTTCCAGTTCCCACAGCCACGTGGTCGTATTTGGGGAACACCCACGCGTAAAAGTCGGGAGACACATCGTCACCGACATACATTTCCGCCAAGTCGTTGTAGTAGACCATTTTGTCTTCCGGCAGACGAATCCGCTCTTGGAAGGCAATGGCGTAGTTATAGTCCCCGGCTTCGATGGCTTTGGCCACACGAGAGTTGGCACCGTCAGCCCCGATGACGACATCCACTTTCAGGGTTTTGTTTTCCCCGGTTAGGCTACCGTCAGAGTGATCGGCATAGTGGATGACGTAGGGAGCGGTGTCGCTCGTGGGAATTTCGAGTTTATGGACGGTTCCGTTGATGAGATTCGCTCCGAGTTTTTCGGCGCGATCGCGTAAAAAGCCGTCGAGAACTTCCCGGCGGCACATTCCAATATATTCGTCTTCTTTAACAATGCGGATGTCCACCTCGCGGTTGGAGGGGGAGATCATTTTCATGTTGCGAACCCGACGGTCCACAATCTCTGGGGGGATATCAAATTCACTGACCATACAGAGAGGAATGGCTCCTCCACAAGGCTTGGCGTTATCCAACTTGCGCTCAAACAAGTAGGTTTCGATGCCTGCCTTCGCCAAGACTTCGGCGGCAGATGATCCAGCCGGTCCAGAACCAACAACAGCAACCCGAATGCCCAAAGTTCTTCTCCTATACATCGCTTACGTCTATCTGATGCTGAATCGTACCATGGCTTGATGGGTCTGCGAACGGGACAGCCGCAATTTTGTGACGGAATGAAACAGATTGTAATAATTTGCAACGAAACCTCTGGATCGCGCCACAATTTACAGTGATATCAGCCTAGATTTGACCGATCTGCCTGTTTAATGTTTGGTTTTATTAAAAAATATTGCAATTACCCTAATATTGTGGTAATAAAACTTTGTGGAGTTGGGGGCGATCGCCATTATTGAGAATGAGCCTTAGATAGCTGTTGGTCTAAGCGTTGGGCGAGGGCGATGATATCCTCTTTGCGGGCGATCGCCTCCCGCCAATCTTCAGGAATGACCTCATAGCCATAGTGCAATCCGGCTAAGCCCCCGGTAATGGCGGCAACGGTATCGGTGTCGCTTCCTAAGTTAATTGCTTGTAACACCGCCTCGGCGTAACTGTCGGTGTTGAGAAAACACCAGAGGGCGGCTTCTAAACTGTGAACCACATAGCCGCTTGAGGAAATCTCCTGGATGGGGAGTTGAGCGAGTTGGCCGTTGAGACGTTGGAAGTGCGATCGCTCTGGCTGAAATGGCCCTTGCTGATAAAAGGGGTCAACGGCCGCTAATCCTTCTTCTAAAGCGACGTTGGGAGATTGGCCTCGCAACAGTTGACGGGCGATACTGATATACATCCCACAAGCCATTTGACTGCGAGGGTGAGCGTGGGTGATGGCGGAGACTTGATGCACCCGCTGTAGGAGTTCTGGGAAGGGGAGATGGTCGGCAAAATAGACCATGGGCAAAATCCGCATCAGAGACCCGTTGCCATTACTGCGATCTCCGGTTCCTCCTGATTCTGTTGGTGACCCCCCCCGCAGCAGTTTACTGATGGCTCGACTGGTGGCCCCACCTACGTCAAAAACTTCGTTATAGGGAGTCCAAAGAGCTTCGGTAAACCAGAGACAAAATTTGTCGGCGATGCGGGCCAAGTCAAAGCCGTCACAGAGCGCGTCGGCTAAACAGAGGGTGAGGGAACTGTCGTCAGACCAGGTTCCGGGAGGCTGGTTGTAGGTTCCATAACCCCGAATATCGGTGACGGGGTCGTCTTGTCGTTCGGCTCGGGAGCTGAATTCCACAGGAACTCCCAAAGCATCCCCGACACAGACACCCATCAGGCCAGCGAGAACGGCAGAGGAGTTCGTCACAGGATTTGCGTGAA
>SMDP01000350.1 GCA_012911965.1 Geitlerinema sp. P-1104
AACGCAGCAAATCCCGCAACCTCATCGAACTCCTCAGCAACCGCGACCTCTACCCCAAAGGCGACATTCCCCCAGAACTCCTGCAACAACTCGACCGCCTCCGTCGGGAAGTCACCGCCAAACAGCGACTCCTCGAAAGCCTCGACGACCCCAGCAACCCCGATACTCAGGACCTGGGCGGACTGGGACAACGGGGTAGCGGTTCCGCCAGCTTCACCCCGGAAGTTATGAAGAGCCTGCGTCGAGAGTACGAACAGGCGCAACAGGCCTTAAGCCAACTCCTGGAAACCCTAAACACCTACGACCCCAACTTCAGCCTCAGCCAACGAGTCCAACCCATCCAATTCTCGCAAATTCAGGCGTTACTGGATCAGGAAACCCTGTTGATGGAATGGTATCTCAGCCCCCAGGGAATTTATACCTTTATCGTCAGGGGCGAAACCGGGGAAATTTCCGTGCATCGCTCCCCCCCGGAACACTTGCATCAATTACAGGAGTTGCGCGACACCTATCTCGACAGCTATTCCCACCAGTCCGACGACTGGGAAACCCATCTCAAGGACTTCCTGCGCCGTCTGCGGGATATCCTGGAATTACCCCAACTCCTCGCCCAAATCCCCCCCCACAGCCGCCGCCTAATTGTCGTCCCCTATCGGGAGTTGCATCTGTTCCCCCTCCACGCCTTACCCCTGGGGGATGGCGATGAACCGGACTATCTCGCCGATAGATTCCCCCTGGGAGTCACCTACAGCCCGAGTTGTCAATTCCTGGAAGTCTCCCAACGCCAACGCAAAACCGGCAACCGCCAGCGATTCTTTGCGATTCAAAATCCCACGGAAGACCTAGACTATGCGGACTTAGAGGTTGACGCCATTTTAGCCAACTTCTCGGCCAACGCCGGCCGTCTGGCCCGCCAGGAAGCCAGCAAAACCCGCCTCAATGAAGACTCCTACCGCCAAGACTTCCAAGAAGCGGACTATCTCCATTTTGCCGGCCATGGGGCCTTCAATTTCAACAGTCCCCTCCTCTCTCCCCTGGTGTTAGCGGGGGCGAAAGTCTCCGTCAGTGACTCAGAAGGGCGAACGCTCTCCGAGGAAACCGCCACATCTGAACCCGCCGAAACTCGCTTTCTCCCCTGGCGCAAAGGCACGCAGATTGACTTGAGCAAATGTTACACCTTGGGGGAATTGTTTGAACTCGATTTACCCGCCTGTCGCCTGGTGATTCTCTCGGCCTGTGAAACCGGGTTAACGGACTTTTCGCCCAACTTAGAGGAATATATCAGTTTGGGGCTAGGGTTTCTGTATGCGGGGGCGGCGAACGTGATTTGCAGTCTTTGGGCGGTGAATGATGTCTCGACGGCGATTTTGATGGTAAAATTGTATGAGGAAATGCAGACCCAGCCCTCGGTGGCGTTGGCGTTGAAACTGGCCCAAGAGTGGATGAGAACCGTCACCAAGCAGGAGTTAACGGCCTGGCTGAATGAGTCGGAGTCGGCGTTAACCCCTCATCCGAAGGCCAAGCTGCGAGAGAAGTTGAGGTTAGGCTTTAAACCCGCTAGTTACCGACCCTATGAACATCCGATTCATTGGGCGGCTTTTTGTGCGATCGGGGTTTAGGTGGTTTGTGCTGTTTAAGCTTTGCGATATAATGGTTTGAGACTCGACCCACCTTTTAACATTCATGACCAGCAACAGTTCATTAGAAGAACGCATGGCCGCCGTCGAAGCCGCCCTTAGCCAAATTCAAAAACAGATTGCCCCGACGCAATCGCTGAATGGAGTACAACAAATTACTGGGTCTTTCAAGGATGAACCGGCTTTTGAAGAAATCCTAGCACTAGGACAAGCCATTCGTCGAGGGGATGAGTCTGTATTGAATGCACCGGAACAGGAATGAGATATTTACTGGATACCGATCACCTGAGCATTATTCAACGCCAATCTGGGGCCGATTACAACAATCTAGCCGCACGAATGGCTCACTATCCCTCATCGGATTTTGCAATTTCGGTGATCACCATTCAGGAACAAATGCTAGGTTGTCATGCTTATATTAACCGCACTCGTCATCCCACTCAACTGGTTAAGGGCTATGAGATTATGATGCGGCTAGTCACTGACTTTCAACGATTGTCGGTTCTCCCTTTTGATGCGATGGCTGCCCAAACTTTAGATCGGTTAAACACACAACGGATTCAACTGGCTGGGATGGATGCTAGAATTGCCGCGATCGCACTGTCGAGGTCAATGATTTTATTAACCCGTAATCATCGAGATTTTAGTAAAGTGACAGGATTAGCCATAGAAGATTGGACGATAGAAAGATAAATCAATAAAGTTTGATGGTAAAGTTATCTAGTATTTTCTTGCTATTGCTCTAGCCGATTACAAATAATCTATTTGACACAAAATAACCATGAAAAACTCAACCGAAACCTTGCTGATGCTCGCCGAACTCCTAGAAGCAGAACCGCCCATTTTACCGCCAGGAGCGTTGCAACAGGTTCAAACATTAGCAGCGGAATTAGAGACGTTTTCTGAAGCCAATCTCAATGAGATGGCAGACTTCATTATAACTTGGATCGGACAATTTCCACAAGAACAAGCTATTTTTGAACAGGCTAAAAAAAGAGAACTCCAAGGAATCCCGGAACCGAGTGAAATCCAACGGACGTTTCCGAATTTCCAAGTCATCGAAGAAACGGACAGTGCTGTGGTGATTACTCCGGCACCTCAGGCGGAGAAAACTTCCTTAGTTCGCCACATTAAGCAAAGTTTAAAGCAATGGACTCAGAACAACAGATAACGCCGCCAGTTTATGCCCCAAATTTACATTTATTCGCCTTTCATCTCCGGCGAGGATTAACGGGAGAACCCGACTCCCT
>SMDP01000351.1 GCA_012911965.1 Geitlerinema sp. P-1104
CCAGGGTTCATGTTCTGATTCTTGAAAAATCATGGGTTAAAACAGATGGATTAAAACAGGTGTGTTAAAACGGGGTTAGGGATAGATTCCCTGACCCCGTCGCTTGTTTTTTGGATGTTCTTGGACATGTCCCTCGATTACGCCACCTTTTTCAATGCCATCAACCCCAGTAAAACACTGGTGTATTCATCGCCGACGGATCGGCAGTATTATATTGATTTTTCCTCAGTCCGTGGGGGAGAAATTATCAAGAAAATCAAGAATCGCATCGTCGAACTGTACCGCGATCGCCCCAGTTGCTCCCTGTTTACCGGGCATATTGGCTGTGGCAAATCCACAGAACTACACAAACTTAAATCCGAGTTAGAAGCTGAAAAATTTTTCGTGGTCTATTTTGAGTCAGATAAAGACTTAGATACAGCAGACGTTGATATCGTTGAAGTTCTCCTGACTATTGCCAAGCAGATTAGTGAAGCCCTAGAGAAACATAAAACCCTCAATCAACCCCAAGCCCCTCTCTTGCGTCGTTTCATACAAAAAACCACAGATGTTTTAATGACAGAAATGGAGGTAAAAGGAGAAGTTAAAGCTCCTATTTCTATTGCTGGTGCGAGTGGCAGCTTGGGTATTGATACCGAGAAGCAAGCCCTATCCTTATCGGCGGGAATTGCCTCGTTAACCGTCAAAGCCAAGGATGATTCTGGGATTCGGGAAAAGCTGAATCAATATCTCGGTCCTCAAACCACCGCCTTAGTGCGAACAATTAACGATGATTTAATTAAACCAGGAATTGAAACCTTAAAACAGAATGGCTATGCCGGATTGGCGGTCATTGTTGATAACCTCGATCGCGTCGATCATCGTCAAAAAGCCTCCGGGAAAACCCAACAGGAGTATCTATTCGTCGATCGCGGTGAAATTCTCACCCAGTTAGCCTGTCACACCATCTATACCATGCCCTTGGCGTTGCAGTTTTCTAATGAATATGGTAACTTACGCCAGCGATTTCCTGACCCCCCCGACTGTTTGCCTATGGTGGCCGTTAAAACCCCTAGCGGCGAGGAATCAAGGGAAGGAATTGAAAAACTGAAACAAATGGTGTTGGCCCGAGCCTTTCCCCAATTGAGTGAAGCGGAACGATTGGAGCGAGTTGAGGAGATTTTTGAGACGATGGAGGTGTTTAACCGCCTCTGTCGGGTGAGTGGTGGCCATGTGCGAGATTTGCTGCAATTGCTGTCTCAGTGGGTGCAGGAGGAAATGCAGCTGCCTTTAACGGAGGATACCTTAGAAGATGCGATCGCCGATGATCTCAACAAAATGAGTTTAGGAGTGTCCCCGGAAGAGTGGGAACTGCTGCGACAGGTTCACCGGACGAAAAAAGTTCAGGATACGGTGGGGTATGAACGCTTAATTCGCACCCGTCGCGTTTTTGAATATGTAGAACGGCGAAAATCATGGTTTGATGTCAATCCCATTTTTCTAGAATCTGACGAGTTCTTTGAGCGTTGACTCTAAAAGCCGTTGAAGGAAAAGCTTAGACGTGAGGACGACAACCTGTGATGGATATTGCCGCTAACGATATTGCTGCTAAAAATGAAAAAAGCCTGCGTCAACTGGCTCAGGCGATCGCCCTGTCACGGGGACACTTCAAGCTGATAGTAGTGTCCTGTAACTACCGCAGTTTGTGCGATCGCTGGTCGCAGCGATTAGAAGCGGAAACCCAGCGTCAGCATCAGTTCACGCTATTAACGGCGACCTTACCCGTAGAGACGCAAAACCTGGCCCAAGTCATTGAGAGGGCCATGGACGGGCAAACAGCGGAGGGAATCCAACTGCGGGGAATGACTCAACTGGCAGATTTGCGAGGCTTTTTGGTCAAAGCCAATCAGATGCGAGATCAGCTCCGTCAGAAGTTTGCTTTTCCCATTGTTCTCTGGTTAGATGACACGGGCTTACGGGAAATGTTAGATGTCGCCAATGACCTGGAAAGTTGGACGACCTCGAAGCGTTTTTTACCTTCGGCTGAGGATATCCAAGGGAACTTAGAGCTGAATGTACAACAGGTTCTGAGCCGGTTAGAACCGGGGAGCGATCGCCAAGGGTTGGGGTGCGATGGCAGTTCCTGCACGCTTCGCGATCGCCTACTCGGGAAACACCAACAACGGGAAATTGAACAAGCCTGTCAACAACTGGCCCGACTGGGACAACCCCTGGGCCTGAACTTAGCCGCTGACTTGGCCTTAATTCAAGGTCGTCAGGCCCTAGAAGCTGGAGAATGGGACCAGGCGGCTGCCCACTTTCAGCAAAGTCAGAGTCATTGGCAAGAGTATCTCAATCCTCTCCCCGAGGGCGATCGCGAAGCGTGCAGGAACTGCGATCGCCCCACGGCGGCGGAACTGCCAGAACTAGAAGATTCTAAAACTCCACATCTGCGGTTAGCCATCATCGGCGTTCAGCAAGCCTTAAATCAGGTTCTGGCCCTAAAAGAGCAGGATGGCAAAGATATCGATTTAGCCGCCGTACAGGAGCAATTGCACCGCAGTCATGAGCAGTTTCTTGTTGCGGACGCTCCCCAGTTGGCCCAGAACCTGCACGAGTCCTCTCTGATGCAACTGATTCAGGCCTTGCGGGAGGCGGACGTGGCAGAGGCGACGGGAGATAGTCCTGGGGCGATCGCCCCCCTGGTGAGGGCCAGCCAGCAATTCGTGTTTGCCCTTCCTCATCTGGGATTGCGGGCCCTCGAACAGCTCCAACGGCTCTATTTCAACAGCCAAGACTATCGTAACGCCTTCAAAATTGCCCAACAGCAGCATCAACTGGAACGATATTGCGGCAAACGGGCCTTTGTCGGTGCCAATCGCTTAGAGGAAATGCCCCAGCAGC
>SMDP01000352.1 GCA_012911965.1 Geitlerinema sp. P-1104
CGAGTCCTCGCTCAACCCACCTCCCGCAAATTAGCCCTCTTGGTGGGCATCAACCGCTATCCCGAAGGCATTGCTCCCCTCCAAGGCTGTGTGACGGATGTGGAGATGCAGCGGCAGTTACTGGTGCATCGCTTTGGCTTTAATCCCCAGGATATCCTCACCCTCACTGATGAAAATGCCAGCCGTGCTAACCTCCTCGATGCCTTTGAATCCCACCTCATCGACCAGGCTCAACCGGGGGATGTGGTGGTGTTTCACTTCTCCGGTCATGGGGCCTTAGTTCGTGACCCAGACCCGATTCCTCTGCCCCCAGACCCTCGCTATCAGGGCGTTCAAGGCTACAACGGCACTATGGTTCCCTATGATGGTCGTCCCCGTCCCCAGGTGAGCCACGCCGATGACATTATGGGCAAAACCCTCTTTCTGCTCATGTCCGCCCTGAAGACAGACCAAGTCACCGTCATGCTCGACAGTTGCCATTCCGGGGGCGGAACCCGAGGCGATATCCGCTTCCGCGCCCTTGAATCTCGCTTCAGTGACGGCTATCCTGACCCCAGTGAGCAAGAACTCATCACTCAAGACACCTGGATGAGTCGTCTGGACTTGTCCCCCGCCGAGTTGAAACAGCGACGCAGCCAAGGTATCGCCAAAGGAGTGGCCATCGGTTCCGCTCAAGCCAATCAACTCGCTGCTGATGCCTCTTTCGGTCGCGGTGCGGGTCGTTTCTTCGCTGGAGCCTTCACCTATAGCCTGACTCGCTATTTGTGGCAACAGCCGGGAAGTTTGCCCCTAGAACGGGTCTTTGTGGATTTATCTCGCAGCGCCCGGGATGTGGCCAACAGTTCCGGGATTCAACAGGCCCCCGTCTTTGCCGTGGCCCCAGGCAGTACTCATGACCAAAAACCCGTCTATTTCCTCACCCCGCAAACCCCACCAGCGGAAGCCGTCATCTTGGGAGAAGAGAATGGGGAAATCAGTTTCTGGCTCGGTGGGGTGTCCTCCCAGAGTTTAGATGCCTTTGAAGAGGGGGCCGTCTTTGCAGTGATTGATCCTCAAGGGCAAAAACTGGCGGAAATTGAACAGACGCGACGGGAAGGGTTGCGCGGCTATGGCACCGTCCAGGGTGAAGCGCGATCGCTCCCCCGGCCAGGACTGCTACTGCGGGAACAGGTGCGAGGCGTTTCCCCAGACTTGACCCTGCGTCTGGGACTGGACCCCTCCTTAGAGGATGACCTCAATGAGATGCGATCGCGCCTCCAGCAAGTTCGCAACGTGGACCCCCTCCCCCTTGATGACGACAAAACCCCCCACTTTCTCATCGGCCGCATGACCCGTACCGCCCAAAGCGTCGCCTTCGAGAACCAGTCACAGGACATCTCCCAACTCGGCAGCATCGGCCTCTTCACTCGCGGCCTGATGCCTATTCCTCAAAGCTTCGGCCAGCCTAACGAATCCATCGCCGCCGCCGTCAACCGTCTGGTTCCCCGCTTCCAACTCCTCCTGGCCGGACAGATTCTCGGCTCCGTCCTCAATAGTGACACCTCCAACCTCAACTTAGAGGTTCAACTCGAAGTGGCCCAAAGTAATCAGACCCTGAGCCGTGGCGGGACTCGCGGCAGTCGTGATGTAGTCATCCAACACCAAGACCATGACCTCAATAGCCTCCCCTCCGGGTCAGAAGTGCTGATTCACGTGACCAATCACGAAGATCGCGACCTCTATATCAGCCTCCTGGCCATCGGCAGTAGTGGTCGTATTACCGTCCTCTATCCCAACGATTGGGACTCCCCAGAAGAAGCCTCTCGCCTGGCCTCAGGCCAATCCCTAATCGCTCCTGAGCATGAAGGACACCGCAATCCCCAACAGGACTATTGCCGCAATCCCAGTGAGGACTTTCACCTGTGTCTGACGGGCCGGGGCTATGTGGAAATTCTGACCATTGCCAGCACTCGTCCCCTACGGGATGTCCTACGAGGCATTCAGCGCATCGCTGAGGAGACGAACGTTCCCAGCCGCGCTCCCATCTCCTTGCGGGATGAGGACTCTCTGGATGTAGCGGAGAACCTGCTCAGGGATATCGATCGCCAAACCCGGGGCAATATTGAAGTCCGCACGGCCCGCAATGCCATTAACGTTGACCAGATGGCCGCCCTATCCACCATGATTGAAATCGTCGAACGCTAATCGGGTTTCCCCCCCTTGTTCCCCAACCGGTCAACAATGTTAGGATACCAACAGATATATGAAGAAATGTAAGGAGATCCCCATATGACTCTCGCTGTTGGCTCCACCGCCCCCGACTTCACCGCCAAAGACACCAACGGAGACACCATTACCCTGTCTCAGTTCAAAGGTAAAACCGTAGTGCTGTACTTCTACCCCAAAGATGACACCCCCGGTTGCACCAAAGAAGCCCAAGGGTTCCGCGACGCCTACGCCGAAATCCAAGGTAAAGATATGGTGGTCTTAGGGGTGAGCATGGATGACGAAGCCTCTCACAAGCAGTTCACCGAAAAGTATGGCCTACCTTTCCAACTGGTGGCCGATGCTGATGGAACCGTGACTCGCGCCTATGACGTTGAGGGCGGCGGCTACTCCAAGCGCGTCACCTACATCATCGACGGTGAGGGTAAAATCATCCAAGTCTTCGATAAAGTCGACACCGCTAACCACGCCAAAGACATTCTCAGCAGCGTCTCCTAGGGGAAGCGGCTGACCGATTAACCGGCGCAACAGAGATTTACAAGAAAGGGGAAGACTCGGGCGTTAGAATGTAGCAAGCCTTTGATTCTTCCCCTTTCCTATGGGTGTTTTAACCTATCTCACTCCCCAACAAGTCCTCATCAACACGCCAAC
>SMDP01000353.1 GCA_012911965.1 Geitlerinema sp. P-1104
AAGCAATGGGGATTGTCACCGGCCCAGATGGCCTTGGCCTTTGTGCGATCGCGCTGGTTTGTGGCCAGTACCATTATCGGGGCCACGACCTTAGATCAGTTGAAGGAGGATATCGGCAGTGTGGCGGTAGAGTTAACCCCGGATATGTTAGCCGCCATTGACGCGATTCATGCCAAATATCCCAATCCGGCCCCTTAATTGGGAACACCGGAGAACCCACCCCGCCCTCCGGGGACCCCTCCCAAGAGGGGAAAGACGTAGGGGCGACCACAAGGGTTCGACCTGGTAGGGTGCGTCCCGGCTTGCAACGAGTTTGAACTTTGACAAATCACCTTTCAACTTGCCGGAACGCACCATTCGGGAACGTTTAGTCAAACAAATCCGACACCACACAAGAAAATCCCGGCAAAATCGGACTGGTGAGGGAGTCACTGGGGAAAAGGGTTTCCGAGAGGCGTAAACAAGATCCCTCCCGGCGATAGACTTTCAGTTCCTGCTTGTATCGGTCCAGAATCCAATACTCCAAAACCCCTTCCGATGAATAGAGTTTGAGTTTGAGTTCGTAATCCCGTAGGCGATCGCGTTTCGAGTTCGACAACACTTCCACCACCAAATCCGGGGCGGCGGTTAGATGGCCAGAGTCATCCAAACACGCATCCAGTCGTTGCTGACTCACCCAAGCCACATCGGGGATGACACTGTTGATATCGGAAAAAATAATCCCTGGGGCGATCGCCGCTCGTCCTAATCCCGTTTGACGCGACCAGGCCTTTAAGACCATATAGACATTACCACTAATTTCTTGGTGCTGCCAATGAGGGGCGCGAGTCACAATCAGTTGTCCATCGATGATTTCATAGGAATTATTCGGGTCATCAAATAACTCCAAATCGGTGATCGTCCAGCGAACCGTCTCTGAGGATACTGGCATAGCTTAAACCGTTATCATTCATAAGGAGGAGTAGGGGCGAAAAATTTTTCGCCCCTACTTCCCACAAAACACCCTTCTTTCCCTCCTATCTTAGCCCATAATAGGGGACGACCTTCACCCGCGCCCACTGTGACTCAACGATCGCTCGCCCTGGATAGTCTGCGAGGATTGGCCGTTCTCGCCATGGTCTTCTCGGGAATCATTCCCTTTGGCGGCGCCCTCCCGGCCTGGATGTATCACGCCCAAGTTCCGCCCCCAGATCACGTCTTTAACCCCGAAGTTCCGGGACTCACTTGGGTCGATGTTGTCTTCCCCGCCTTCCTCTTCGCGATGGGGGCTGCAATTCCTCTGGCCCAGCGGCGACGCATTGAACAGGGTTGGCCGGGGTGGAAAATTGCCCTCTCAACTCTGTGGCGAGGGATGTCTCTCATTGCATTTGCGGTCTTTTTACAACATTGTCGCCCCAATATCCTTGACCCGGATTTAGGCGTTTGGCGGTGGTGGATTTCTCTACTGGGATTCCTGATTTTGGGGTTAGCCTTTGGCGAATTTCCTCGCCTGATTCCGCCTCCCATTCAACGAGGGTTAAATCTTTTGGGTTGGCTATTGGGAATTGTTCTGTTATCTCAGTTAACCTATGCCGATGGCAGTGGCTTTTCTAGCACTCGTCATGATATTATTTTGGTGGTTTTAGGCAATGTTGCTATTGCTGGAACAGCCATTTGGTGGCTGACTCGGGACCAGGTTCTGGGCCGTTTGGGGGCGATCGCCCTCGTTTTTGGTCTGCAATTGTCTCTGGGTGAATCCGGTTGGGTGCGATCGCATCTCGACATTTCCCCCATCCCCCATCTTCTCAACCTGGCCTATCTCAAATATCTGCTGGTGGTTCTCCCCGCCACCCTCATCGGCGATGGACTTTGGCAGATGCTGCACGAAGACGAGTCTAGCCCAAGCTGGACGGCCCGCCGCTATGGGGCGATCGCCCTCTTGGGACTCACCTGGACTTTGACCCTATTGATTGGACTTCAGGGGCGCTGGCTGGGGCAAACGGTGGTGATATCTCTGATTTTGACAAGTTTGACCTGGTGGCTCAAACAGAAGCCCTACAGCCCCCAGGAGCGGCTGCTGAGCCAATGGATGACCTGGGGAACCTATTGGATTGGTCTAGGGTTAGCCTTAGACCCCTATCAGGGAGGAATCAAGAAAGACCCCGCCACCTGGAGTTATCTGTTGACCACCACGGGAATCTCCATTTGGCTATTGATCAGTTTACGGGTTGTGGTCGATATCTTTCGCGGCGATCGTCGTTTACCGGGGTTCATTCCCCCACTCATCGACACCGGCCGTAATCCCCTGGTTGGCTATGTGGCGTATCTCAACCTGATTTTGCCCATTCTCACCTTAACCGGCGTGCGCACTCTCATCAACGCCGTCACCGCCTCCCCCCTGCGGGGAACCCTGCGGGCCATCTTGATGACGATACTCGTGGTGGGAGTGGTTTGGGGATTGAAGCAACTGCGTTGGCGTTGGCGGCTGTGAGGCGGTATCAAGGCTACTAATAGAGCCGTTTGTTCTGGCCCTAACGACGGTAAAGAGCGCCAAATCGAGAAGTTATCCACCAAACTCTGGATGACCTCCATAAAATGAGAGTATAATCAACTAAAGGTGCTTGATAAAAAGTCTTTAGGGGAAGCTACTGCTATTACAGCTTAAGACGTAGCAGTGCTCCCTAAGCTTATTAGGTAGTGAAAGTAATGTAGGAATGTAAGGTTGCTTATTTAAGGTCGTGGGTAATAAGTTTGGACTTAGACATAATCTATAATACCTCATAGCCAAACCCTAGAACTCTTCTTGGACTGTACATAAGTTATATTTATAAATTAAGACCTGGAGGGAGCTTTAAATATTGATTTATATATATAC
>SMDP01000354.1 GCA_012911965.1 Geitlerinema sp. P-1104
CCAGGGTTCATGTTCTGATTCTTGAAAAATCATGGGTTAAAACAGATGGATTAAAACAGGTGTGTTAAAACGGGGTTGGGGGTATATCCCCTGACCCCGTCGCTTGTCTTTTGGATGTTCTTGGATATGTCCCTCGATTACGCCACCTTTTTCAATGCCATCAACCCCAGTAAAACACTGGTGTATTCATCGCCCACAGATCGGCAGTATTACATTGATTTTTCTTCAGTACGCGGGGGAGAAATTATCAAAAAAATCAAGAATCGTATCGTCGAACTTTACAAAGATCGCCCCAGTTGCTCCCTGTTTACCGGACATATTGGTTGTGGCAAATCCACAGAACTGCACAAACTCAAATCTGAGTTGGAAGCCGAAAACTTTTTCGTGGTCTATTTTGAGTCAGATAAAGACTTAGATACCGGTGATGTTGATATTGTTGAAGTTCTCTTGACAATTGCCAAACAGATTAGTGAAGCCTTAGAGAAACACAAAACCCTCAATCAACCCCAAGCACCTCTCTTGCGTCGTTTATTACAAAGAACCACAGATATTTTGATGACAGAAATGGAAGTAAAAGGAGGAATCAAGTCTCCCATTTCCGTTGGTGGCATGAGTGGCAGCTTGGAGGTCGATACCGAGAAGCAGGCTCTATCCTTGTCAGCGGGAATTGCCTCGTTAACGGTCAAGGCGAAAGATGATTCTGGGATTCGGGAAAAGCTGAATCAATATCTCGGTCCAC
This sequence comes from Geitlerinema sp. P-1104, assembly GCA_012911965.1. Classification (GTDB taxonomy): domain Bacteria; phylum Cyanobacteriota; class Cyanobacteriia; order Cyanobacteriales; family Geitlerinemataceae; genus Sodalinema. Next base: position 740 of record SMDP01000354.1, read on the forward strand.
AAACAACAGAATTAGTACGGACGATTAACGACGATTTAATTAAGCCAGGAATTGAAACCTTAAAACAGAATGGCTATGCCGGCTTGGCGGTGATTGTTGATAACCTCGATCGCGTCGATCATCGTCAAAAAGCCTCTGGGAAAACCCAACAGGAGTATCTATTTGTCGATCGCGGTGAAATTCTCACCCAGTTTGCCTGTCATACTATCTATACCATGCCCTTGGCGTTACAATTTTCCAATGAATATGGCAACCTGCGCCAGCGATTTCCTGACCCCCCTGAATGTTTACCCATGGTGGCGATTAAAACACGCACCGGCGAGGAATCAAGCGAAGGAATTGAAAAACTTAAACAAATGGTCTTGGCCCGAGCCTTTCCTCAATTGAGTGAGGTGGAACGATTGGAGCGGGTTGAGGAGATTTTTGAGACGATGGAGGTGTTTAACCGCCTCTGTCGAGTGAGTGGCGGCCATGTGCGAGATTTGCTGCAATTGTTGTCTCAGTGGGTGCAGGAGGAAATGCAGCTTCCCTTAACGGAGGATAGCCTAGACGATGCGATCGCCGATAATCTCAATAAAATGAGTTTAGGGGTTTCCCCGGAGGAGTGGGAACTGCTGCGACAGGTTCACCAGACGAAAAAAGTTCAGGATACGGTGGGGTATGAACGCTTAATTCGCACCCGTCGCGTCTTTGAATATGTGGAACGCCGAAAATCATGGTTTGATGTCAATCCCATTTTCCTAGAGTCTGACGAGTTATTTGAGAGTTAAATCTAAGAAAAATTGGGGAAATGGCTAAGACTTGAGGACGAAAAACTGCGATGGATATTGCCGCTAAAAATGAAAAAAGTCTGCGCCAACTAGCTCAGGCGATCGCCCTGTCACGGGGTCAATTTAATCTAATTTTAGTGCGCTGTAACTACCGCAGTTTGCGCGATCGCTGGTCGCAGCGATTAGAAGCCGAAATCCAGCGTCAGCATCAATTCAGCTTGTTAACGGCTGACTTGCCCGTGGAGACGCAAAACCTGGTTCAAGTCATTGAGAGAGCCATGGCAGGGGAAACAGCGGAGGGAATCCAACTGCGGGGGATGACTCAACTGGCAGATTTGCGAGGTTTTCTGGCTAAGGCTAATCAGATGCGAGATCAGCTCCGTCAAAAGTTTGCTTTTCCCATTGTTCTCTGGTTAGATGAAACTGGCTTACGGGAGATGTTAGACGTCGCCAATGACCTGGAAAGTTGGACGACCTCGAAGCGTTTTTTGCCCTCCGCTGAGGATATTCAAGCTAACTTAGAGCTTAATGTGCAACAGTTTCTCAGTCGGTTGCAGGGGGGGAGCGATCGCCAATGGTTGGGGGGCAATCGCCTACTGGGGGAGAACCAACAACGGGAAATTGAACAAGCCTGTCAACAACTGGCTCAACTGGGAGAACCCCTTTCCGCCGACTTAGCCGCTGACTTAGCCTTAATTCAAGGTCGTCAGGCCCTAGAAGCTGGAGAATGGGATCAAGCTGCCGCCCACTTTCAGCAAAGTCAGAGCCATTGGCAAGCGTATCTTAATCCTCTCCCCGAGGGCGATCGCGAAGCGTGCAGGAACTGCAATCGCCCCACGGCGGCGGAACCCCCAGAAACAGAAGATTCGATCACCCCACATCTGCGGTTAGCCGTCATTGGCGTTCACCAAGCCTTAAATCAAGTCTTAGCCGCAAAAGAGCATGAGGGCAAGAGTGTCGATTTAGCCGCCGTACAGGAGCAATTGCACCGCAGTTACGAGCAGTTTCTTGCCGCTGACGCTCCTCAGTTTGCCCAGAAACTGCAAGAGTCATCTCTGATGCAACTGATTCAGGCCTTGCGGGAGGCGGAAGTAGCAGAGGCGAAGGAAGATAATCACGGGGCGATCGCCCCCCTGGTGAGGGCCAGTGAGCAATTCGTATTTGCCTTTCCTCATCTGGGATTGCGGGGACTCGAACAGCTCCAACGGCTCTATTTCAACAGCCAAGACTATCGTAACGCCTTCAAAATTGCCCAACGGCAGCATCAACTGGAACGATATTGCGGCAAACGGGCCTTTGTCGGTGCCAATCGCTTAGAGGAAATGCCCCAGCAGC
>SMDP01000355.1 GCA_012911965.1 Geitlerinema sp. P-1104
GGGAAAACGGTTCAGGTTCGGGCCATTGGCCAAGTCACCGATTGTTATCCTCGGGCCTCCTTTGAAACTCAGATTTCTCGGGATACGATTAATCAGTTCTATCTGTTTAATCCCCGTAATCTCTATCAGAATTTTATTGTCGGGGTCAATGGGGGCGATCGCCCACTGTTTACCTATCTTGGTCCCCTGCAACCCCAGTTAGGAAATGCCGTCTATTCTAATCCGGGGGCAATTTCGCCGCTGTTTAATGACCCGGATTTAGATCTAATTGGCATTGGAACTCGTGTCTTTATGGGGGGAGGGGTTGGCTATGTCGTCGGCGAGGGAACCCAACATTTCCCCCTGCAAAAGCGACTCCCGAACCGTACCCCCATCGGACCAGCTGCAACCTTGGCCTTGATGGGGGATGCACGACAAATGAGCCGCGATTGGGTCCGAGGCTGCTATTTTCATAATTATGGCCCCTCCCTGATGTTGGGAGTTGGGGTTCCTCTGCCGGTTCTCAATGAGACGGTGGTGGAACGTTGTGCAGTTCGGGATGAGGAGTTGGTGGCCCCAGTGGTGGATTTTTCCATTCCCCGCCGGGTGCGTCCCACTTTTGGACTGGTGAGTTATGCTCAATTGAAATCGGGTAAAATTACCGTTGATGGGAAGTCGGTTCGGGTGGCCCCGTTGGCCAGTATTCCGCGATCGCGCCAAGTGGCCGAAGAACTCAAAGCCTGGATTGAGGCGGGGGAGTTCACCCTCACCGAACCCGTCGCCCCGATTTCGAGCGATCGCACCTTCGTCCCCCAAGATGTCTGGGGATTACAAATTTCCTTAGATTAAGGACGACTCAACGCCAAACGAAGCTGATTCAGGGCGTGACTGACGCTAATCTCGCGAATCCAATCCCGTCCCCGAGTATCCCCGAGACGATACTCGATATGACTCACGGACTCAGGGCCAGCTAAACCGATATAAACCAATCCCACCGGCTTATCGGGAGTGCCACCGGTGGGGCCAGCAATTCCCGTGATACCAACGCCCCAATCTGTACCACAACAATCGCGAACTCCCGCCGCCATTTGTTCCGCCACGGGTCCCGATACCGCCCCCAGGGTCTGTAAAATCTCGCCATCAACCCCCAACAGATGTTCCTTAATCCGGTTCTCATAAGCAATCACGCCGCCCGAGAAATAGGCCGAACTCCCCGGAATCTCCGTTAAGGCTTTGCCCAAATAGCCCCCAGTACAGGATTCAGCCACCGCGAGGGTTTCTCCTCGGTTCTGTAGCTGTTGTCCGACCACTGTGGCGAGGGTTTCGTCATCGCTGCCATAGTAGTAAATTCCCGCAATCTCCTGAATTTGCTGGGCGATGGGATGGATGAGGGCCTCCGCCGCCTCGCTGGACTCGGCCCGGGCCGATACCCGCAACTTGACATGGCCATAATTGGCATAGGGGGCCACTGTGGGATTCACGGAATTGAGGAAGCCGGAGACCTTTTCCGCTAACTCTGACTCGGGAATCCCCCAAAACTTGAGAGTGCGGCTGTGGAACACCTGCTGACCCCAACCTTGGGCTTTGAGGGTAGGAACGGCGGTTTCTTGCCACATGGCCCGCATTTCCGAGGGAACTCCGGGAAAGGTGAAGATGGTCACGTGGCCGGGTCGCCAGATGATACCGGGGGCGCTACCGATGGGATTGGGTAAGACGTCGGCCCCTTCGGGGAGTAAGGCCTGTTTGCGGTTACTCGGGGACATGGTGCGCCCTCGACGGGTATATTTGGCTTCGATGTCCTTTAGCACATCGGGGCGTTCTTGTAAAGGGGTATGAAAGAAATCTGCTAAGGTTTCTACGGTTAAGTCGTCGGGGGTGGGGCCGAGGCCTCCGGTAAAGATGAGGATGTCGGCGCGATGAATGGCAATATCGATGGCCGCTTGCAAGCGTTCGGGGTTATCGCCGACGACGGTTTGATAGTAATGGGGAATCCCCAGTTTTGCCAGTTCCTGGGCGATATATTGGGCGTTGGTGTTGAGGATATCGCCCAGGAGTAATTCACTTCCGACGCAGATTAGTTCAGCAGACATAGGGGATAGGAGAAGGTTTAACCCAAAAATAGCCTATCGTTTATCCCAGGGTCAACGCATCGAAACCGAAACCCTTGCCTATTTTAATGAACAGAGCGCTTTGTCGTAGTTTATTGAAAATACTCTGCTGCCCCACGTTACTGATCCAAAAATTCCCTAGGAGTAATAATTAATTGTTGATATTGAATGTTAGCTTTTAAGGATAATAAATCTTTATCACCAGTGATGAGAAATACGGCTTTAGAATCTATCGCTAATTCCAAAAACTTATTATCATCAATATCTCGACAAATCTCAATTTGAGATTCTACCTCAAAAAATCGACTATAGTGTTTAACAACTCTTAAAAAATCTTTTCGTCCTTCATCTGAAATGTATTTATCAAATTTGCGCTTGTAAATTCTGGTCGCCAATTCTTGATAGGTCTCTTCACTTTGTCCAATCTTAAAGTTTTGATAAATTCGATTCAAAGCCTTTCTTGCAGTTTTTTTAGGACTTAAAACCGCACTGATTAAAACATTAGTATCAATCACAATGATTTCAGGATTCATCAGTAAATAGGGGTAAGGTGCATTCCGGCATCAATTAAGGTTAGGCTTCGACTACTCGGTTATAACTTGCCGAAACGCACCGCTTGGGCCGGGATTGATGAGGTGTTGTTGACTTTTTGATCATGGAACGGACGATCGCCGAAATTAACGAAAAAATTGAAGCTGGGAAAGCCTCAGTCTGGACAGTCGAGGAACTCAAGGCCCGAGTCGCAGATATCGG
>SMDP01000356.1 GCA_012911965.1 Geitlerinema sp. P-1104
AGGGAACAGGGAACAGGGAACAGGGAACAGGGAACAGAAACAACGTAGGGGCGTACCCTTGTGGTCGCCCTAGGCAAGCTAGCAATAGGGTGTCCCCAATTTTAGCAGTTGGACGATTTCTTGTCGGATGGGTTGACGGGGTGTGGCACAATGGCGATCGAGACCTTTTAAGAGCATGTTGACCAATTTTATGGAACTTTCGCAATTGAAGCAGGAACTAGAACTGTTGTCGGAACGCCTGGGGAAAACCCAGGAGTATCTTTGACCTCCCTGCACTCAACGCCAAAATTAAGGATCTAGAACAACTGGCGGCCCAGCCGGAGTTTTGGGAGGATGCAGAACAGGCCCAGGGCATTATGCAAGACCTCAATGACCTGAAGTCCAATGTTAGTCAGTATCACCACTGGGTGGATGGCTTAGAAAATTCCCAAACGGTAGTCGAACTCCTGCTTGAGGATGATGCTGTCGATGAAAGTTTGATGGCTGAGGCGGTGGAAACCCTCACCCGTTTGAATCGGGAGTTGGAACAATGGGAGTTTCAACAGATGCTCTCTGGGGAGTATGACAAAGGCGGTGCTGTCTTGAGTATCAATGCTGGAGCCGGTGGAACCGATGCTCAGGATTGGGCGGAGATGTTACTGCGGATGTACAGTCGTTGGGGTGAGCGACAAGGCTATCGAGTTGAGACGACGGAACTCTCGGAGGGGGATGAGGCGGGGATTAAGTCCGTTACCCTAGAGATTCAGGGACGCTATGCCTATGGCTATCTCAAGTCGGAAAAGGGAACCCATCGCCTGGTTCGTATCTCGCCGTTTAATGCCAATGGTAAACGCCAAACCAGTTTTGCTGGGGTGGAGGTGATGCCGATTTTGGATAGTTCTGTCAAACTCGATATTCCCGATACGGATTTGGAAATTACCACCTCTCGTTCGGGAGGCAAGGGCGGACAAAATGTTAACAAGGTAGAGACGGCGGTGCGGGTTCTGCACAAACCCTCTGGCTTGGCGGTTCGCTGTACTCAGGAGCGATCGCAGCTTCAGAATAAGGAGAAAGCTCTGGCTTTGCTAAAGGCGAAGCTGCTTGTGATTGCTGAATCTCAACGCCTACAGGAGATTGCTGAGATTCGCGGTGATATGGTGGAAGCGGCCTGGGGCAATCAGATTCGTAACTATGTCTTCCATCCCTATCAGATGGTTAAGGATTTACGCACAGGCGTCGAAACCACTCAGGTGGATGATGTGATGAATGGAGATCTCGACTCGTTTATTGAGGCCTATCTACGTCAGGACAATCAACTGGTGGAGACGACCGCAACTCAGGCTTAGAGGGCGATCGCCCACAGCCCATATCATATATATTTGATTATGTCAACCCCCAACCCCCTAAAAACTAGGGCCGTTTGGCGTAGAGTCCTCATCGCTGGACTGTTACTGGTTGGGGGACTTTTTCTCGGCTTTCGTCTTTTGGCTCCTATTCCGGCACGAATTATCCCCCCCGTTTCTCCAGAGGATCCCGTCAAAGTTTGGGTTCTTGGCTCTCCGGTGACGCCGCTGTTTTATCACAACAGCTTGATCTTGCCCGATGACTCAGGACAATGGTGGGAATACTCCTTTGGCGATCGCGAGGTATTTGCCAATAATCAGGGGCGATTCATTAACCTGGCCCAAGCGGTACTGTACCCCACTCCGGCCGTCTTGGGGCGACAAACCTTTAACGCCGAGCAATGGCAACGCCGCCAACAGAGAAACGCCGAGCGAGGCCAACAACTCACCATTGAAGTTGAGCGAACTCGGGTGCAAGCTCTTTTAGAACAACTCAATCAACGCCATAAGTCTGCCGACGCGCCGCCCCAGTACAACCGCTATGTCGACTTATACTTTGTCCCCGATACTGAGTCTTATACCGGTTGGAACACCTGTAACCATCTCGTGGCGCGCTGGCTGCGCCAACTGGACTGTCAGATCCGGGGCTTAGTGTTTTCAGGCCACTTCCGCGTTGACTAGCCGTTGGATTCCGATTCGCTTTTTTCGGGACTCTCCGGGCGGGCCGCCTGTTTCTCTTTCTCGGCTTCCTGTTTGGCTGCCCGTTCGGCTTCCCGTTCGGCTCGTTTCTTGCGCTCGGCTTCCAGGATATCCGCCATGACGTTTTGAGCCTGTTCCATTTTCTCCAGGTTGCTGCGGTATAGCTCTAAGTCTTTACGCAGCTTCTCATCGGAGATATTAAGCGTCGCCCCCAATTGATTGAGAAGGTCGGCCAGTTCTTTATCACGGCTAAGCAACTCCGCATCCACGGCCTCGATCGCCGCCAACAAGCCAATTGCTAGCAGACGACAATACTTAAACCCTTCTCCCTGAGCAAACTGAAGCATCTGCTGCATGAAGGCATTATCACCGGAGGGGGAGTCTCCCTCAGAGATCAGAGCCAGTAAATCCCCTTGGGAGAGTTGGCTAGCTGCCTCTCGGATGCTAGCCGCATCGCGACGGTATTGGTCGGGATCGCCTCCAGTGGCTCGACAGAGTGCCACAAAAATCGACTCTAGATCGCTCTCGGGTCGGTAGCCGTTCATGAAGCGATCAAACGCTGAAACGACCCCCAGGGCATAGACCGGATTATAGGTAAAATCAACATTGACCGAGAGCAAGTGCATCTCGACCATCATCTCTTCGACGACACGACGATACAGGGAATTGATCGGACGTGTGTGAGTTTGATAAAAATCTCGTTTAGTATCGGAGACAGTACGAACGTTATCCACGGGGCGTTAGGGGAAGATTCAAGTTAATTTCTATTGTGACGGCTTGATGACTATTTGCCAAGGGTGAGGCAAGTTGAGTGG
>SMDP01000357.1 GCA_012911965.1 Geitlerinema sp. P-1104
AAGGCGAGTCACTTGGGGGTCATCAAGATTAGCGGCAATATTGAGCTGTTGAATATCCCAAACTCCCTGTTCAAACAGACCTTGACTAGCAATGTCATGAATTTGGTAACGGTCCCACTGCCAATTCTGACCAACAAGATTGAAGTCAAAATCAACCCCTTGCTTGAGAGAACCTGAGACATTCACATCACCGGAGAACTGCCCCTGTAGCTTGGCTAAGTCTGGCAGAGGTGAGGCGTCTTCTCGGGCTGTTTGTTGCTGTTGCAGTAGGAGATCGATTTCCACCAATCGTTGCACTTGCCGGATGAGGGTGTCTTCGGGGTTTCCCACGCCAAGGACGGTTAGAGCCTCTACCCCAGCGTAGGTAGCTGGCTCTAAACCCCGCCGCACATCATCGAGGTCAAACCAACGCAGGGCTTCTAAAATCTGTTGGATTTCCCCCCGATAAATTTTGAAGGCCCCGGCAAATTGGGGATTGGCCTGAGTGGTTACTGTGCCATCAAAGCTATAGCGACTTTCGCCCTGTTGCAGTTCCACCGAGTCGAGTTGTAGGACTTCCTCGGCCCAGACAAATTGCCCTTGTAAACTATCAGCTTGGGTCAGACCTAAACGGGGGTCTCGGATATCTAAAGTCCCGGAGACGAGGGACCCGGTGGGGGCGGCTCTCACTTGAGCGGTCAAATCCCCGGCGAGGATACCTCGGTCTTCCATTGGCTGTAGATTGAGCATGGCGAGGGGGAAGTTCCTCAGGTCGAGGTTCCAGAGTTTATTCTCCAGGAGACCTTCGGCAGTGGTTTCCCCCAATTGCAGAGCGAAGGCTTGAGGGGACAAGTCCGGGGTTAGACGTAGGAAAAGTCCATCCCGGGGCCGACCGAGGATAGTTTCAGTTTGTCCTGCCAGTTGTACCAAGACGCCCTCTTTGGTAGCGGTGATGGGACCCTCAATTACTGAGTCATAGGGACGATCGCCCACTTGGAAATCACGCACTCGCATGGCCCCTTCCTGAATGGCGAGATTGATGGGGGTGAACTCCTGCCAGCCCCCCGTGAGGGCGATCGCCCCATCTAAGCGTCCCGCCACATCAAGGGCCGCCGTTTGCGTGGGCAATTGGGGAAGTCCAGGAACCAATTCCTCCAATTGAGCATTTTGCAGTTGTGCTAAAACTTGCCAGCCCCCATCCTCTAGGGTAATGTCCATCAACACCTGACCCAGGTCTTGAGTCGGGTCCTGGACCAGGGTTGTGGTTCCCACGATAAAGCCGACTTGTAACTGTCCCGAGATGGCTTGGGGCCGTAAATCCGTCACGGACCCGGTTAACCGGGCAATTTCACCCACTTTCACTAAGGGAGACAGAGCGACCGGAGCGTCAACAAAGGGAGTCAGGGGAATTTGCAATTGCTCAGCATCGATGAGCCAAGTTCCCTGAGCCAGTTCAAAACGTCCCCCAAGTCCTCCCTCGCCTAAGATGACTTGCATTTGACCTTCAGCCATCAAGGTTTCTGGGGAGGGATTGTCTAAGGGAACCCGAAACTGACCCTGGCCACTGAGACGGGACGGGGTGAGTTCCGCTGTGGGAACAAAGGGGGTGATATTGACATTTTGGGCGCTCGCCTCCCCTTGCAGTTGTCCCTGGGTAATTCGGCTGGCAATCTCCACTCGACCCTGATTAACGGTGAGTTCTCCTTGTATCACAGCTTCCAGGGTTTCTGGGGAGAGATTGTCTAGGGGAAGGCGAAACTCACCTCGTCCACTGAACCGAGAAGCGGTGAGTTCCGCTGTGGGAACAAAGGGGGTGATATTGACATTTTGGGCGATCGCCTCCCCTTGCAGTTGTCCCTGGGTAATTCGGCTGGCAATCTCCACTCGACCCTGATTAACCGTAAGTTCTCCTTGAATCTCCGCTTCCAGGGTTTGAGGACTTAAGGTTTCCAACAGAGCCACATCGCCCCCAAATCCAGCCCGGCCCGCAAAGGTTCCCAGGGTCAGTTCTGGGGGAACCTCAATGAAGGGAGCCAGGGGTAATCCTTCCGTCACCAGTTGAGCTTGCCAGAGTCCATCACCCAGGGACCCATCCAGACGCAGGGGACTCTCAGCAATGGTGGTGGTGAAGGAGGTTCGTCCGCTGAGGTTCGCCAAATTGAAGTCCTCCAAGTCGGCCACTGTTCCCGCCACCTGTAAATTCCCAGAAATGGCTCCTAAGGGGAGTTGAGCCAATTCCTGGGGTAAGAGGTTGGAGGGAGGTGTTAGGTTTTCGGCGGTGAGGATTGTTTCCCAAGTGCCATTCTGTAGGGCCGCTTCTAGGGGAACCGCCGCCCCGAGTAACTGGAGATTTCCTTGGGCTAAGGCTTCAAGTTGCTCTAATTCGGTCACGCCAATCTCTCCGGCGAGAACCAGTTGACCCGTAAAGCCGCCGACACCATAGGTTTGACCGATATCTTGAGGAATGACACTGGCTAACGAGACCGATTCTGTGGCCAGTTCCAGCCGCCAGGTTTCCTCTTGGAGTAAGACCGCGCCTTGGGCCCGACCTCCAGCAATTTCAATAATGGGGAGGCCAATGAGGGTTTCGTCACCCGCTGTTTGCAATATCCCTCGGGCGCTGACGGGGCCAATTGTCCCTGTGGTGGGTACGTCATAGCGACGGGCGATCGCATCGGCGGAGGCGTTACGGACAATAAACTCCGCTTCGACTACTGGGGCTTCATCGTCCTGTTCGGGTAACTCAACCCGTACTGCCGCCTGCACCTCTCCCCCCCCTTCTGCGGGGGTTGCATTGAGTTGTTCAATGAGAAATTCTGAGGTTTCTGTAGA
>SMDP01000358.1 GCA_012911965.1 Geitlerinema sp. P-1104
ATGCGTCAGATGGGGGGAGATTTCCTGATTGAGAAGATTGAGGATGGACGGATTGTGAGTCGTCTGTTGGTTCCCCGACATTCTTGAGATGGCTCTTGAGACGGCGTGATTTTGTGAGTTAGGTGTGCTATAGTTCTGCAATTACTCCAGGCTTGGCTGTTGCTGAGCAATCCTCGGTAAAGGCACTAGAGGCTGAGCTGGATTAGAACTGTCACCACCTTGCACGGGTTACATCATGCTTAAGTCTTCCCTGTTAAATTCTCCGGTCACTCCACTGTCCTCTGCTAAGGCTGAGACGGTTCCTTTAGAAGTGATGCAAGGTAAGACTCATCATCTAAGGGGAGAGATTCGCCAGGCTATTCAGTGCTACAAACAGTCAATTCTTAATCACCCCTACTCTAGTCTATCCTATTTTTATCTTGGGGAAGGCTTTTTGGCGCTAAAGAAACTTCCTGCGGCATTAAAAGCGTATTGTATGGGCTTAAAACTTAATATCGACTGTCAAGAAATAGAATTCTACCCCCCCCCCTCAAAAATCATCTAATGTTCTAGATTCTCAAAATTCATCTAGGTTAAATTATCTTCTCAAAGACCGTTGTCATCAAGTTATAAGCCTAGGATTTGACGAAATACAACGTTCCTTAGAAGAAGATAGTCGAGTGGCCTTATTTGGGACGCTACAAAATTTGCAGGAATTGGAAGATACCGTTGCTGATGTGCTTGAGGAACTGCCCCAAGAGCAGGAAAAACTGGAAAATTTGAAGTCAGAACTTCAAGATAAGCTAAACGATTCAATCGCGTCAGTGTCTCGGATTCATCGGCTGAGTTTAGAACTGGAACAAGAGATGGTGTATGGGGTAAATGATGCGATTCAGGATAAAACAATTGTCCCCAAGTTGCTTCAAGTTGCCCAGGCAAAACGACGGTTAGACAAAACCTATGCGGAGCTTTTTAATCGGGCTGAATACTTTACCCGAAATAGGGAAGGTTACAATTCCGATTTGGTAGATAAGATTCAAAAAACTGTAACATCCGTGTTGAAACCTAGTGAATTTCATTCAGACTTAGTCAGAAAAACGTCATCCTCATCTCCTCTGCATGGCGCAGCATCTTTCAGAACCAGTATCACGATGAGAATGAGACGAGGACAACTCCAAGGTCTGCCTTCGGCTACAATTCTACGGAAAGACCTTGGCTATCAATTCGCTCATCAGCTTGGATGCCAAATCCCTTTAAATTCTGATAAAGTGGTGAGTCTTTCTGAAATAATCCCTCAAGAGAATATTGTCATCAAGCCCCTCTCTGCTGCCAATTCAGAAGGGGTTTATTTAGTGAAGCCAGGCTATGAAGTTACGGATTTGAATCGAGGTGAAATTCTCAAAAATTGGGAAAACTTGCAAGAACGACTATCTCAAGATTTAGAACAAGGTACCGTTGACAAAGACCAGTGGATTGTTCAAGAACTGATTTACGAAGATGCTGAAAAAACTAAACCAGGTCGAGACCTAAAATTTTACTGTTTTTATGGTCGTGTAGCCTTAGTATTAGAAATTTGCCGCTTTCCGGAACGACAATACTGTTGGTGGAATCGGAATCTGGATGAAATTGAAACCGGTCGGTATGAAAATCAACGCTTTAGTGGTCAGGGAGTGACCCAGGAACAGCTCAAGTTTGTGGAGTCCCTCAGTGATAAGATTCCCTCTGCTTTTGTTCGTATCGATTTTCTGAAAAGTTGGCAAGGTTTAGTGTTTTGTGAGTTTGCACCAACATTTCCTGGGGGCTATCATAATTTTAAAGATTCGATTGACCAGTGGCTTGGGAATTGTTTCCTGGATGCTGAAGGTCGATTGATGAAAGATTTGTTGCAAGGAAAGCGATTTGAGGAATTTTCTGAAATTTATGATCGTCTAAAAGGGGGGGTTAGCTTAACTTCAGCGTCTGAAAGAGAGGAAAGCTTCAAGTCTCATAAAGCGGCTATTTTTAAAAACTGCTCCAAGTCTGCTTTTTGACCTCGATGAACTGGCTCGAATATCAAACACTCGGTTTCTTGAAAAAAAACAGGTGTCATTGGCTTATAACTTAGTCTGATTCATGCATCTGTTAACTTCATGCTGAGACTTTGTTCACTTTGGGTAACGTCATCGTCCCTGATTCCCCGATTAAACCATACTGGCTGGCAAACTCAGCGGTTCTCTCCTCCCCCGCTTCTTGCAACTCTTGCAACATCTGCAACGCTTCAGTGAATAGGGACTCTACATCAATCTCCCCATACTCAGGACGATAACGTCGCAGGCGATTGGTCCCTTCCCCCAACAACATTAAACAGCCTTTCCAGTTCTGATTGCTGAGATGATAAAACGCCACAGCAATCTGTAAAATACCTTGATAAAAGATAAAATTTCTTTTTGGGAGAGATTTCCTGATTGAGAAGATTGAGGATGGACGCATTGTCAGTCGTCTGTTGGTTCCTCGCCATTCTTGAACGTAAGACTTCGTTCGGGCTGAGACTGGGGGACATACAGCAACGCCAGCATAGCCAGATTAGTCTTAGGGGTCAACAGCTTTACTTATTACTTGCTCAAAGTCAGCAGCTTGGCTACAAACTCTTTTAACCTGTTCCCAGTTCTCAGTTATTTTAGGAGCCTTGACTTGATACATACGCTTACTTTTCTTAATACGTTGTTTCTTGGGTAGCTGCGCTAGTTGTTTCTCTAGCCTCGTATTACACTCAGCATCAACCAGGAGAGAATTGTTAGAGGATAAGACTGCTGCGGCCAGCCAAGTCCCGGAAGATTGAGCTGGGAG
>SMDP01000359.1 GCA_012911965.1 Geitlerinema sp. P-1104
AGTTCAGGTTGCTGCTGGAGAGTTTGATAAAACTGAATCATTAAAATCGCCGTCGAGATATCCGCCACCGCCCAGAGGGTACTCACCACATTGGGAGAACCCGCCAAAATGAAGCCACTGGGTAAACCGATATATTCATCACTGGTGGAGGTGAGGTCCGTAATACCCGTTTCGCAGGCAGATAGAGTGACGAGACGGCAGTTGGTCAGGTCAAGGCGTAAGATATCCTCTAAGGTCAGACATTTTTGCAGGTCCAGCAGTTTGTTGTCTTCTAGGGACAGATAGCGGCTAGGGTCATCCGTTGGGGGAGGGGGCGTAAATTCGCTTTTAGCCAGGATGAGGGCGGATTTGAGGGCATCTTGGAAGTTGAAGTAGCCGTGACAGGAGAAGTGGGTACAGTGGGCATTTTTCAGGGTTTCCGCATCAATGGCGGCTTTTTCGGCTTCGTCATGTTTGAGGACTTGGTGGGGGTTAAACAGGGATTGGATAGCTTCGACTTCCATATCCGTGAATTGGAGGTCTTGGGTGGGGTTTTGGATGGCGAAGAGGCGGTTAAAGTGGGGGCGTTGTCGGTTTTGGGCTTGTTTGAGGACTTGGCAGTTGGGGGCATACCCCACGCCTTTGGGAAACAGGTCTTGTAGGTAGGCTTCACCGTCTTCTGTGGTAACGGGTAAGGCATGGAGGGGGAACAAGTGCAGAAACAGGTGAGGAATGAGGATGAGTTTTTGGCAGTTGGGCAAGTTTTGTCGTAGATTTTGCAGGATTTCGTCCAGATGCAGGATTTGGGCGAGAGTTTCCAGGCGTTGCGCCAGAGTATCGCGCCATTGGTCTTTGTTGGTGTAATAGTCAGTAAGGTAGTTTATTGCCCAGTCGCCTAGTTGTTTTAAGTCTTCCTCGGAAGATGTCCAGAGGTTGAGACTTTCGGCAGTGAGGGTGAAGGTGAGGAATTTATCGCCCAGAATGTACCATTCCAAAATGGCGGTTTCTTCATCCAGTAACTCTTGCATCCCTTGGAAATGCAGAGGTTTATAGGGTTCGAGTTGTTGCTTTTCTTGCCGCAGTTGGTTGAGGTGGGTCGGGTCTGGGTGAGTCTCCTCTTGCAGGCGGCGTTCTTCTTGGGCAATGGCGATTTTGAGTTGCTGCAACTGTTGGCGGATGTTCTCGGGAATCACGCCCCCCGGATAAGCGTCACGGGTGGCGATGAGTTCCACTAAATTTCGGGCTTTACTGCGATCGACATATTCAATGGCATCCCGGTATCGACCCAATTCTAGGCACACTTCCACCATGCCGCGATAAACGTTGTTCCATTCTTCATTAAAGTTGCGTTTATACCCCTCGCTATCCGAGCCAATTTCACCCCGGAGATATTCCACCCGGTCCAGGGCTTCTTGGAAACTACGGTAGGCATTTTCTAGGGCTTGTTGTTTCTGGGAGGAACTGTTCCCAGCGAGGCGAGATTGAGCTTTGTAGGCAAAACCAAAGTTATTCAAAGTTTGTGCTAAGTCGCGGGCTAACCCCAACCGCCGCCGAATCTCTGCTGCTTCATCGTAGTGGGCGATCGCACTTTCGAGATTGGCGGCGGGGTTGATGCCCATCTCGGCTTGGGTGCTGCGGGCAACCCCTAGGTTAGTCAGGGTAGTGGAGAGGTCTTTGTCTAACCCCAACCGCCGCCGAATCTCTGCTGCTTCATCGTAGGCGGCGATCGCACTTTCGAGATTGGCGGCGGGGTTGATGCCCATCCGGGCTTGGGTGAGGCGGGCATTTCCGAGGTTAGTCAGGGTTTGCGCCCGTTTTTTGGGGTTATTCGCCCGCAGTTCCAGCACCACGCCATAGCCGCGAAGGGCAATCTCTAACGCTTCCCCATACCGACCATAGGGAAATTGTTGAATACGGTTGCAGGTATTTTCTACTAAGCCTGCTACCCCTTCGGCTTGGTCGGGTTGTTGGGCAAGGACTCCCTGTACCCACTGGACAATTGTATCCCCCAAGGCGGGAACAATTAACTCCATATTTTGCCGCATCACCTGATGGACTGCGACCTCATCCCCCCCGCTTTCCATTTCGGCTTGCAGCAGTTGGAGCCAAAACTGAGTCAAGGCATCGCCTGAACTCTCCGCATTGAGCAGGTTTCCTAATCCCGATGCCCCCATTGCCATTTCTGCCACTCGCGCCATCAATTCTGGACGACTGCGTAACAATGTTTCCAGGTCATCCGGTGCGGTGCCACTCTCCTGCAAGGCTCCAAAAATTTCCTGGATTAAATCACCCATTTCCGGCGGCAATTGTGCCAACTCCTCTGCCATTTCTTCCGGTACTTCTGCCACAGCCTCCTGAAGTCTAGCAGCCCTGATTTCTGCCCGCTTTTCCGCAAATGCCTGCTCAATCCCCACCATCCGACAGCGTTGCAACAACTCCCGATGTTCCCGCAAAATTCGTTGCTCCCGTTCCTCCCCGGCAGCTAAATTCACCAACTGCTCTAACAAGGTATCAGTTTCTTCATCCAGTAATTCCGGATGTTCCTGTAAAAACGCCTCGGAATCATTCCAGGTATCCGCGTTAATAAATTGCCCGAGTATAGCGGCTCTTCCCGACTGAGGAATCTCGCTCCTCTGCAAAAAGGCCCCCACCTGTTGCGCCAACTCTCGCAGAAACGCCGCCTGGTTGTCTTGTCCCGCTTGTTGCAACTGTGCCGCCACCTGCTCACACACCTGCACCAACCCCTCATCCACCAACTCCAGATTACCGCTGAGGATTTGCAGTTCCTCCCCACTGGGACATTCCAGGAGTTCTTG
>SMDP01000036.1:0-10127 GCA_012911965.1 Geitlerinema sp. P-1104
TTACACCAACCGTCAGTTAAGCAGCTTAGTCTGTTTGATTAGCCGGAGAATCCCCATCTCTTTAGAGTGGGGAGTATGTCAATCTACGTCAGGATATTCGTCATTTGTTCAATGAGTCGGCGTCTCTCCTCCCTCTTCCCCCCGAATAGTGACTATGTTTTAAACAGATTCACTGTCATCAAACTAAAAACGTTGTCCACACATTTCTCTGTCGAGAAGTGCAGACAACGTTTTTGAATGTTTATCCTGAGTTACGATGACTTACAAGCGTCTACGGGACATCGTTCCATAAAGGTAAATTGCAACAATTGCTCCGAGAACTGCAACAAACACACCCATGACACTTAAATCTGATGCTGTTAGTTCTAGGGTTCCCGTTTCAATAAACAAGTGCAACGTGCCACCAATAAAAGAACCGATGATACCCAGGAACATTGTGGCTAACCAGTTTCCGCCTTGATAACCAGGAACAATGGTTTTTGCGATCGCACCCGCTAGTAGCCCTAAAACAACCCAAGAAATGATAGTCATATAGCCTCCTATCTTATCTTTTTAGCGACGCCCAATGACCAGGTTATAAACAATACCAATCAACGCTAGAACCAGAAGCAAATGAACTAAGCCTCCGCCGATATTGACAGCAAACCCCAATGCCCATAAGACGATGAGAATCACAACCACAAACCAGACAATATTCAACATATTTTTACCTCAAACTTGAGTACAGAACAATGGAAATTCAAAGATGGCCAACGATAGCAGAATCACCTGTGGGATGGCAGATCCTGAATTTTGAGTGCGAGTTGAGTGTTAGTTGAATAAATCACCAATGCCATCTTTGACATTTTCGATTATGTTTTGGTGATTGCCTTCAGTCTGCTTAAGTCTGCCCATCATTTGGTCTTTGCTACTGCCCGTCACATTGCCAACAGTTTCCTGCATTTTGCCTTCAACATTCTTCGCCACGGCTTTAGCTCTATTACTGAGCTGTATCTCATCTCTCATGTCCTCAGCCGCATTACGCATCTGGCTTTCAACTTGCTTAGCCTTGCCCATAATTTGATCCTTAGAATCTCCGGTAACATTGCCAAGGGTTTCTTGAGCCTTACCTTCTAGATTCTTCGTAATCGCATCAGCTCGGTTCATAGAAATAAACTGAGCTTGGCTTGTGAAAGGTGCTGGCAAAGTTGCAGCCCAGGCACTTGTCGTACCAAAGTTAAACACAATAGTTGCAACCAGCATTAGGGTTGAAATCACAATCACGAAAAATTTCTTAGCTTGTCGAAATGACATCATTGTTACCTCTAAAAATATATTTCATTGACATCAGAACTTTATTTGCGAGTGCAAATAAGAGGACAAGACGCTTGAACATCTTATCCTCAGCTGCATCATCTACATCACAAAATCAAGATTCATTCACACACAAATCTATGGACTAATCAATCGTCTTTTTAACTCCCTCCTTACCATCTTCTACGGTATGGCGGATCTTAGCTTCAGCTTGTTTGGATTTACCTTTAGCTTTAGCTTCGTTGTTGCCAGTTAAATCCCCAACAGCTTCTTCAATGTTACCCTCAACATCTTTAGCCGTGGCTTTCGCACGATCTTTAATACCCATGGTGATGGTGATACTCTCCTTAACGTTTATCTAGGCTAGAATGAACCGAGTTGGCGTCTCTTACCTATATAACAACAATAATCAGTAGATGTTTTATTTCATGAGTGACTTGATTGAGGTGATGAACAAGTACATAATTTGATACAATACGTCCATGGCCACTGCCCCACAGACAAGAATCAGTTGCTGTCGGGACGAAAAATCCCCCCCTGGGAGGGGCTAGGGGTGGGTTCCTCTACAATTTTGTATCAAACGCAACAAATCACACCGTATATCCTGAAGATCCACCCTATCCCATTAACCTTGTGAGTCGGGGGAGTATGAATTTTTGATACTCTGCCTGTACCCAATATCTTCGCTACCGAGCAGACAATCCCAAAACGTAAAATAGAGTCCGTAATGCACCGTATATTTAAGATGATGAATCGAGTGGTGAGCTGGGCCAATCAGCCACCGCCCGAGCCAATGGTGTGGGAATAGGCTGGGTAGGCGATCTGGACCCAAATGATTGAGCACCGCCCACATGGTCATCGTCGCCAATATCGCAATCATTGTGATGAAATGCAGCGGCAGAAGAAAGACAAGGCCGACTAAGAATAGTGCCTGCACAACACCCTCTAATGGATCAAAGGCAAACGATGTCCAGGGAGTGGGGTAGCGGGATCGATGATGTCCTTGGTGGAGCCAGGAAAAAAGCTTAGGGTGGTGAAATAGACGATGGGTGAAATAAAAGTAGGTATCTTGCAGAAGCAGACCGATGCCATAGCTGACCCCTAGATACCACAGCCCATACTCTCGTGGGTCGGTGTAGAGTTTAGTACCCCCCGCCGAATAGACTGAAAGAATCAACGCCGCCGCTAGGGCAAACACCGCAGATGAAAGCATCGAAAGCTTAATATCATGCCAAATAGCCGTCCTGGTGGGCGACTGATGCACTCTAGGCTTGCTCGCAGACTGACTAAAAGGGGAATAAAAGAGCCAATAGGTTATCCCTGATACTAAAAAGTAGCGAACTAAGATAACTCCAAAAAAAGCAATATAGTAAAACTTAAAGGAATGGTTGGTTAATTCCACTCTGTGGGACTCGCTTGTATAGAACTCATTAATATAGAACTCATTAATAGGGCAGGGGTACCCGCCGAAGGTACCCAGAAATTTTCTAGACTGAGGTTGTTGGGTCTAGACCGATCTTAGCACTAGGTCAAGCCGCTTAAGCTGGGGGGTGCTAGCCATGGCCAGATGAGGAAGTGGATGAAAGGAGCGTTACATCAGGCCCACAGCTTTCAGCAGTAAACGCTCTCGGCGATCGACCTGGACCCGGTCAATGATCGCTAAAGTCACAATTTGACCCGGTGCCGCCAAGATAGAACCCGCTTGATTAAGCACTAGGTATCGTACTCGCTTGCCCTCAGCTTGCTTAAGGGTCACATCCGCGATCGCATCCCTGTCCTTCATAGGGACTGACGAACTGGGCCGGGTCGGGCCAGGGGAGGTCGCATCCCCTAGACCCTGGGTCTCCTGAGCCGTCTCCTGAGCGGTTTGATTGGTATAACGGCCTGAGCCTCGGAGGTCCTCAGTCGTGGGCTGAGAGGTCTCCTGAACCTCATGACTAGCCGTTTGACTTAGCTCATGGAGTTTGTCATCGGTCGTTTGGGTTATTTCTTTCATGTTATTGCTGGTGGTTTGACCTAATTCGGAAAATTTGCTGCTCGTCACCTCAGTGCGGCTGAACCAACCTCTCTCTTGTACCAAAGCCCCGAGCAATTGAGTACTATGTTGCTTTACACTCAGGTCTTCAACCCTGTCAATGTTTTGCCCGTAATCATAGAAAATCCTGGATTTCCTAACAAATTCTATGCCCTTTTTAAACATGATATGCAATTCCTGTTGGTTCTTGTGCGCATTATGGCGCAGTGATGGTTGACTTAGTGTTTAGATAGGGGCTTGATAGGTTGATTTGTATAGAAACGTAGCAATTCGTTTTAGTTATTCTGCCATTCACGATCATCCAATTCCTGTTGAGTCAGCAAAAGTGTTGCCTCAATCTCTTTTCGCATCGTTTCGGTGACTTCACAGTTACTGTTCAAGCAATCTATTAGAAGTTGATTAGCATCATAGTAGCGGTTTAGCACCTGCTTCTGCTCAGGATTAAACTGCCAGGGGTGGTGAATATTGCGATATTTCGCAACAGAATCTTTTAGCTGCTCAACCCAGTTCGCGTAGTTATTTTTCCACCAGGTTTCCAGTTGCTCCTGGCTTTGGTGAGAGGCAGGTAGCTGCTCCTTGATTTGTTGCAGCGACTTATAGAACCCCGCATCTAAAACGATAACGAGAATGTTGTTAAGGGCTTCACTACAGGCATGAGCGTAGGCAAAATTTTGGCTATGGTCGATGGCAAAATCCCGCAACAAATTTTCCAGAGCCGTATCCAAAAAGATGCCTTGGTCGAGGGTACTGGCTAGGGCAAACTGGTTTGCGGTAGGGGAGTCTTGGGCTAGGGCTAAGTAAAAGGCCCGGGTTGTCGCTAGTTTTGGGTCGGGAAGACTTTTTGATTTCTGGTTGACCCACATCAAAAATTCTTGTAAGTGAGGGTCTTGAGCCACTAAGGCATCCACCTCCTGCTTCATCAACTGCACTAGGGAATCGGCACTGCGTAGCATCCCGGCGGTGAGCAAAAATACCTCATGCCAGTGGGGGTCAGTAATGTGGCTCACTAATCCCCCTAAAGCTTGCTCTAAGGCACTCAGATTATGGGTGGCGACAATCTTGCGCGCGGTTAGATATTCTTGAAAGACCAGATACGAGAACGAAAAAATCCCTCGGGCGCGCTCGATCAAGAGTCCATGCTGGGCTTCGATCGCCTTGAGCATAGCCTCACTTTCAAGCTGAAGTTCCTCAGGTTGTAGAGTCATCTCGGGCAGATTTTGCAGGTAATCTTCGATGTATTGCTCAATGACGCGCTGCTCAAAAAAGTACTGTCCTTTTTCAAAGGTCACGGCGGCTAGTTGACTCAGCAGCCTCATTTTTTGCGGCAGTAAAAACCCCCGATAGGTGTCATCGCGCGTCACCCCTTTGTTTTCATCCCATTTCCCTAGCAGCAGGTCTAACCCCTGCTTATAAAATGCTGTGCGTTTGGTTGGAAACTGCCCTTGACCCTGAAACAGCCAGCAGGAAAGGTGCAAAAAGAGAGGAGTCACCACCAATTGGCGAAACTGCCAGTTTTCGGGGAGGTCAAGTTTCTCAAGAAAGTCTGCGGTAAAGTCTACGGTTTGCGTCTGTCCTTGGGAGTTGGCGGTTCTGCCGAGGGTCACAAACCACTTTTGGGCAAAGGTGGTAATTTGCTCTGAGCTAAAGGGGGCAATTTCGACATCGGTAAAGCCGTGCAGGGCAAGTTCTTGGGCGGCGGTGCGACAAGAAACCACAAACTGGTTGCGGTGGTATTTGTCAGAAAAGCTACGAATCTCTCGGATGGTGGCGCTAATATCTTGGTTGATCACCTCATCCATGCCATCCATCAGCATCAGCACCCGGCCCTCGATGAGCAATCGTTCAAGTTGGGCAGGGTTCGTGAGACCCGATCGCACCAGGGTTTGGTGAATATAGTTGAACAGGCTAACGTCGTCCTGGCGTTTAGCGGCCTGGGCAAACTCCCTCAGGAGAATAAAAATGGGGACTTTTTCGGGAGCAAACTCGCCCTGGTTACATTGCACGGCGAGGTGTTGCAAAAAGGTAGTCTTGCCAATTCCGGGTTTGCCCAAAACCCTTAGCTTGCTGTAGTTCTTGACCGCTTCGACTCCGGGGATCTGAGGCTGGTCAATCATCCCGAGGCCCATCCGGTTAAAATCGGCGGGGTCAAGATTATTGAGGGCAGACACGTCAAGACATTGCTGGTTGGCAACGGCTTCTAGAATATTGACATCTACATAAATGTCATCAATGTTGACCGGATGCCGCACGTCGAGCAGTTGCAGAATGCCGCACCGGTGCTGAATGGTATCGTGGTGCTGCGATCGCACTTGAGCAACGAGTTCATCAAGGGTCAGTGCCACAGTTTCCCCAGGCTCAAGAAACTCAGCCGGCGGGTTCTTGGCAATCTCACGCCAGTCCAAATCTAGCACCTGGCAGATTTCCATAAACACCTGGCGGTCTACCGGTTGCCCGGTGAAAAATCTCCAGATTGGCTGACGGGTTTTGAGATTGACTTCCCCGGCCAAATTTTCTTGAGTCCATCCTTTGAGCGCAAAGGCACGCTTAGCCTGCTGAATACCCGCAGGTGAGGCTTTGAGCGATCGCTTAGCCATAGTCTAAAAAATCTCTTTTAAATTTAAAACAAATCAAACAAATCAAACAAATCAAACAAAAATATTTGAGGACGCTGGTTGACTAACGATGTCAAATGGCAGTTGGCTAGAATCCATGCCTACAAAGACATTAGGGTCGCTATACCTGAAGGGTGTCAACCTGCGATCGAGATATCTCTTATGTAAACTCTACGATATAAACTTCATACTAGCGCCTTTTTTATATAGTGTTTGATTTCTCCCTTAAAAGTTGGCTCGGCCCTACCCCGACTGGGTTCCCCTTGAGCGGACAGCAGGTGTACCCCGACATTGTTCTTTTTTCTTTCTCCATGAAAATCCTGATCCTCTCCCTCCTGCTCACCTTCCTCCCCATCTCCATCGCCGCCGAATGGCTGCATTGGGATGCTACCGTCATTTTTCTAACCGCCGCCGTGGCCATCATCCCCCTAGCCGCCTGGATGGGAACCGCCACCGAAGAACTCGCCGTCATCGTCGGTCCCACCGTCGGCGGACTCCTCAACGCCACCTTCGGCAACGCCACGGAACTGATTATCGCCCTGATTGCCCTGCGGGCCGGCTTAATCGAAGTCGTCAAAGCCAGCATTACCGGCTCAATTCTCAGTAACCTGTTGCTGGTGATGGGATTTTCCATGTTTTTGGGGGGACTTCGCTACAAATCCCAAAACTTTGAATCGGTGATGGCTCGCCTCAACGCCTCGGTGATGAACCTGGCCACCGTCGCTATCCTGGTTCCCACCGCCGTCGTCGCCACCTCCCAAGGTATCCCCGAACTGACGATTCAGAAACTCTCTAGCATCGTGGCGGTGATTCTCATCATCGTTTATGGCTTAACGCTGCTGTTTTCCATGAAAACCCACGCCTATCTCTGTGACGTGGGAGAAGCAGAAAATGAATTAGAGTCTGGAGACGTTGCAGAGTCTCCCAATCCCTGGTTTTGGTCTGGGGTGTTGCTTCTATGCACCCTGGCCGTAGCCTATGAGTCGGAGTTATTAGTCGGGTCCTTGGAATTGGCCACAGAAACTCTCGGCTTCACCCCCCTATTTACTGGGGTGATTCTGGTTCCCATTATTGGCAACGCCGCTGAACACGCCACAGCGGTCACCGTCGCCATGAAAAACAAGATGGATTTATCCATGGCTGTGGCCATGGGATCAAGTTTACAAATTGCTCTGTTTGTTGCCCCAGTGCTGGTGTTGGCCGGCTGGGTATTCGATCAACCTATGGATTTGAACTTCAATCCCTTTGAGTTGGTGGCCGTGGTGGTGGCGGTGGTCTTGGCCAACTCCGTTAGTTCTGATGGTCGTTCCGATTGGCTCGAAGGGGTGTTGTTGTTGGCGACCTATCTGGTGGTGAGTGTGGCCTTTTTCTATCATCCCGTTTGAATGTCCCTTCGATGGGGCGACGGACGGTTAACCGTCCCCGGCCTGAGATCCCCAGGGCGATCGCCTGGTTAAGATAGAGTCAGCGCAATCATTAAGATTTATTACGTTATGCTCGTCTCATCCTCTCGATTGGAGGGTTTTAAGGAGTTTCTACGGGATAAACTCCTATTTGGCAATGAGCCAACTCCAGAACTCGTTGCCATCCTCCTAGTGTACTTTGTTCAGGGCGTTTTAGGCTTAGCCCGCTTGGCGGTGAGTTTCTTCCTTAAAGATGACCTCGGGCTTAGTCCCGCTGAAACCTCAGCCCTACTGGGGATTGTGGCTCTGCCCTGGATGGTGAAACCCTTGTTTGGCTTCATCTCCGATGGCCTGCCCATTTTTGGCTATCGTCGTCGTCCCTATCTGATTCTCTCAGGCTTGCTGGGGACTCTCTCCTGGCTGCTGCTGGCGACGGTGGTAACCCGGCCCTGGCAGGCGATCGCCGCCATTTCCCTCGGCTCCCTCTCCGTGGCCTTCAGTGATGTCATTGCCGACTCTCTGGTGGTCGAACGAGCGCGTCAAGAGTCTCAAGGTGATGCTGGGTCGTTGCAGTCCATTGCTTGGGCCGCTTCCGCCATTGGCGGCTTAATTACTGCCTATCTCAGTGGTTTCCTCTTAGAAATCTTCAGCAGCCGCAGTATTTTCCTGATTACAGCTAGCTTTCCCCTGATTGTCTCGGGGGTCGCCTGGTTGATTTCAGAACAGCCGACGGGCAATCGCGAAGCGTGCGGGAACCGCAATCGCCCCGACTTCAGCGGTGTAACCCAGCAAATTCAGCAACTCAAAGCCGCCATTTCCCAAAAATCTATCTGGCTACCGACGGCCTTTCTCTTTCTCTGGCAAGCCACCCCCACAGCGGACTCGGCCTTTTTCTACTTCACCACCAACGAATTGGGATTCCAACCGGAATTTTTAGGACGAGTGCGTCTCGTCACCAGTCTCGCCTCTCTGGTGGGAATTTGGCTGTTTCAGCGTTTCTTTAAAGCCGTTCCCTTCCGCAAGATTTTTCTCTGGACCACCATTCTCTCGGCGGTGTTGGGGATGAGTGCCTTACTCCTGGTGACTCATGCTAACCGGGCGATCGGTATTGATGACCATTGGTTCAGCCTCGGCGATAGTCTCATCCTAACAGTGATGGGCCAACTTGCCTTTATGCCGGTTCTCGTCTTAGCGGCCCGTCTCTGTCCCAGTGGCGTGGAAGCGACCTTATTTGCCGTATTGATGTCCGTGTCGAACATTGCTGGGATGGTCTCCTATGAATTGGGTGCGGTGCTGATGCACTGGCTCAATATCACCGAATCCAACTTTGAGAATCTCTGGCTGTTGGTGATGCTAACTAATCTCAGCACCCTACTTCCCCTTCCTTTTATTCATTGGCTACCAGGGGATAGTGCCTCAGGCGGCGGCGGTGAGACTCCGCCTCCCCAAACCTTAGAACCGGCTCGGGTTGAACCAGAAGCCGTGGAAGGGTTAGGAGTCTAAGATCCCGATCGCTCGGGAAAAACCAGGTACTAAAAGAAAAGTGCCACAATAGAACTAACCATGTCCGATTCCCGACCGATTTTGTCCCAGGACTCGTTTGCTGTTCCCATGAGCCAATTTCCCCAATTTGCCGCCAGGGGCTATCACGTCCAGCGTCAACTCGGCCAAAACCGAGCCGGTGGACGCATGACCTATCTGGCCCAACCGGACTCCTCCCCAGATCCCGTGGTTTTAAAACAGTTTCTTTTCGGTGATGCGGCCCAATGGTCAGCCTATGAGAGTTGCGAACGGGAAATTCAGGTGTTGAAGGGCTTAGACTATCCTGGGATTCCCCGCTATTTAGATTCCTTTGAGACGGAAAACGGCTTTTGCTTGGTGCAGGAGTATAAACCAGCCCCCTCCTTGGCTCAACGGCGTAGTTTTTCCCCGGAAGAGGTCAAAGAGATTGCGATCGCCCTCCTAGAAATTCTCGTCTATCTGCAAAACCGCATCCCCCCGGTTATCCACCGAGACATCAAACCCGAAAATGTTTTAGTCTCTGAAGCCCCCACCTCCAAGGGACTAAACGTCTATTTAGTCGATTTTGGCTTTGCCCGTATCGGCGAGGGGGAAGTAGCCATGAGCAGCGTCGTCAAGGGAACCCTGGGGTTTATGCCTCCAGAACAACTCTTTAATCGCCCCCTAACAGAAGCCTCAGACCTCTATGGCCTAGGTGCCACATTAATCTGTCTGTTAACCGGAACTCCCTCCCAGGACATTGGTGAGTTAATGGACGATCGCTACAGCATTGATTTTGCCCCTCGGGTTCCTAAACTCAGTTTGGGCTGGGTGGAGTGGCTACAAACCCTCGTCAAACCTTCACCGAGCGATCGCTATAAGAACGCAGAAGAGGCGTTAGCGGCGTTGCACCCCATTTATGTCAACCGTGTGCCGAAAGTGGTCGCCAAGCCCGATTCCGTGGTTTTGGAAGCGAGTCGTTTGGGGGAACAGATTGCCGAAACAGTGATGTTAAAAAATCCAGTTCCCGATACCGTCTTACAAGGGCGTTGGCGAGTTCTCCCCCATCCCAAAGACCCCCCCAGTCGCCCCGGTAAACATCATTGGCTACGGGTGACTCCCGATCCAGTTGAGGGGGAACAGGTGTTATGTCGAGTGCGGGTGAATACCAGTAAACTGGTGGCTAATGCCGTCTATGAACGTCGCTTGGTCTTTGACAGTAATGCCGAACCTCAGACTTTGGAACTTGGGGTCACCGTTAAAACCGCTCCTGCCCCCGTTCGC
>SMDP01000036.1:10747-17693 GCA_012911965.1 Geitlerinema sp. P-1104
ATGGCGATCGCCCTTCCCATCTCCACCGTAGCCTTTGGCATTAGTTTAGGCTCCCTCCTGCGCCCCGATGGCTTTGTCTTACTCTGGTCAGTGGTCACGGTTGTCACAGGGATTCCCTTTGCTGTCTTACTGGTGTACCAACCCCTACAGCGTGCCCAACAACTTAAGAAATATCGCAAGTCCCAAAAACATCTCATCCAACCCTGAAAAAATGCTATAAAACGAGACGAAGCCTCTGCAGAAGCGTTTCTCAAGCCGGAGTCCTCAACCGGAACTTAGGAAGTTGACGGCGCGTCTGATAGGCTCAGCAATTCTGGCGTTGTGACACTCCAGACCCATAGTCATTTTTAAGTTAGGTTGAGTACAATGGCGTTTCAAACTCGAACCCTGAGTGTTGGCGATCCCGCGCCCCTATTAGGACTCCCCACCCCTGATGAGGAACCTGTGATCATTGCCGATCGCGTTGGCCAACCGACGGTGTTGCTATTCTATGCCAACGATAGTAACCCCAACTGCCAAGAGGTGGCTCGTCGGTTTCAGGCAGCGATGGGGCAATTTGAAGCCCTTAGGGTTCACGTATTGAGTATCAGCTTAGATGATCCCGATACGCGCAAACAGTTCCGAGATGCAGAACAGATTACCTTTCCTGTCCTCAGTGATGTGAGTGGGCAAACCAGCCGCAAATACGGGGTTTTCTATAACGAAGAGAGCAACGATCCTGAGCAGCCTCCCTATGCCATTTATAGCCGTACTGCCTTTCTCCTAGATCGCAACCTCAAAATCATGGGGATTTACAGTTTAGGGGAACCGCAACAGGCGATCGCCTCCATTTTTGAAGATCTCGCCCAACTTCCCCAGGAAGAACCGCGCGAAATCGGTCAACAGGCCCCTGTGTTACTGATTCCCCGCGTTCTCTCCCCAGAAATCTGTCAACATCTGATCGAGTTATGGGAAAGCGATAACAGCGAGTCCGGTTCGATGCGACGGGACGGGGACAAAACCATCGGTGTGATTAACTACTCCCATAAAATCCGCCGCGACCACTTCATCAAAGATATGAACCTGTTGCGCTATCTCGATGGGGTGATGCGACGGCGAGTGTTTACGGAAGTGAAGAAAGCCTTTTCCTTTGAGGTGACTCGTCGGGAAGACTACCGCATTGGCGGCTATGATTCCAGTCGGGGGGGCTATTTCCGTCCTCACCGGGATAATACCACCGGCGGAACCGCTCACCGACGCTTTGCCATGTCCCTTAACCTCAACACCGGCGAGTATGAAGGGGGCTATCTGCGGTTCCCGGAATATGGGGATCATCTCTATCGGCCGGGACTGGGTTCGGCGGTGATTTTCTCCTGTAGCCTCATGCACGAAGCCACGGATGTCACCGCTGGGCGACGTTTTGGGCTGTTTTCCTTCCTCTATGGGGATAAAGAAGCCGAACAGCGTCGTCAGTACGAACTCCAGACCCAAAATAACTACCAAAATATGGTTACAATTGGTCAGGATCTGCCCCAGGTGAAGAACCCCTTGACCACGGTTGTTCCCCCGACGCAAGTCTCGTCTAACCTTTGAGTCTACACAGCTATCCCTGACCCCCCGTGCTGTTGTCCTCCTTTGATATCTGGAAACCCCACCACCGTAGCAACTCCAGTGATGACCTGCTGGCGGAACTTCAGCAACGGGGTCGTTTACCGGAGTCGGCCCGCCTCTTGCGACGACTCCCGGTTGATACTCAGCAAGCCTCGGCCCAACTGTTAGGGATGATTCATCAACATCGTCCCCCCTGGGTGCTGTTGGGGGGAATGGCTGAGGGGCGATCGCGCCTGACGGTGGAACGTCGGGCGGTTCATGAGACGGGAGTACACTACACACCGATGCCGGTTTGGGAGTTAGTGGCGGGCCTGGACCATACGGATGTGAGTTATCATGCCGGGCGCTTTGTCTGTAATGCCACCTACTATCAGATCTTGTCGGACATTGCTACTGCCAATTTACCCACCCAGGCCCTCTTTCTCCATGTTCCTTGTTCTCGGGGGGAAGCCTGGCCGGAGATTGTGGCGGATGCAGACCAATTGCTGCAACGACTTATGACTCGATTCCCCAGCCCTCCCCAGATGGTTCCTGAGACGGTTAGCGATTTTGCCGCAGTTTCGGGTTGACAAACTCGTTCAACCCTTCTCCTAACAGGGACAAGCCAATCACCATCAAGGTCATGGCTAAGCCGGGAAACAGGGCTGTCCACCAAATTCCGGTGGGGAGGGCTTCTAGGGCTTGGCGCAGGTCATTGCCCCATTCTGGGGTGGCTTCGGGAAGTCCTAAGCCGAGAAAGCCTAATCCTCCAAGGATGGCGATCGCATCGGCGGCGTTGAGGGCGAAGAGAACGGGAACGGTCTGAATGGCGTTAAAAAAGAGATATTTGGAGAGAATGCGCCAGGTCGAGGCCCCCATAGCTTGGGCGGCTTCGATGTATAACTCGGTTTTGATGCTGACAGTGTGGTTACGAACTACTCGATAGTATTGCGGTACATAGGCAATACTCAGGGCCAGGGCGGCATTCAATAAGCCTCGTCCGACGACGAAGGCCAGGGTAATCGAGAGTAATAACCCCGGTAGGGTGTAGATGACATCCATCACAAACAGCAACAGGCGATCGAGTTTTCCCCCTAGATAACCACTAGCGAGTCCTAAGGGAACCCCGGTCAGGATGCTCATCAGGGTGGCTAAGACCACCACCCGTAGGGCCGCCTGGGAGCCGTAGAGGGTACGGGAAAAGACATCGTAGCCGAGGCGGGTCGTCCCAAACCAATGCTCGGTTGAGGGGGGCTGGTGGATGGGATGATCTAGTAAGGCGGTGGGACTGGCAATTAGCCCCATCCCCTGGAGGAGGGGGGCTAACAGGGCAATCAGAATAAAGCCCCCGGTCATGACGAGACCCACCCACATCAACTGGATTGAGAGATTGGCAGTTTTTCGGGCTGCTGGGGGGTTGATGGGGGATTTGGGGGCGATCGTCATAAGGAGGAATGACTAGAGCTTAGACTCGACGGCAGGGGGGTCTGAGACCTCGTTTGAGGGGGGGACCTCTGGGGTTGGGTTGCGGTAGCCAAAAAAGTCGATGCGATAGTCGGTAATCTGAACGCCGGTTTCGGCTTCAATGCGTTCGATGAGGTCTTGGGGCAGTTCCACAAAGACATCGAGAATCTGCCGACTATCAAGACAATTGATATGGCTGTGAGGGTCACTAATGTTACCATAGAGGCGGCCATCGGAGCGTTCGATACATTCGATGATGCCGTGGCTCGATAGGGCTTCTAGGTTCTGGTAGACGGAGGTGTAGCCAATCTCTTTGCCTGCCCGACTTAGTTGGTCATAGATGTCGCGGGCGCAGAGGTGATCTTGCACCTCCCAGAGGAGTTCTAGGATTAGTCGACGCTGACGACTCAATCTCATTCCCAGGGATTGGCAGCGATCGAGTGCGTCTTGGAGAGAGCGGATGGGTTTTAGGGCGATCGCCTCATGTTTCATCGGTCTGTATTTGGCTTGCTATCAACAGGGAAAGGGTGACTCGTCTTGCGGGATTTAGACTCAACAAGGACTCACCAGCTTTAAAAATCTATCTTATGGAAGGGGCGTTTTCAGTCTGCTTATGATCCATTGTAACGTACTGACTTTTGAGAGATGGCTCAGGCTGAACTTGCCCCTAGATCCAGGGAAACTCAATACAGTAGGGTAGAACAGTAGGTTAGAAAACCATCCTACTTCAGTATTTTTTAAAAGGCGGCCCTGTTCATGTCCAGTTCTGAGATTAAACTCGACGCAACGACCATTGAAACCTTGGATTTAACCCCGGCCCGGGAGGCGATCGCCCAACACCTGAAGGCGGGGATCCCTGAGGCTGAGCAGTCTCTGCGGTTTACGATTGATGTCCCTCGTGACCCGAGTGATCCCCGAGAGTTGTCAGAGATTCCCGAGATTCGTCTTTGGTTTATCCGTCTCGATGCCTCCTATCCTTGGCTACCGTTACTTCTGGACTGGTCAAGTGGAGAGTTGGCACGCTATGTCGCCATGTTAGTCCCCCATGAGTTTCATCGCACCGAGGGCATTCAGTTTAACCCGGAGGCCCTAGAAATTTTCTTAATGAGCAAAATCTTCGTCATCGCCGCTTGGCTTGATGAGCAAGGCTGTCCCAGCCGTTCGCGCCTGAAAGCCATGTCGCAACTTCTAGGCTATGAACTCGATGATGGCTTGTTTGATTTGCTGTTGGGGAAGGGTTAGGGACGACTTAACAAATCTTTAATAATTTCTCAATGCCCACCTGGTCGCTGCCGGGGCGAGTCCAACGTCCCAGGGCGGCCTCCTCGTCGAGTTCGTAAATCATGACCCCAAAGTTGCCGTTATAGCCCCAGTTGGAGACAAACCAGTCCCCACTGCGCAGGCCAATTCCCTTCAATTTGGAGGTTCCACTGCTGGAGAGTTGATAAATTTCCCCCGTTTTGCCAATGGCCATGTTGTTGGTATAGGGGGGTTGTTTTTTGGGATAGGTTCCTGAGATTTGATATAACCCTTCGACCTCTTGGGAGGGTTCACCGCTGGCCCGTTCGCTGCCGGTTTCCCCAAACATCTGGGGGGTGGTCCATTGGCCCTCTAGGGTTCCATCGGGCTGAATGTGATAGACGACGACGCGGAAGGATGAGTCTAAACTCCAGCCGATACAGAGACGGTTCTCATGATAGAAGCCTAAACCGGAAAAGTTACTGCGATCGCTCAACCAGAAGATTTGATAAACCGATCCGATACGGGAAATCTGTACGGTTCCCTTATAGGGGGTTCCCCGTAGGGTTTGTGCGTCGGCGATAGTCCAAGTTCCTTCGGGAGTCATGGTGGGGGGGAGGGGCAAGGGGCAAAATAGGCAACAGGCAACAGGCAATAGGGGGAACCCGGTAGGGGCGCACCCTTGTAGTTGCCCGGAAACAACCTAGGGGGAGGAGGAGGAGGGGTCTCCTCCTGAGGGGTTTAGCTAAACACCTTGTCTAGGATGGTTTGGGGATCAATGTCTGCTATTTTACCCGTTGGCGAGGCAATTCCTTGGGCGCGATCGCCGTCCGGTAAGAGTTTTTTGGGATCGGTGGGGCCGAAGAGGGCATAGGTGTAGGTTTGCAGGGCCACGGCTAGGTGCATGGGGGCACTGTCGGTACAGAGCATGAGATTGGCGGCGGCGATAGTGGCGGCGAGTTTACCGATGTCGGGGGGGGAGATGGTTTTTAGGCCGGAAATGGCTCCGGTTAGCTCCCGCACAAATGGGCCATCGTCGGGACCGCAGGCAACGACAATGGGGAGGTTGGGCTGTCGCTGTTGCAGGCCTTGGAGGACTTTCACCCACTTGTCGACGGGGTAGATTTTGTCAAGTCCTTTGGTCTGGGCGAGTTGACTGGCTCCCCCATGGAGCAGCACATAGCCACTCTCGGCTACGCCAAGCTCCTGTTGATGCTGTTCTGACCATTCCACGTCCTCTTTGAGCAGGGTGACCTCCATGGGGGGACAGGGAGACTGAATGCCTAGGCCACGCACTAAGTCGTGATACATCTCGGCGGCATATTGTTCTGATTTGAGGGGGATGGGATGGGTGAGGAACCAACTATCGGGTTCACCATAGCCGACGCGCTGGGGAATCCCGGTGAGCCAGAGGAGTAGGCCCACGCTCCAGCGGCGGCCGAGGGATAAGACGGCATCATACTCGCGATCGCGCACAATTCCCATCAGGTTACCCCAGTCGGCAGGGCCGTTACGATCTTTGAAGTCGAAGGGAATCAGCTTTAGGGAGCCGTCATGAAAATACGTATTGGCGCGATAGGCCCCTTTGGCGCGGGGTTCGACGACGACACTCAGTTGAGAATTGGGGTAGTGACGTTTGAGTTGTTCGAGGGTGGGGAAAAACAAGAGTTGGTCACCAATTCCCCCCGGAACGAGGGTCAAGATTTCTTTCATAGTGTGTTTATGAGACTCAGCTGCGCGAAGGGCGTGACGAAAGGGGCAATGTTAAACCGGCTGGGTGAGGGACGAGCACTGGGGCGATCGCCTCTGTTGCAACCAGAGTTAATGGTAGTGCGATCGCCCCAAGGTCGTCTAGCCAGGGATTCAGGCTTGAGGACTATCGCGGCGGGTTTTGCGGGCCGGGGGAGTCTGGCTAATGGCGGAACTGCGGCTGCTCCCTCCGCCAGCTTTGGGAGAGCTAGGAGGCGGGGAGGCCTTGGCTGGAGACGGTTTAGCGGTTTCAATCGTCCCCGGAGTTTCCCCCTGGTTGTTATTGCTTTTGAGCAGTTGTGCCAGGGTGGTCATCAGTCCTTCGAGTTTTCCCTCTTGGCTAAGGCTTTCGAGTAACCCCAGACCACTGGTGGAGAGCATGAGCTTACTAATATCCTGGGAAAGGTTACCGTTGCCGTTGCCATTGCCGTTGTTACCCGTGGGGAAGGCATAGATTTTGGCATCTCCCAAAACCCCTGGCTGCGGGGCCAAGGCTTTGGCAATTTCGGGGAGGCGATTGAGTAACTCGGGGGCGATGTCCCGAATCAGATCGGCGTTGCGGTTGGCATCACTGAGGGCGTTCTCAGCTTTGATTTTGGCTTCAATCCCTTCGGCTTCAGCCAGGGCGCGATCGCGTTCCGCCGCCGCCAGGGTACGAATCGACTCAGCTTCCAATTCTGCCGCTTGACGGGCGCTTTCGGCTTGGCGACGGCGACGGAAGACATCGATTTCAATGACGTTGTTGTCAGCAATGCGTTGTTTCTCGGCGGCTTCTTCGGCGGCCAGGGCGGAGAGGCGTTGTTTCCGTTGCGCCCGTTCGAGTTCGATCGCCGTTTCCACCGCTGACTCAGCCTGGGCCCGCATGGCTTCGGCTTCGAGGCGTTCTTGGGTTTTCTTGGCGATGGCGATGGCGGCCTCTTGTTTC
>SMDP01000036.1:18001-19999 GCA_012911965.1 Geitlerinema sp. P-1104
GGATTCGACTTCAAGCTGTTGTTGGAGCTGAGATTCTTCCTCATCTCGCTCGATTTCTAATCCCTCTTTACGAGCATTCAGTTCCTGCTGCTTAATACTAACTTGAGTCCGAAGCTGGAACTGCCGTCGTTCTTGCTCTGTCTGGAGTTCAACCTCTTCTTTTTGCTTAATCGACTTCTGAATGGTCTCTGTGCGTAGCCGCACCCCTTGGGCATCAAAAAAGTTATTCGTGTCATACGTATCGCTTTCTTCAACTTCAGAAATAGCGATGTTATTTAGGGTTAAACCTACTTTTTTTAGGTCTTGCTGAATTAAGTTCAAAACTTCATCAGCAAACCCTAATTTGTCCGAGTCGATTTCCGCTAATGTCTTGCGTTTTGCTGCTGCTCGAATGGCATCATCTGCCCGTGTTTCCAGGGCTTCTTTAATATCTGCTGGGGAAATATTACCATCCCGAGATAGACGGGCGGCGGCAGTTTTTACATCCTGTTCATCGTGGTTAACGCAAACATAGAACGTCACCCGCATATTGGCCCGTAAGTAGTCCTGGGTGCGAACGGCGAGGTTTCCGGTGCGTTCGACGTTGATGGTAATCTCCCGCATGGGAACCCGCGTCAGTTCATGGAAGCCAGGGAGAACGATACAGCCCCCATAGAGAATGACGGAGTTTTTCTTGGCCAGGAAGCCCCCAGTTCGCACAAAGGCTTCGTTATTGGGGGTAATTTGATAGACGCGGGTGTAGGCCCAAAAGCCTAACAAGATGAGAACGATAATCCCCACGATACCGGCAGCGGTTCCGCCGAGAATGATGGAACCGGTTTGACTATAAATGACGGGGAGTTCCGCCTCTTCTCGCACTTCTTGGTGAATTTCTTG
The DNA here is from genome assembly GCA_012911965.1 of Geitlerinema sp. P-1104. GTDB lineage: Bacteria > Cyanobacteriota > Cyanobacteriia > Cyanobacteriales > Geitlerinemataceae > Sodalinema. The sequence goes on from SMDP01000036.1 coordinate 18,878, forward strand.
ATAATCGTTCTCGCGAGCTAGATCGGCGATAATGACGGGTGGGGTTTCGGGGTTGTCGGCTGTGGGAGGTTCAGGAACTGGTGGCGGAACGGCGGCGGATTTGAGAGGGGTGGGGGGGGAAGGAGGGTTCACCTCAACGGTGGTGGGGTTGGGGGTGGAGGTGGATAGGTGTTGGAGAAGGGTTAACCAATACAGCATAATTGTAGGTTTGGTTGAGGACTTATTAGGGGGCCTTGGTAGAACCGAGCCAGCGATCGCAGTCGATGGAGTTATGGGCGATCGCCAGATAGTAGTCGGGACAATGTTCAACAATGAGAACCGTATCTCCCCGCTGGGGGACAATTTCCGCGTCGTCGGGAATCACCACATTGACGGTAACCAGATTTTTGGCCGGATCGACGACATCGACTTGGCCCACTTTACGATCAGTTTGGCGAGGAAGTTGTGGAGAATTAACAGTTCCTAAACATCCCACCAGGCGATCGCTGCTGGAGTCTTCGCTAAAACTGGCGAAAAACAGGCGGCCCAAGGGCCGGGCGATCGCCCCCCCAAGAAAGACACTCACCCCTCCGCTGATGACAAACACCGCCAAATCCAGGGGACTTCCCGGAACACCCAAGGCGGCGGTGGCCACCCAGCCGAAGAGGCCCCAGAGGCTTAAGTCTGCGGCCAACAGAAGCATTAAGGGAACCTGGCCAATGCCGAGCCAGCCTAAAATAGGGATATCGAAGCCATCGCCATCGAGGTCATCTTCACCCCCGATGGAGATGGAGACGACAAACAGGAGAATCCCGGCGGCTAGAAAGATCCAATAGGGAAGATTGGCGAGATCAAACATCGTGTCACGGAAAAGGCTCACCCACAGAATAACCGCCCTACAATAGAAATGTGGGTATAAGCTAACAAAATTCACGATATGCAGCTCAAACGACTGGGACATGTGGCCATTTGCGTGCAAGATATCGCCAAGGCGGCCGCGTTTTATGAAAATCTGGGGATGACGCTGGTTTGGAAGGATACGGACTGGGCCTATCTCAAGGCGGGAGAGGATGGGTTAGCCTTGCTGAGTCCTAATTATGACCAGGCGGGTCCTCATTTCGGCTTCATCTTTGGCGATCGCGC
>SMDP01000036.1:20442-26943 GCA_012911965.1 Geitlerinema sp. P-1104
GAATCTCGATGTTGCACCTGTGTGGCAGTCATACGCTAATCTCTCTACCCAGTTGTCTTCAATTTCTTTCATCTTAACAAGAACTTTAAATTCACTTTGCGATCGCGCTTACTGGTTTCTTGTGACGGCGATCGCATTGGGGTCTAGTTTGCGTGAAAATACGATTGGTAATAATACGTAATTAAAAACACTTAGGAGACGGGAAGGAGAGCAATCACTCGAATACCAGAAACCGAGTTTCTCCAAGAAACCCGGTTTCTTATGCCCTAATGATCCTCCGGAAACGTAGATAAATCCATTTTTTCATAGGCTTCAAACGGCTGATGAATCCAAGGATTATCTTCTAAATAGCGGACATAATAATCGGGGGTAAAGGTCGCGCAGGCTTTACACCATAACACCGCCGTTCTCAGTTCTGAAATGTGCTGACCATAATGGTCATACAGCCAAGCCAACACCGCTTTGAGGGAATCTCCCGAATCCACTAAATCATCCACAATCAGCAACCGCTGTCCCAGTTGGGATGTGGTCATGGAGAGGGAACGGGAGACAATGACCTCCCCCTGTTCTCGTCCTTCTGGGCCACCATAGGAGGCCGTGGAGAGAATCGCTAGGGGACAGTTAAAGATACGAGAGAGGGTATCTCCCACTCGTAATCCCCCTCGGGCCAAACAGATGATTTCGTCAAATTCCCATTGGGATTTATAAATTTGTACCGCCAAACGTTCAACGGTGCGATGATAGTCTGACCACGACACATATAGCTCGGACATGGTTAATGCAAGATAAGGAGGGTTAGTTAGGTGGGGGGGAAGGTTTTGCTATAGATGCGATCGCACCGTTCGGTCTCAACTCCAGTGGCGGGAAGATAGTGGTGACGTTCGTAGAAGGTGACGGCTTCCTGGAGAACGCTGGCGGTTTCCACCCAGATGGTGTGAAAGCCTCGTTGTTGGATTTCGGCTTCTAATTCTTGCAGCAGAAATGTCCCTAAGCCACGACCTCGAACCGAGGGGATGAGATACATTTTACGCAATTCCACCGCGCGATCGCCCCGAGACACCGGGTAAAATCCAGCGGTTCCCACAAGGGTGTCTCCCTGGTGTACCACCCAAAATCCGCCTCCGGTTTCGATGTAGAAGCGTTCGACTTCCACTACATCGCGATCGGCCCCTTCGGGTTCCCAGGGGAGACCGTATTCGAGGAGAATTGAGGCAATTAAACGGCCCGCTGGGATGCGATCGCCGGCGGTCCAGGGACGAATGCTAAAGTCTAAATACTCTCCCTTAACCATCAGTTTCTTCCAAGGCAAAGGCTAGTAGCTGATGCACTAACTCGGGGAAGGAGATCCCCGTCGCGTCCCACAATTGGGGATACATACTGGTGGCGGTGAAGCCGGGGAGGGTGTTGATCTCATTTAGGAAAATCTCCCCCGTCTCCTCCTGATAGAAGAAGTCCACCCGAGATAAGCCAGACGCATCCACGGCGGTGAAGGCTTGGGCCGCTAACTCACGAATCTGTCGGGTAATCGTATCCGGGAGAGGTGCGGGAATCAATAAATCGGCCTGGCCCGCTGTGTATTTGGTCTCATAGTCGTAGAAATCACTTTGAAAGCGAATTTCACCAATCACCGAGACGCGGGGGTTGTCGGTTCCCAGGACGGCACATTCGACTTCCCGCGCGTTGGCCACGGCGGCCTCGACAATGACGCGGCGATCGTAACTGGCGGCACTGTCTAAGGCGGCCTCAAACTCGGCCCGCGATCGCACCTTAGAAATTCCCACCGAAGAGCCTAAATTGGCAGGTTTGACAAAACAGGGATACCCCAACACGGCATCAATCTCATCACAGAGTTTGGGAAAGACACAGGGATTGGACCAAATCTCATGACGGCGAATCTCTCGATAAGCCACCTGGGGGAGTCCCGCCTGGGCAAACGCCGACTTCATGGCCAGCTTATCCATTCCCACTGCCGAACCGAGAACCCCCGATCCCACAAAGGGAACCTGCATTAACTGTAATAAGCCTTGAATCGTCCCATCTTCCCCATTGGGGCCATGGAGAATCGGGAACCATACCGTTATCTGGGATGCTTCCGGGGGAAAGCACCAGAGATTCACCGTATCCCCGTCTTCAGCATTGAGAGGCTGTCCCGAGTCCAACACCCCTTGGGCCACCTCAGGGCCGTGCCATTCTCCAACTTTACTGATATAAAAGGGATAGAGCGTATAACGACTGGCATTGTCGGCAGAGAGGAGAGCCTTAGCGATCGCCCGAGCGGACGAAATCGACACTTCATGTTCTCCAGAGCGTCCGCCGAATAGCAGTCCCACCTGTTGTTTTGTCATATCCTGAAAATCTCCACCATGAAAACGCATTGGCTCACCGCGACAATTGTACCGGCTGTCTTGGGACTTTGCTGCCTTCCCACGGCTCCCTTAATGGCGAACCCTCCCTCATCTCCCTGTTCCAACGAGAACCGAGTCTCCCCTTCCCCCGAACGCCGATATGTAGTGGTTCGCCGCCATGATCTCCGCTTCCAGATTCCTCGGAATTACCAGATTATTCAAGAGAATGAGCCTCAGGTTGAGAGGATTATCATCCGTAATCCAACCGATGTTGCCTTTCTCGACTGTGCCATGGAACATGGTCCCATCGGTGCGGGCCATCAAGTCTCTGATATTCGGGTTGAGATTAAACCCCGCCCGAGTCATTTAGAGCGGATTGGGGATTTTGTCGATTCAGCCGTCTTTGAAACTGGGGATTTTGTGCAAACTAGCCTCGCTGGACAAGAGGCCATCACTTGGATACAAGAGTTTCGCGCCAACTATATTACCTACAACGCCGCTCTGTTCCATCCCGATGGTGAGCATCTGGTTCACATTTTCGTTGGCGATTATGGAGAGGCGATCGCCCCCCAGGATGTGGAAGTGCTAGAAATGGTCATAGAGTCTCTCGCCTTCCCGAGAATTTCTCCCTGATGGAAATGTCCCTGCGCCACGGCTAAATCTGTTATAACGAGAGTAGGTGGTTTAAGTAGGACAGAATGGCTCCCAACCCCAAGATTATGGAAGCGGTAGAAGGACTCAACTACCGTGTCACCGTCGGCGACGTTGCTAGTCAAGCCGGCCTCGATGTTAACCTGGCTCAGAAGGGTCTACTGGCGTTGGCCTCTGATGCCAATGCTCATCTACAAGTTGCCGAGACAGGCGATATTGTCTATGACTTCCCCCGCAACTTCCGCAACATTTTGCGCGGGAAGTTCCTACGTCTGAGGTTTCAGGCCTGGTGGGACAAGATCTGGAATGTTCTGTTCTATCTCATCCGCATCTCCTTTGGAACCCTGCTGATTGTCTCGATTATTCTCATTTTTGTGGCGATTACGATCATTATCGTCGCCCTCAACTCCAACCGGGACAGCAACAGCAGTAGTAGTCGCAGCAGCAGTCGCAGTGGGGGGGGCGGCTTTTTCTTCATTCCCCGTTTTTGGATTGGGGATCTCTTCTGGTTTTATGATCCTAACCCTGAGCGTAAGCGCCGACGCAAGGCGAAAGCGGGCAAAGATAGTTCTGAGTTGAATTTCCTCGAAGCGGTGTTTTCCTTCCTCTTCGGGGACGGAAATCCCAATGCTGATTTGGAGGAACGCCGCTGGAAAGAGATCGCCCAGGTAATTCGCAATCATAATGGCGTTGTGGTGGCCGAACAAATTGCTCCCTATTTGGATGATTTGGGCAATCAGTTTTCTCGGGAAACGGAAGATTATATGATTCCCGTCTTGTCGAAATTTGACGGTTCTCCAGAAGTGAGTCCAGAAGGGGAGTTAGTCTATCGCTTCCCCGAGTTACAAGTTACCGCGAAGCAACAGCGTCGTAAGCCAGTAGAAACCTATTTAACGGAATCTCTCTGGAGGTTTAGTCAAGCGGATTCGGGGCAGATTTCTCTGTCTATCGGTTTGGGGTCTATTAATATTATTGGCGGCGGTATTTTAGGGGTTCTCTTACAAGATGAACAGCTTGTCGCAGAATTGGGCGGCTTGGTGGCGTTTGTGGACTCGATTTATTGGCTGTTGATTGCCTATGGGGTGGCCTTTTTAACGGTTCCCTTAGTGCGCTATTTCTGGATTAAACGGCGCAATCAGAAGGTGCAACGGCGCAATGCTGAACGTGAGGAACGGGCCCTGGAGTTTAAGCGCCTTGAACCCCAGTTGCGGCCCAAACTCGATTATGCTCGTCAGTTTGCCCAACAAACGGCTATTGGCACAGATGACCTTGCTTATACCACAGAAAAGGATGTTTTGCAACAGGAATTTGAACAATCGGATAAACTAGACCAAGAATGGCGCGATCGCCTCGATTCTGGGTCTTAGCGTCGGGAGGTTAGCCTGGAGATGTGGGGGGAATCCCCACCGCTTCAGGCGATTTTTTTATGGAAAGTTTAACTAGGTAGACATAAAATATAAATAAGTGCAACGGTATTTGAAGATTTATTGATTTGCACGAAGCAATAATAAGGATTTTATGACGACTAACCTACCGATTAACAACAACCCAGCCCCAGATATGTCTCGCCGTCAGTTACTCAACTTTCTGACCGGCGCAACTGTGGCAACGGCCGTCGGTGCGGCGGCGTACCCAGCCTTGCGTTATCTGGTTCCCCCGAAAGAGGGTGACGGTAGCGGGGCCATTGTGGCCAAAGATAAACTTGGCCATCCCATCCCCGCGCAACAGATTCTCAGCCAACCCCCAGGAACCCGCGCCTTGATTGCTGGCTTAGCTGGTGAACCCACCTATCTGACGGTAGAAGCCGACGGACAGCTTAACACCATGGGAATTGTCGACAACTGCACTCACCTCGGCTGTACCTTCCCCTGGAATGCCACAGCAGGGGAGTTCCAATGTCCCTGTCATGGATCTCGCTATGATGACCAAGGTAATGTGCTGCGGGGGCCAGCGAACCGACCCCTGAAAATTGCTCACGTCGAAGTGAAGGGCGATCGCATCTGGCTATTTCCCTGGACTGAAGCTGATCCCCGCACCGGAGAACGTCCCTGGTGGGTTTAATAAGACCTCAATTGGGATAAATAAAGTGGGCCCAGAGATCCCCATCTCGGCCACATTTATCTAACAAGAAACCATTGGGATAGAACAATCGCGCCCCATAAGTATCCCGATAACCCGTGAGCGCATTCCCCCAGGGGTCATTGACAATTAGGCCTGAGGGGGTATAGCCAATCACCGTGACCACGTGACCGGTGGCGGTGAAATAGCCGGGTAATACGACCGGACGACCTTCGGCAATCTCTTTATCAATTTCCGCCCAACGCCGCCGGGTACTGAACGTGGTGCGGAAGCCATAGGCCCGAATCACCGCCGATAAGGCCCCATGGTCCGTTTGCCCGCCGATACCATAGCGGCGCACAATCCATTGAAATAACTCATCAGAAAGGAGTCGCCGCACCGTGGGCCGTACCCCGTAGTAGTACAAGACCATGGCTGCCGAGGTGGGGTTGCAGGTAGCCCAAGAATACTCAGGATTGTCCCGTTGTGAGAAATAGGGCACATTCAGTTCTTTACGACTCGGGAGAGACGTTACTGGCGGGGCCACCGGGGCAGGGGGCGGGAATAACTCAACCCCATCGGCCCCTCGTCGCACCCAGATATGATCGGCAAACAGATAACCGGTGTTGCCATATCCAGGTAATTCCTCCGTTAAGGAAACGCGCACATGATTGGAGGGGGGGTCGGTGGCGTAACTGCTGACTCCATAGACGCGACCGAGAGGCAGGGTCACTCGGTCACTGCTGTTAAGTTCACCACTGGGGACAGGACGGCGTTTGAGGATGGTTTGCTGACGCATGGTCACCGTCAGGGCTTCTGGGTCGTAGGGAAGGGATTTGCCATCGCGAACCAGTTGTACATGTTGCCAGAAGATATAGCCGATATTGCCAAATCCGGGGATAGATTCCGTTAGGGTAACTCGGAAATGACCGGCGATGGAGGCATAGCCGCGAATGGCAAAGGTTTGTCCTTTGAGGAGGCGGGCTTTGACGTTGGCGGGGAGGGTGGATGCAGGTTCGGTGGAGGTTTTGATGTAGGTGTTATGGGTGACGAGGAGTTGGGCCTGGGCGGGAACCTCCGGGAGATTGCTAACTTGGAAGACGAAGGGGCGATCGCCCTTACGCAATTCCACATGAGGTTCAAAGAGATAGCCAAATGGGCCGATGGGGTTGAGGGAGTCTGTCAGGCGAACTTGTAGATGGCCGTCAATATAGGCGTATTGTTCCACCTGGACTTCTAAATCCGCTGGCAATTGCAGTTTTTGACCATCTCCAAGGCTGGCACTATCTCGGGGGGCAACTTTAAACCAGGTTTGGCGGCGAGTTTTCAGAGTCAGGGGTTCCCCGAGGGTTTCTGCGTCACGGGTGACGGTGATATAGAGAATTTGGTTGTGAACCGTGGCCCCGTTGGCATTGGTTCCTCGCAAGCGTAGCCAACGCAAGCCTTC
>SMDP01000360.1 GCA_012911965.1 Geitlerinema sp. P-1104
GATAATACCTCGGGGGGGTCCTATGGCTATCGGATGTCGAAAGTGGCGATGTCGATGGCGGGGAAATCTCTCTCTCATGACCTCAAACCCCGAGGGATTGCGGTGGCGATTCTGCATCCGGGGTTGGTGAGTACTCCCATGACCAACCATACAGGAATCCCCCCAGCGGAGTCCGTTGGGGGTTTGTTGCAGCGGATTGATGAGCTTACCCTAGAGACGACGGGAACCTTTTGGCACGCCAATGGGGAGGTGTTGCCCTGGTAGGGGGGCTTAGACTAACGCGGCTTCTTTTTCCCAGCGTCCGACGGCTTTGCCGATAATGACAAGTTCACCCATGAGTCCCTCAAATTCCTCGGGGGTGAGGGATTGAGCGCCGTCGGAGAGGGCTTTTTGGGGGTTGGGATGCACTTCAACCATCAGGGCATCGGTTCCGGCGGCGATCGCCGCTTTGGCCATGGCTGGGACGAGGGGGGCCCAGCCGGTTCCATGACTGGGATCGATGGTGATGGGGAGGTGGGTGAGGCTGCGCAAGACCGGGATAACGGATAGGTCGAGGGTGTTGCGGGTATAGCGGCGATCGAAGGTGCGAATGCCTCGTTCACAGAGGATCACGTTGGGGTTCCCGGCGGCGAGGATGTATTCGGCGGCCATGAGCCATTCTTCGATGGTGGCGGAAATACCGCGTTTGAGAAGAACGGGTTTGTTTTGGGCGCCGATTTTCTTGAGGAGGGCGAAGTTCTGCATGTTGCGGGCCCCCACTTGCAGCACGTCGGCCACTTCGGCGATTTTCTCGATGTCGTCGGCATCCATGACTTCGGTGATGATGCCGAGTCCGGATTGTTCCCGGGCGCTGGCGAGGAGGCCGAGGGCGCTTTCCCCATGACCCTGGAAGGCGTAGGGAGAGGTGCGGGGTTTGTAGGCGCCTCCCCGCAGGAATTTGGCGCCGGCGGCTTTGACGCGCAGGGCGGTTTCGACAATCATCTCTTCGCTCTCGACGGAACAGGGACCGGCGATGGTGACGACGGGCTGATGTTCTCCGAAGAGGACGGGCCCCTCGGGGGTGGTGACGGAGATGTCGCTGGCTTCTCCGTGACGGAATTGGCGACTGGCCCGTTTGAAGGGTTCTTCAACTCGCAGGACTTGTTCAATCCAAGGGCTGATTTCTTGTAGCTGTAAGGGGTCGAGTTCGGCGGTGTCTCCCACTAAGCCGATGACGACTTTATAGCGTCCGAAAATGGTTTCTGGGGTGAGTCCCCGGGAGGACATCTCCTGGTTGAGGCGATCGATTTCCTCTTGGGGAGTCCCCACTTTCATAACAATGATCATTCAGGTTTTCTCCTATAACACAATATTTGGCGATGATAGCCAGCCAAGTCCCGATGGCATCGGGTGATTAATGGAATCTATCTTCTATTCTATTCAGATTTTTGGCGCGGCTTTGCTATTGACATAAATCAAAAAATATGGTATAAAGCCTTTCTCAATAAAAAAGAGGTCAGTCTCGCGACTCACCCCTTGCCGTTGACCATGGTACGGATATGCGTTGTCTGGGCTGGCCTGATGTTTGGCGACCCCCCGATTGGTAACGTTTATTCTTTCTTCCAGGCTTGTCGCATTCGTCCAAAGTTGGTTTGGAACTCTCGCCACCCCAGTTTGCTGCCGGGATCGTCTTCATCCCAAGAGGCGGAGAGGAGTCCGTAGCTCAATCCTAGGACTCCTAAGCCAAATAAGCCACTACTGACAAGTAGGACGGCGATGCTGGGGAGGGGAAACCACTCTTTTTGAATGATAAAGTAGCTCCCGAGGAGGCTCAGGACTCCTAAGCTGGTGGGAGTCCCACTGAATAGGGCCATGCGAGTGATCATCCGACGACTCACCGCTTCGGGGATGGGCTGTTTTTTGACACTTGGGTTCTTGACGCTTGGGGCCGGGCTGTCGCTGGTTTTGGCGGAACTCGCCGAAGCGGTGGCTTTGGGACTAGCGGCCCCCGATTCTCCTTGGGTTGGGGATTTGGGGGCTTTGTCTTTTTTGCGCTTCTTTGCCGGTTCGAAGGGCAGGCGATCGCGGGAGGAGTCGGAAGCCATGGTTGGGTGGGAGGGTAACGGCAAGGGAACAGCAGGGGCAGGGGGGGACTTAACCGCGAATCCCGAGACGGGTGATTAGGTTGCGATAGTCCTCTTCGCTTCTTTTGCGGATATAGCCGAGAAGGCTTTTACGCTGACTAATCATTTTCATGAGTCCGCGCTGGGAGGAGTAGTCCTTCTTGTTGCTGCGTAGGTGCATACTGAGGCGGTTGATGCGCTCGGTAAGCATGGCAACTTGGACTTCTGCTGACCCAGTATCGGTTTCGTGGGTCTGGTATTGGGAAAAAATTTCTTGCTTTTCGGTTTGGGTCAGAGACATAAGATAGGTTTCGAGGATCGGTTAACTCAGCAATTAACCAATATAGCACAGGGGGTTGGGCTTGCTTCAGGTTTATGGGTTACCGTTGTTCGCGTTTTTCTCGATCCTGGCGACGGCGATCGCGCCATTCGGCAAAGGTGAGATAGGTAATCCCGCCCGTGACGAGGGCCAGCAGAACTAGGGCCGCGATGGCGAGGGCGCTAAAGAGAGGGTTAGTCATAGCAGGGCAACGAACAGAGGACGAACAAGGGCAGAGATACTTGTAGGCATTATGCCATTGACCTGGGGAACCGGTGAAGCTAATTCCCGCTAAGCAGGGATGATCAATCTCACGTTGACACTCCCCAGCTATCACGGCGTGGGGATTCTTGGGTCTATGGGGAGCC
>SMDP01000361.1 GCA_012911965.1 Geitlerinema sp. P-1104
TATTGCCCAAGTTCAGCTTCCAAACGGTATGATACGGTTAGCGGAGATCCACTGGTATGAGGCTCATGGGGTCGGCAAAAAAGAGTTCAAGCTCAAGCTATCATTTCTAGATTGACTATGAAAACCGAGCAAGTCCGATCAAATCAGTTCGCGGTATGCCTGAATAATGAAGGCTATAAAGCATCATTGGAAGTTGGCAAAATATACCGAGTGATTGTTGATGAGGAAGCAAGCAAAAACGGGCTGGTTCGAGTCATTGATGAGAGCGGTGAGGATTACGCTTTTTCTGCAAATCGGTTTTACACGATTGAAGTGCCAAAGCCTGTAGAAGAGGTACTGTTAGCAGCGTGTTAGCGACAGCGGCACAACGCAATCGTTAAATCTTATCAAGGTGGGGATGTGATGTTTTTGGAGACAATGCCTACTTTTCAACAACATTGGCAGAATCTGGGAAGTCTACCCACTTTCCAAGAGCGCGATCGCGCTATGCTCAATCTGCCTGAGAGCCGCGATCATCGATAGAATGGGCACAAAGTTCTGGGTGAAGTAGCAATGACTGAGTTGCTTGAGCGTGCGATCGCCGAATTGAAAACTTTGCCGGCTGATGAGCAAGATGCGATCGCGGCTCGTTGACTTGCTGAGATGCTAGAATAGAGTGGCAATGCTGTGTCAGTAGCAATATAGCTATGTCTAAAACAACAGTAGAGCAGCAAGATCTTGTTGAGGTAGTAAATGCTCTGCCTGATGAGGTTTTGGTAGAGTTGGAAAATTTTCTTGACTACTTACTAAAAAATAGAGGATTAAAATGATTGTCACTCTAGATCTGCCAGCAGAATTAGAAGATGAACTGTCTCTTGAGGCATCTCAGTTAAAGCTACCTATAACTGAGTATATTTTGCGTGTCCTATCGTTTCGCCCGTTTCTTCAAAACCCGCCAAAAACAGGTGCAGAACTTGTTACCTACTGGGAAAGTAGCGGAATTATCAATTCTCGTCCTGATATTACCGATAGTCAAGAATATGCTCGCAGATTACGTCGTGAAGCCGAAACCCGTTAGTGATTCTAGGTGGCTCCATATATTTACTTGATACCGATATTTTTATTGACCTTCAAAGGGGCTTTACACCTGCTTTAAGTTGGTTTGCCTCTCTTCAAGAACTGCCAAATATTCCTGGCTTCGTTGTTATGGAGTTGATTCAGGACGCACAAAATAAGCAACAAGTTCGTAAAGCCTTGCAACTTGTCGCACCACTACCTGTAGTCTGACCTACTGAAATTGACTGTGCGCGTGCTCTCTCAGATTTCACGACTTACCATTTGTCACATAAAGTGGGATTAATTGATGCTTTGATAGCTGCCTGTGTAGGTCAGGGCTTTACCCTTTGCACCTTCAATACTAAGCATTATCGAGTCATTCCAGGACTAAAAATGGAGCAACCGTATAACCGCTAGGCACAGGCTAATTTCACCGTTAAATCTTATCGAATTGAAAACTTTGCCGGCTGATGAGCAAGATGCGATCGCGGCTCGTTGACTTACTGAGAGGCTAGAATAGAGTAGCAACACTGTGTCAGTAGCAATATAGCCATGTCTAAAACAACAGTAGAGCGGCAAGATCTTGTTGAGGTAATAAATGCTCTGCCTGATGAGGTTTTGTTAGAGTTGGCAAATTTTCTTGACTACTTACGCTATAAATCGTCTCAGGATAAGAAACCTGATCTTTGTCAACAAAACGTTTTGCTCTCTGTTGCAGGCTTAGGTCAGTCTGGTCAACAGGATGTTTCAGAGCGGGATGAGGAGATCCTCCTTAACGAGATTGACCCTGTCTATGCCGATCAACAGAAAGGGATACGCAGGATGGTGGCCCTGGTAATCGATAGAACTTACTCCAATGACCTCGACGAGCAAATGCAACAATGGTTATAGCCCCATGAGCAATAGAGAAAAGTCACCCTACAACTACACCTGACGAGGTCATCCTACTATGAGTGTCATCATTTCAGACGAAATCTTGCAAGCGTCTCGGCTTACCCCCAGTGAGTTTCGGCAGGAAATTGCATTACACCTGTTTCAAACGGGCCGTTTAACCCTGGGGTATGCCAGTCAACTCGCGGAGATGCCACCTAACACCTTTCGTCAACTCCTCAAACAGCGTCATATCCCCCTTTACTCCTACGATGTTGAGGATTTTGAACTGGACTTGAAGAATCTACGGGAGTTGGGGCGACTGTGATTGTCATTAGTGATACATCAGTGATCACGAATCTAGCTGCCATTCAAAATGAGGCGAGGTTAGATCCGGGTGAATCTGAAGCGGTCGCCCTTGTCCTGGAACTCAAGGCTGATTTGCTGTTAATTGATGAGCGTCGTGGTCGAGCAGAAGCTGATCGCGATTGAGTGAGAATTACAGGTTTGCTGGGTATTTTGGTTGAAGCTAAACGGAAAAATTTGATTGCTACCGTCAAGCCATTGATAGACGCTATGATTGCCACATCAGAATTTAGAGTCTCTCCAGCCTTGTACAACCAGATTTTGGATATGGTGGACGAAACTTAATTCGGTTCTTCTGAATCCATTAGAAAAGTTACTTACCTCAATTTCGAAAGAAGGATCGCACTCTAATCTTGAATTGAGTGCCGAGATGAATGGCGACCCATCAACAAAAGTCATGGTAATATGGAGCTATAAAGCTAGTTTCTTGGTCATGTTCGTACTTGAAGCCAAGCTCAGAGGTTCTGTCAAGCAGTTTGCGGTCATTGACGAAATGATTCGCACAGCA
>SMDP01000362.1 GCA_012911965.1 Geitlerinema sp. P-1104
GGGATGTCATTGCCGTCATTTTCCTGATTGATCCCCTCTACGCCCAACCCCATGAACCGGACATTCAAGCCCTGTTGCGGGTGTGTAATGTTCATAATGTGCCTCTAGCCACCAACTTGGCCACCGCCACCGCCGTGATTCAGGAACTGGCTACCCATCGCGTCGCCCACCTCATCTTTAACCCCGCCGCTGGCCAAGGCAATCCTGATCGCGAACTAGGGATGATTCGGGACAGACTCCAGGGACGACTGGATCTCAATGTCTGGATTACGGAAGCCGAAACGGATTTGAAGGCGTTAGTGAAGCAGGCGATCGCCTCAGGGACGGATCTCGTGATTGCCTCAGGGGGGGATGGAACCGTCTCCACCGTCGCCGATGCCCTCTTACATACAGAAATTCCCCTCGGGGTAATTCCCAGAGGAACCGCCAATGCCTTCGCCAGTGCCCTCGGGATTCCCCAGAACATTGGTGGGGCCTGTGATTTGTTGCTTTCTGGAACCACACGAGTCATCGATGCGGCTCGTTGCAATGAGCGGGTAATGATTCTCCTGGCGGGAATTGGTTTTGAAGCGGATGTGGTGGAATGGGCTGATCGGGAGAAGAAAGACCGCTGGGGGGTATTGGCCTATCTCTGGGGGGGCGTGCAGCAGTTCAATCAGGGAGAGCAGTTTGACGCAGAAATCGAGATAGATGGAGACGTGCGCAGCTTCCGGGCTGATGCCATTACCATCGCCAACTTGGCTCCCCCCACCTCGATTTTGGCCCAAGGCTTCGGGGAGACGATTCCCGATGATGGGGTCTTAGAGATCACCATTGGTACAACGGAAAACCGTTTGCAGGCACTTAACGCCCTCACGAGCATGGTGGGAGCGGCAATTTTGAAAACGGAGACCCAACGGGACGATATCATCTGTTTACGGGCGGCTAAGCTACGAGTTACGGCAAATCCGGCGAAGAATATTGTTATTGATGGGGATGTGGTGGAGACGACCCCTGTTGAGGTGGAATGTTTGCCGCAAGCCTTAACGGTGATTGCACCGTTGAGTAGGGCTTAAAGATGAATGCTTAACAATAGCAACATCTCTCATCTGGGTCTGTTAGACCGCCTTAACAAACGCGACCTATAACTCTTTTCAGCCAAATCTCCTGACGAGTCAAATGTCAAATTAAACTTTCATTCATTCTATGCTTCCTACTTCTCAACCTATAAATTCTCCGGAATTCCACGCAACTTCTCCTATCCAATTATTCTCTTCCGCATCCCATAAAAGCTCATAAGCAACCTGAAGAGTATTAATCATCTCACGTCTTTGAATTCCCCAATTTTTGGACATTTCATCAACTTTTAGCATAGTCAGGTTTCCCTCCGATCTTGTTGCTCCTGGATCCTTTGTACAATACAATAAATCTTCTAATTCCTCATATGCGCAGGAGTGAAATTTAATAAACCGATCAAAGAGTTGTGCATAATTTGGTTCTTTTGGTTTTCTCCAGTTCGTAAAACGGACTTTGTCAGAATACATTTCTAAACCCAAGGCAGCATCCATTCCCCAAGAGTCTTTAAAATAAACATAGTAATACAACTTTGTTCCTTTTTGGTTAAAAGTGGGTTTTGCGTAAACTTTTCTGGGTCTAACATATTGAAATTCTGGTTTTGAGAATCGACCAAGGACTTGAGTAACAAAATGTAGTGACATAGGACAAGCGTCGAGTTGAACTTCCATACAACTGAATCAATTTAAATTCTAATACACTTAGGTATCGTAGTAACACATTTATAGAGAAAACATTCTTCAATGGCGGCGATTCGTTGCTTTTGATTCCTCACCAAATCTTCCAGACTTTCCGGGATCCTTTCTCAGTCTGCACGAGGAATTTTGATGCCGCCTATCGTTATGCTTTCTTCTATCTCTCCTAGTTTACACCATACCCCTCTGAATGGTTACAACTATTCAGGGGGTAGAGGGAGGAGAGAGAGTCTCAGAACGCAAGACCTAAATGGTGACAAGTTCATCCTTTCTAGGTAGTAAATCTTATAAGCTTAACGATTGGTCGTAGTCTAGTCCGATTGGATACTAACGAACTCCAATTTTTGCCCAAACGGCAGGATATGGAGAATCGACCGTCGTATCCACAAAACTTACCAAATCCTGAATAACGACCTTCTGCCCGACTGGCATCACACTAATTTGTTCAGCTAATCTATAGTTTGGAGGTTTAGGATGGTCAACCCTTAAATTAACATTATTAGCGATAATTACCTCATCACCTATTTGTGGCATAAGGGGTGGTGAAATCGTGACGGGTTGAGTAGTTCTAATTAAATTTATACCCGTATTATGATGACTTTTGTTAATTTCAACGGCCCCAATTCTAAGCCAGCCTAATGTTCGTGCCTGAGAGATGGAAGGCGGGGGTTCAGGAGTAGGAATTGCGGTGGGTTCAGGAGTAGGAATTGGTGTGGGAGCAGGGGCTGTGTCAGTATTTTCTGGTTCCCCTGACTGATTAATGGTTTCTGCTTCAGCAACGGAGGACTCTGTAACCTCACCGGAGTCGGCTGTGGTACTGTCTGAGTCCCCATTATTGGAACTCGGCCGTGATAGCACCAATCCCCCAATTAAAAATATCCCCATCACCCCCCCAGTTAAAATGGCTTTTTGCCAATCCGACATTCCCGCAGAAGCTGGCACCGGGTTCGGCGCAACAGCCGGCGGTTGAGAGACGGCTGTGGGACTAACGACGAGGGTATTCTGGGAGTCAGATACTGCCGTGGGGGGAA
>SMDP01000363.1 GCA_012911965.1 Geitlerinema sp. P-1104
ATTTCTCAATTAGGGGGTGCAACGGTTGGCTATTGGCCGACGGATGGCTATGAGTTTGAGGAGTCGAAGGCGGTGCGGGATGGTAAGTTTGTTGGCTTGGCCCTCGATGAGGATAATCAGCCGGAGATGACGGAAGAGCGGGTTCAGGCTTGGACAAGTCAGTTGAAAAGTGCGTTTGAACTATAAAGGTTAAGGCGGACGGTTCGTTTTTAATACCATGTTTCATGCCTTCGTACCATAGATGTCTGTAGGGGCGACCACAAGGGTTCGCCCTCTTCGGTATGTATGTCTGGCAAGGATTTCAAAAAATGGTGTAATCCCCGGTTTTTGGATAGATGCGGTTTACAGAAGCCGGGGATTTGGTTTGGCTGAGGGATGGCTGGGTTAGTCGGGAATAATTTGTTGAGTTTCGGTCTTTTGGGTTCAGGGTGATAAGGAAAATTGATGGCAGATTATATCCGGTACTGTAGGGGCGAAAAATTTTTCGCCCCTACAATTTTGTACTTGGCAACAATCCCCTTGTCGTATTTGCTGAATTGGTCGTTGGCTCATGGCGGCTGTTTGGGTGCTTTCTGGGGTGCAGTATAGGCTGAGGTGCGGTGCTTGTCGATGAGTCGGGGTTAGTTGCTGGGGGGAGTTTCGGGTGGGGGGATGTTGCAGAGAGCTTGGTCGGCCTCGGTGACGTTAGGATTAGAGGTGAGGTAGGGTCGCAACCAGTCACAGGCGCGATCGAGGAGTTCATCTAAGGTTTCCACTTTCCAAATTTTGACGGTCCCGTCGTCTGACGCCGAGACCACCATCGTGCCATCTTTATTAAACTTGGCACTGATGACTGGACCCGAATGAGCATCAAAGGAATGGAGGAGTTCCCCAGTCCCCACATCCCACAGCTTCACCGTTCCGTCCTCTGAAGCGGAGACCACCTTCGTGCCATCTACATCAAACTCCGCACTACTGACCCCACCCGAATGAGCCTCAAGGGAGTGGAGGAGTTCGCCACTACTGACATCCCACAGCTTCACCGTTCCGTCCCTTGAAGCCGACAGCACCATCGTGCCATCCCCATTAAACTCCGCACTCGTGACCGAACTCGAATGAGCATCAAGGGAGCGGAGGAGTTCCCCAGTCCCCACATCCCACAGCTCCACCGTTCCGTCCTCTGAAGCCGAGACCAGCCTCATGCCATCTCCATTAAACTCCGTACTCCCGACCCAATCCGAATGAGCCTCAAGGGAGTGGAGGAGTTCGCCACTACTGACATCCCACAGCTTCACCGTTCCGTCTTCTGAAGCCGACAGCACCATCGTGCCATCCCCATTAAACTCTGCACTCGTGACCGGACCCAAATGAGCCTCAAGGGAGTGGAGAAGTTCCCCAGTCCCCACATCCCACAGCTTCACCGTTCCGTCCCTTGAAGCCGACAGCACCATCGTGCCATCCCCATTAAACGCTGCACTATTGACCCTATCCTCATGAGCATCAAGGGAGCGGAGGAGTTCCCCAGTCCCCACATCCCACAGCTTCACCATTCCGTCCCCTGAAGCTGACACTACTCTAGTGCCATCCCCATTAAACTCCACACTACTGACCGGACCGGAATGAGCCTTAAGGGAGTGGAGGAGTTCCCCATGGCTAATATCCCACAGCTTCACGGTTGCGTCATCGGAGGCCGAGAGCACCATCGTGCCATCCCCATTAAACTCCGCACTTGTGACCCCACGCGAATGAGCCTCAAGGGAGTGGAGAAGTTCCCCAGTCTCCACATCCCACAGCTTCACCATTCCGTCCAATGAAGCCGAGAGCACCATCGTGCCATCCTTATTAAACTCCGCACTCCTGACCCCACCCGAATGAGCCTCAAGGGAGTGGAGAAGTTCCCCAGTCTCCACATCCCACAGCTTCACCATTCCGTCCAATGAAGCCGAGACTACCCTCGTGCCATCTCCATTAAATTCCGCACTCCTGACCTCACGCGAATGAGCTTCAAGAGAGTGGAGGAGTTCCCCATTACTGACATCCCACAGCTTCACCGTTCGGTCTAATGAAGCCGAGACCAACATCGTGCCATCCCCATTAAACGCTGCACTATTGACCCTATCCTCATGAGCCTCAAAGGAATGGAGGAGTTCCCCAGTCCCCGCATCCCACAGCTTCACCGTTCCGTCCAATGAAGCCGAGACTACCATCGTGCCATCCCCATTAAATTCCGCACTCCTGACCTCACGCGAATGAGCTTCAAAGGAATGGAGGAGTTCCCCAGTCCCCGCATCCCACAGCTTCACCGTTCCGTCCAATGAAGCCGAGACTACCATCGTGCTATCCCCATTAAACTCCGCACTGATGAAGATACCTGAATGAGCCTCCCATGTGTGGCGAAGACGGATATTTCGTAGAACCTCACTAAGACTTACAATCGGTCGCATCGTCCCATAGTTCTGGCCAGGAGGCGTTGCCTGCTGCAACTCTCGAGCTGTTCGCGTTGCCGTTAACAGTGCTTCTAACTCATGATTACGCTCAAACTGTTGCAACGCTGAATGACTATCGCGCTCCAATCGCGTAATCAACTGTGCCGTCTTCGTCATCAACCGTGCCGTTTTCAACTCTCGATTTCCCCAAACCACCGCACCCAACGACACCGCTATAACAATGACCCCAGCCGCACTCAGCCAACGAGTCCGCCGCTTCACCTGAGTTTGCCGCTGTTCCAACTCCTCTAGGGTTCGCTCCGCCACTAACCGTTGACGCCGTTCCTCCTGCAAACTGGCGATTAACTCC